>CAYTCD010000048.1:10446-13523 GCA_964436335.1 uncultured Bacteroidaceae bacterium
ACAGATGCTACCGATGATAGGCACCCGTTTTCCTTTGACCCATACCTTGCCTTTTCCATTGCCCAAATGCCGGTTCAAGCCATCGGCATACCCAATGCCGATAACGCCCACCTTGGTTTCGCGTTCGGCCACAAAACGCCGTCCATAGCCTACCGCATCGCCGGCCGGAATGGTACGGATCTGGGAAATTACCGTTTTGAGAGTACTCACCGTTTCCAGATGTGCCTGCATCTTTTCGTCGGTTCCCACACCGTAAAGCCCTATGCCAAGACGCACCATATCGAAACGGTATTCGGGAAAACGGAAAATCCCCGCCGTATTGAGACAGTGCCGCAGTACCTTGTAAGGAAAGGCCTCCGTTACTTTTTGACTCAGACGTTTGTAGGTCTGCAACTGTTGCAGGGTGTAGGTGTCCATCTCGGGCATATCTGCCGTAGCCAGATGCGTAAAGACCGAATTGAGGCGACAACGCGGTTCTTTCTGCAGGGCGGCCAACATGATCTCAAGATCCTTTTCTTCAATCCCCATCCGATGCATGCCTGTATCCAATGCCAGATGAATGCCCACGCTTGCCTTTTCCGTTATGCCCATCCGATTCATATACGTCTGCAAGGTTTCAAAAATACGGTGGCTGTATATCACCGGTTCCACACCGTAACGGATAACAGTTTCCATACCCTCGTCTTCGGGATTCATGCACATCACAGGCAGACGGATACCGTTGTTGCGCAACGAAACGGCCTCGTCCGGATAGGCTACGGCCACGTAATCCACATGGTTGTATTCCAAGATATCGGCGATTTCATGACTGCCGCTGCCATACGAAAAGGCCTTGCCCATCACCATCATCTTGGTGGAGGGTTCCATCAATCCTTTAAAATAGTTAAGGTTGTGCACCAAAGCCGTAAGGTTCACCTCCAGCACCGTTTCGTGCACCTTTTGCTGTAGGCGTGCCCCGATCTTCTCGAACTGAAATGCACGCGCCCCTTTGAGCAACACCGCCTTGCCGTAATAATCCCGCAAGTTGAACGAAGCCAGAAAAGCATCCGTATCGGGATAAAAACGAACTTCAAGGCCGGCGAAACAGGCTTTCTGCCGCATCATAGACGGACCGATGCAGACGGTTTCTTCCGTTTGCTGACGGCGGAGGATATCCGCCACATCTTGGTACAGCCCCTTTTCATCGCGTCCCGATTCTGGGATATCCGACAATATCACGCATTTGGGACGATGACGGTGATGACGGTAGAGAAATTCGAGCGCCATGCATACCGAGTTGTAATCGGAATTGTAAACATCGTTGATGATGTAGCTCCCGCCTATTCCCTCCTTCATCTCCATACGCATCTCCACCACAGGCAAGGTTTTCATGCGGCGGGCTATTTCTGTGTTTTCGTAACCCGACACCAACATGAACAACCAACAGAGCATAGCGTTTTCGATGGAGGCGCGGTCAGAAAAAGGTATCCCTATCTGTATCTCCGCTTCTCCGTAACGGGCTTTCAAAATGGTACCCTCCGGAACATCGGGGCTTTCCAAAAGTTGCAGTTCGGCCGGTGTCTTTTCCGAAAAAGACCATGTATGGCATGAAATACCTGTCAGATCCTTATCCTTAGCCAAACCTTCGGCTATTTCCGTATAATCGGCACAATAGATGATCTGACGGGCATAACGGAACAGTTTCAATTTTTCGTTTATCTTGGTCTGTCTGTCGGGAAAACCGGCATCGTGCGCCGGCCCTATATTGGTGAATATTCCGACAGTGGGGCGCATCGCATAGGCAAGACGCTCCATTTCGCCCTGCCGGGAAATACCCGCTTCGAACACACCGATATCATATCGGTCTTGTATCTGCAACACCGAAAGGGGAACCCCCAGTTGCGAGTTGTAACTTTGAGGCGAACGCACCACATGTTTATCGAACCCCAGCAGGTAAGACAGCCATTCCTTCACCACCGTCTTGCCGTTGCTGCCGGTAATGCCCACCACCGGTCCTGTAAAACTTTGGCGACGATATAAAGCCAACTGTTGCAAGGCTTGCAGGGTATCTTCCACTTCGATAAAGACGGCATCCTCCGGCAGAACATCGGGACGGCGGGAAACCAGAAATGCCCGCACACCCGATTCGTACATGTCTCCTATATATCGATGCCCATCGTCCTTTCGGGTAACAAGCGCCACAAAAAGGCTGTTCCGTGACGGTTCAGGGCTGCGGCTGTCGGTCAGGACCCGTTCCACAAAATCCTTGTCCGCCGCGGGCGTTCCATAAACACGGCCACCAACCAACCCTGCCAATGTTTCGAGTGAGATACGCGTTGTTTTCATCTTGGGGTGCTGATACTTTCTATCAATTGTCGTAGAACGATGCCCTACGTGAGGAAGAATGCTGATAACCCAAAGGATTTTCGGTAAGTTTCCTGTATTGCTGCCGCGCTGCATCCATGTCGATGGCCCGGCATACGGTACGGAAAAGGCTACGGAAGGCGCTTTCGGTATCGAAATTATCCCATACCGGTTCAAGATGGATCACGGGAGAGGATGCCGTATAATAGCAGCATTCCTCCTTGGGGCATGTATCGAAAACCATTTCGGCCTGTTCCCGATACATGCAGAGCACGGCATCGAAAGAATAACGGTCTGTCTCCTTAAAGAAACGCTGTGCCGGATAGGGTCCGAACACAGGGATTCCCTGTTCAAAAAGACGGTTCACAAGCGGTTTGAGCGTTTGTTCATCGGCCCCAGAGGGAGTATCCGACCGCAAATCCCTGTTCATGCCCAACACGGCGATACGGGGCGTGGTAAGGCTGAAATCGGACTTAAGGGCCGCATACAGATCCATGATACGCTGTTCCACACGCTGGGCAGACAGATAAGCTTCCGCATCCTCCCTTTTTACGGAGGTAAGGAAACTGAGCCGCATGGCACGGGTGAGCAACAGGCGGAACGGATTGCCGCCAAAGGAAGAAGCCACCGTCATCGCCTGATTCTTAAATTCCGGATACCGTTCCCTAAGTTTTTCTTCCGATACCGGCAAGGAAACCAAAGCACGCACGTGTCCTTCGGCCATATGCGCAACA
>CAYTCD010000049.1:0-13489 GCA_964436335.1 uncultured Bacteroidaceae bacterium
GAGAGGTGCGCAGCCGCAAGATGATGGGCGATTATGTGATTTATGTCAACGAAAAATGCGTGATAACCGCTTGCGACAACAACGCCTTTGTAAAGAAACTGCCCTGCATCGAGGCAATGATGGCAGATGTCGAATGCGGTTGCCCGTATCCGGGAGCCAAGGAAGCCTATATCCTTGAATTTTCCGACAGGAACAAGGTGTTGAAGGTAATCGACACGCTGTGGAACGCGCTCCCGTTTCCCAAAACTAAAAAGAAGTAGTCTGTTGTCCGTGCGGTTGGGCAAGGATATTCTTCTGCGGCCCCTCCAAGCCGGCGCGCAGGTAGGGAAAATTTGTAACCTTTCCGTCATAGCGAGAATTGAACGTACCGAAATTTTCCCCCATCTTCGTGGATTGGCTATAATAATATATCTTTAGCGGACAATGGAACTGTCCGTGAAGATACATGCAGGATATAGGCTTCGTGGATTGGCCATAATAATGTATCTTTAGCGGACAACGGAACTGTCCGTGAAGATACATGCAAGATATAGGCTTCGTGGATTGGCCATAATAATGTATCTTTGTTCCTTTGGGGCGGAGTATCTTCGCTTTGTAATGAAAATTTAGAATCAAATGTTTGAAAGTCTTTCCGATAAACTCGACAGGGCGTTTAAGGTCCTGAAAGGACAAGGCAAGATTACCGAAATCAATGTGGCGGAAACCTTGAAAGAGGTTCGCAAAGCCCTCTTGGATGCCGATGTCAACTATAAAATAGCCAAGCAGTTTACCGATACGGTAAAAGAAAAGGCCTTGGGTCGCAACGTGCTTACCGCCGTTTCGCCGAGCCAGATGATGGTCAAGATTGTTCATGACGAACTGACCGAACTGATGGGCAGCAGGGAATCAGAACTCAACCTGCAGATAAACCCCACCGTGATATTGATGGCGGGGCTTCAGGGTTCGGGTAAGACCACGCACTCGGCCAAGCTGGCCTATTACCTCAAGCATAAGAAAGGCAAGAATCCCCTGTTGGTGGCGGCCGATGTATATCGTCCTGCGGCCATCGACCAGTTGGAGACCTTGGGCGGTCAGATCGAAGTGCCCGTTTTTGCCCAGCGCGAAGAGAAAGATCCCGTCAAGATTGCCCGTCAGGCAGTGCGCTACGCCAAAGAAAACGCCTTTAATGTGGTGATTGTGGATACGGCGGGTCGTCTGGCGGTGGATGCGGAGATGATGGACGAGATAGGCCGTATCAAAGACGAGGTGAAGCCGCAGGAAACTCTGTTCGTGGTGGATGCCATGACCGGGCAGGATGCCGTGAACACCGCCAAGGCATTCTACGACAAACTGCAATACCAGGGCGTGATCCTGACCAAACTGGACGGCGATACCCGGGGCGGTGCCGCGCTCACGATTCGTTCGGTGGTGCAGGTGCCCGTAAAATTCGTGGGGATAGGCGAAAAGATGGAAGCCTTGGACGTGTTCTACCCCTCCCGTATGGCAGACCGTATCTTGGGTATGGGCGACATCGTTTCGCTGGTGGAACGGGCGCAAGAGCAGTACGACGAAGAAGAGGCCCGCAAGCTGCAGAAGAAAATCCGCAACAACGATTTCGACTTCAACGACTTTTATTCGCAAATCCAGCAGATAAAGAAGATGGGGAACATGAAAGACCTCATGGGCATGATTCCCGGCATGGGCAAGGCGCTCAAGGACGTGGAAATCAAAGACGACGCCTTCAAGCCCATCGAAGCCATGATACAGTCTATGACCCCCTACGAACGTTCGCACCCGCAGGTGCTGGATTCTTCGCGCCGCAACCGCATCGCCCGGGGCAGCGGCACCTCGATTGCCGAAGTGAACAAGATGATAAAGCAGCTCGAGGAAACCAAGAAGATGATGCGCGCCGTTTCCAAACCGGGCGTGATGCAGGCCATGCGCAACATGAAACGCGCCCGCCGATAAACCGAAGATAAAAAGCCCATACATACATGAAACTGATAGACGGAAAAACAATCAGCGAGGAAATCAAGAAGGAGATCGCCTCCGAAGTGGCTTCCTTGATAGACAAAGGTTACCGCGCCCCGCACATGGCCGCCATCCTGGTGGGGCATGACGGCGCGAGCGAAACGTATATCGCCAGTAAGGAAAGGAACTGCCGCGCGGTGGGCATGACATCCTCCCTGTACCGTTACGAAGAAAACATTTCCGAAAAGGAACTTCTGGAAGTGATTTCGTTCCTGAACCAGGACGAGGAAGTGGACGGATTCATCATCCAGTTGCCGTTGCCCAAGCATATCGATGTTGACCGCGTTATCGCCGCTGTGGATCCCGACAAGGACATCGACGGATTCCACCCGGTCAATATGGGCCGGCTGGCCTTGGGCGAAGACTCCTTTGTACCCGCCACCCCTTGCGGCATCATGGAACTGCTCAGACGCGCCGGTATCGAAACGGCGGGCAAGAAATGCGTGGTGCTGGGGCGCAGCAATATCGTGGGTACGCCCATGGCCTTGCTTATGAGCCGCAACAATCCCCATGCCAACGCCACGGTGACCATCTGCCACAGCAAGACGAAAAACCTCAAGGAAGAAGCCTTGCAGGCGGACATTCTGGTGGCCGCACTCGGCAAGCCCGGCTTCGTTACCGCCGATATGGTGAAGGAAGGCGCGGTGGTGGTCGATGTGGGCATCCACCGTATCGAAGACAATGGCAAGCCGAGCGGCTACCGCATTGTAGGCGATGTGGATTACGACAAGGTAGCGCCCAAGTGCGGAGCCATCACGCCGGTTCCGGGCGGGGTCGGCCCCATGACGATTGCGGCTTTGCTCATGAACACGATGAAAGCCTACAGAAAAAGAGTTAAAATCCAATAAAACCCAATCCCATGACCTTGATAAAGTCTATTTCCGGCATACGGGGAACCATCGGAGGCAAGGAATCCGAAAACCTCACCCCCTTGGATATCGTTAAGTTCACTTGCGCGTTCGCCCGTCTCATACAGGAAAAGAACGCCGCCAAAAAAGGAAGAATCCGCATCGTGATCGGGCAAGACGGCCGTATCTCGGGGCAGATGGTGAACCATCTCGTGCAGGGCGCGTTGATGGGCATGGGGGTGGATGTGATCGATCTGTTGACCACCACGACCCCCACCACCGAAATGTCGGTAAAGGCGCACAAGGCGCACGGCGGCATCATCATCACCGCCAGCCATAATCCCATGGAATGGAACGCGCTCAAGCTGCTGAACGAAAAAGGCGAGTTCATCAATGCCGAAGAAGGCGCGAAGGTGGTCAAGATGGCGGAAAAGGGCGGTTTCTCTTTTGCGCCGGTAGATAAATTAGGACGTTTCCTCTTTTACGATGAACCCGATGTGGAACGCCATATCCAAAGCGTGCTCGCCCTCAAGCTGGTGGATGTAAAAGCCATCAAGGACGCCAAGCTGAGCGTGGTGGTGGACGGGGTGAATTCCACGGGTGCGGTGGTGATTCCGCTTTTGCTCAAACGCTTGGGTGTAAAGACGGTGCACGCTATGAACAACGATTCGATGGGGCGTTTCGCGCATAATCCCGAACCGCTTCCGGCCAACCTGCAGGACTTGGCCTCTCAGGTCAAGAAACACAAGGCGCACCTGGGGATAGCCGTTGATCCGGATGTGGACCGTCTGGCGTTCGTTTGTCAGGACGGCAGCATGTTCGGCGAGGAATATACCTTGGTGGCGGCGGCCGATTACGTGTTGCAGCACAAGAAAGGCACGGTGGTTTCGAACCTCTCTTCCACACGGGCGTTGCGCGATGTGGCGGAGAAATACGGCTGCCAATATGTTGCCGCGCCGGTGGGCGAGGTGAATGTGGTGGAAAAGATGAAGAAGGTAAAGGCCGTTATCGGCGGCGAGGGCAACGGGGGTGTGATCTATCCCGAACTGCACTACGGGCGCGATGCCTTTGTGGGCGTGGCTTTGGTGCTGAGCGCGTTTGCCCGTAAGCTGAATGCCGACAAATCGTTTACGATGACCGCCTACCGCGATTCCTTTCCCGCCTACGTGATTGCCAAGAAGCGGGTGGAGGTCAAGACAGGCATGGATGTGGATAAGATTCTGGCGCAGGTCAGGAAAAACCATGCCAAAGAAAAGATGAACACCGAAGACGGCATCCGCATTGACTTTGAAAAGACACGCGAATGGGTGCAGTTGCGCAAGTCGAATACCGAACCGATTGTGCGTGTGTATGCCGAAAGCGTTTCGCTGCGCAAGGCGGAAGCCTTGGCCAAGCATTTTACCGACGAGATAGCCGCCTGTATGAAACCGGCTCCCAAAACGGCGGCCAAGCGTGTGGCTGGGAAAAGATAGAGATAACTCAAACTCCAAAAACTATGAAAACCATAAACCAAGCCGATTTCAAGGGCAAAAAAGTATTGGTGCGCTGCGATTTCAACGTGCCGCTCAAGAACGGAACGATTACCGACGATACCCGTATCCGGGAATGTCTGCCTACGATCAACAAACTGTTGTCCGACGGCGCGGCGGTGATCCTCATGTCGCATTTGGGACGTCCTGCCGGTACGGGCTTCGAGGCCGAATTCAGCCTGACTCCCGTGGCGAAACATCTGGAAAAACTGTTGGAACGCCCCGTGGTTTTTCCCGGAGATGCCTTTACACAGGGCACGGTGGATGCCGCCCAAGCCTTGCAGCCGGGACAGGTGATGTTGCTTGAGAACCTCCGTTTCATCAAGGGGGAAACCAAGGGTGATGAAGAATTTGCACGTTATCTGGCTTCGTTGGGTGACACCTACGTAAACGACGCTTTCGGGGCGGCGCACCGAAGCCATTCCTCCACGGCGGTCATCGCCAAGTTCTTTCCCGAAAGCAAGTATTTCGGCCTGTTGATGGCGCACGAAATCGAGAACCTCGAAAAACTCCTGCATCATGCCGAACATCCGTTTACGGCGGTGATCGGCGGAGCCAAAGTGTCGAGCAAGATAGACGTATTGAAGAACCTGGCCGACAAGGTGGATAACCTGATTATCGGCGGAGGCATGGCCTATACGTTTGTAAAGGCCACGGGCGGCAGGATCGGCACTTCGTTGGTGGAAGACGACAAACTCGAAACGGCACGTGAGATTCTGGAAACCTTCCGGCAGAAAGGCGTGCGCTTGCTGTTGCCGGTGGATACGCTTTGCGCCGACCGTTTCGACAACGACGCCGACCGCAAGACCGTGCCGACCGACGCCATTCCCGACGGCTGGATGGGCATGGATATAGGCGCGGAAACGATTGCCGCCTACGAAGCGGTGTTGAACGAATCCCGCTCGGTGCTTTGGAACGGGCCTTTGGGCGTGTTTGAAATGGAAAATTTCAGCAACGGCACGTTACAGATAGGGCGTTGCATCGGAAAGGTTACGGAACGTGGCGGATATACGGCCGTGGGCGGCGGCGACTCGGTGGCCGCCGTGAACCGTTTGGGGCTGAACAAGGGCATTTCGTATATTTCCACCGGCGGCGGGGCGATGCTGGAATATCTCGAAGGCAAGAAACTGCCCGGAGTGGAAGCTATTTTATAGCGCAACGCAACACGGATTCGCCTTCGAGAAAGGCTTCCAGTTGGTCGCCGACGGCGATGGGACCTACGCCGGGAGGCGTTCCGGTAAAGAGGTAATCGCCGGTGCGGAGAGTGAGGAATTTCGATACGTGGCTGATAAGGCGGTCTAGCGGGAAAATCATGTCGGAGGTATCTCCTTTTTGAACGATCTGTCCGTTCTTCTTCATTTCGAAATGCAGGTGTTGCACCCCTTGCGGAAATTTTTCCTTGGGAATGAACTGCCCGATGGCGGCCGAGTTGTCGAATCCCTTGCAGATTTCCCAGGGCAATCCCTCTTGGCGGCAGTTCCTTTGCAGATCCCGTGCGGTAAAGTCGAAACCCAAGGTAAGGGCATCGTAATAGGAGGCGGCGAACTTGGGCTCGATATTCTTGCCCACCTTGCAGATACGCAGCACCAGTTCCGTTTCGTAATGTGGCTCTTTCGTAAAGTCGGGAATGAAGAAAGGGCGGTTGCGGATTAAAAGGGCGGTGTCGGGTTTGCAGAAAAAAACAGGTTCCTGCGGTACTTTCGCCTGGAGTTCCCGGATATGTTTCAGATAGTTTTGTCCGATGCAGATAATCTTCATACCGTTTTCAATGCTTATTCCATCGTGCCGAAATCGCTTGCCTCGTTGGAGTTGCGCGGTTTGCGGCGTTGTTTTTCCTCGCCTTGGTTTATCTTGTAGGTAAGGCTTACATAGAGGGCGGTGGAGTTTTTGGGGCGGCGTTTGTTGTAAGACACAAAGCCGTCGCCCGAAACGGTGCGGTTCCATTGCTGGGTGTGGAACAGGTCTTGCACGCGCAGGTTCAAACTCAGGCGTTTTTTTAGGAAACTCTTGCGCAGGGCCAGTTCGGCCGAAACATTTTGGTCAAAACGGGTCTGTCCCCAATAAGAAGGCCCCCGGTAGCGGCAGGAGAATTGCAGGATAAAATCCAAGGGCAGGTTTACGGTGGTGTTCAGCTGTGCGCTGTAGCTGAGCCCTTCGGCGGTTGTGGATTCGTCCAAGGCCTTGTCGGACGTGGTGTTTTGATAGAGGCTTCCGCTCAGGCTCATGCGCCACCATTTGCACAGTTGCTGTTCATAGGAAAGATCCACGCCGTAAGTATGCCCGTGGGCAAAGTTGCGGAACGTGGCGTTGAGCAGCATTTCACCCGTGGAGGGGTTGATGTCTTCGAACTGGTAACGCCTGATGAGGTCTTTTTGGTAGCGGTAATATACCGTGACGTAGAACGAGGAGGATTTGAGAAAAAGCGAATAGTTCAACTCCGTGGAATGGATATCCTGCGGCTTGAGCTGAGGGTTCCCGTATGAAATGGAGGAGGGGTAGTTGGCGTAGTCGATGTAGGGATCCAGATTGTGCGGACGGGGACGGTTCACACGGCGGCTGTAACTGAGCTGCAACTCTTGCTTTTCGCCGATTTTATACGAAAGATGCACGGCGGGATAGAAACGGAAATGCTGATAATCGAAAGAAGTGTCGCCTTTTTCGGTGGCTTTGTGCGCGTTCATCAGATCGGCTTCGAAACGGCCTCCCGCCTGAAAGCTGAACTTGCCGAACTTGCCTTTGAGGTTGGCGTACAGCCCGTGGTTGTGTTCGGTGTATTGAAAACGGATGGCGGTGTCTTGGAATTCGTTGATCCGCATATCGTAGCGGCTGGAGGTCTTCTGCCACTGCACCTTGCCCTGGTAACCCACTTCCAAGGCCAGATTTTCGTTGAAAGGATGCATGTAGTTGAGTTGGGCGTCGAAGTCGATGCCCTGGCGGTCGTTGCGGATGTTCTGCCGGGTAAAGGCGGTGTCGTCGGGTGCGTTGATCAAACGGCGGTCGGTATAGGAAGTGCTTCGGGGTGCGTGGTAGTTGAAGGTGGCGTCGAACGAGAGTTCCTGTTGTGGTTTGTTGAATTTCTGCAGGTAAGAGATCACCCCTTGCGTGCCGAAGGTGTGTTCCTTGTCGGAGGAATAGGAAGAAAGGCTGCGCATCAGATGCCTTTCGAGCAGGAGCGGGTCATCGCCTTCTTGCGGTTCATAGGCTTCGGGGCGCGTGGGGTCGAGATAGCTGTAGGTGGAAGTAAGCGGACTGCGGTTGCTGCGGTCGAATTCCCAACCGTCAAAAGAACCGCTTATCATCAGGCTGCTCTTGGGGGCCAGACGGAAATCCGCGCCTACCTGCACCTTGCCGCCGAAGCCTTGCCGGTTCGAGGTGCTTGTGCCTTTTTCGATCTGGGTGTTGTCGTAAGCAAACTGCGGGTTGTCGCCCCGGAAACTGGTGCGGGTGGAACTGCCCGAAGAACCCCGGTTGCGGTAGTTGAGATCCACATTGGTGAACAACGATACCTTTTTGAACCCGAAGTTGAGGTTCGCGCCCAGGCTGTGGCGGTTGGCGGTGGAGGTGGAAGCGTACACGCTGCCGTTCACTCCGGTTTTCTTGCGTTCTTTGGTAATGATGTTGATGATGCCCGAGGTACCTTCGGGATTGTATTTGGCCGAAGGATTCGAGATAATCTCGATATTGGCGATGTTGTTGGCCGAAATCTGTTCCAGCCCCAGGCCGGAAAGCGTGGCGGGGCGCCCGTCGATAAGCACGGTCACACTCTCGCTGCCTTTCATCGAAACGTTGCCTTCTTCATCCACGCTGATCGAGGGCACGTTCTGCAGCACATCCACGGCCGAACCGCCGTCGCTCACCAGGCTCTGTTCCACATTGACCACCTTTTTGTCGAGGCTGTATTCGATGGTGCGTTTCTGTCCGGTAATGGTAACGGCTTCCAGAAGCTGCGCGGCGGTCTTCATGTGAACCGTGCCGGCATTCAAGTTCGGTTTGGCCGACGTGAGGCGGAACACCGTGCCAGTGATGGAAGAAAACCCCATAGAGGAAAAGGTGGCCTGCAGAGGACGGTTCAAAGGCAGGTTGTCGATACGGAAAAAGCCCGAAGCGTTGGAAACCGAGCCTCCGACCAGTTTATGTGTAGCGGTGTCCTTTATCACCACGTTGATGAATTCCAAAGGTGTATTCGGTCCATATTCAAAAACGGAACCTGAATAAGAACCGTTTTGCGCCATGCCTTTGGGGAAAAGAGAAAGCAAAACAACCGCTAGAAAGGCAATCGGAAACCTGAGCGGGGTATATAGGCTTTTTTTTGTTTGCAACAACATGTATCCTGCTATTTACGATGGGCCTGCTTGCGCCTGATTAAGAAAAGGGCGATTCCGAGGCATGCAAAAATAACAAAAATAAGCAATCGGATTTTCCGAACTTGCCGTATATTTACACATTGGTACGTTACGAAAAATTCAGGATGGAAAAACAGAAAACACGAATGAAACTGCGCAGCGGGCGTCTGAATTTTGTCTTGATTTCCATATCGACGGTAATCGCGGTCGTGATGTTTTTCTTTTCGCGGATGATGGTGGAACAGATAAAGCGGGAAGAAAAAGTGCGGATTCAGAATTGGGCAATGTCCACCCAACGTCAGGCTGGCATGGCCAACCGGATACGGAGTATATTTTCGCAGATGGAGACGGAAGAGCGGCAGTACGCCACAATCTGGTCGTATGTATATGAAAGAGTGTTCAGTCCCACTTCACCCACACCCAAGGATTTCGATTTGCTGATGCGGATCATGTCCAGCAACAACCGTCCGTTTATCTTGGTGGACCAGTCCGGGCAAATCATCGAATCGCACGATCCCGAAACCAATCTGGCGGATTACCCTTATTTTACTTGTGAAATACAGGAACGTTACGCTACTTATCCACCTATTATGGTGGATGCCCAAGGCGTGATGTACAAACTTTATTTCAAACCTTCCGAGGTCTTTCTCAATCTGCAGAACCTGTTTGCCGACTTGGACAGTTCTTTCAGCATGGAGTCTATCAACAACATGGCGGATCTTACCGTGCCGGTTATTATTACCGATGAAAGCCGTACCGTGATTCTTGGCTACCATAATATTGACCAAAGTGTGTTTTATTCGCAGGAATCAATACGGCAGCAGTTGAAAAAGATGCAGTCCGAGAATGCGCCTATAGAAATGCGTATTCCGGGTCTGGACAATACCGTTTTTTATTTGTTTTACGAGTCTTCGGCCTTTTTGTGGAAAATGCGTGTGTTTACCTTTGCTATGTTGTTTGTGCTGTTGGCTACCATCGGCTTGGTGCTGGCCTTGCTCAGCCTTACCAAGAAGGTGGAACAGAATCGGGAATGGTGGGGAATGTCGAAAGAAACAGCCCATCAATTGGGAACGCCCCTTTCTTCGCTTTTGGCATGGGTCGATTTCTACAAAACAAAGGCGGGTGAGCCGATGGTACCGGAGGATTTGCTTGAGATAGAAAAAGATGTAAAGAGGATAGAGTTGGTGACCAATCGTTTTTCCAAAATTGGCTCCGTGCCGGAATTGAGTTGGGAAAACGTGGTACCGGTGGTGTATAAGTCGGTAACCTATCTGAAAGCGCGTAGCTCCAATCGGATTAGGTATAGGGTGAATGTGACGGAAGATGCGGTGATGATGGCCCAGATCAACGCACCGCTTATCGAATGGGTTTTGGAAAATCTGTTTAAGAACGCACTCAATGCGATAGAGGATAATGAGGGTGAAATCTCGATTACGATGACCGAGAATACAGAGCATGTGATAATAGACGTGCATGATACAGGGAAGGGGATAAGGAGAGGGGCGTTCGTCAAGATTTTCGAAGCGGGCTACACCACCAAGCAACGCGGTTGGGGATTAGGGCTTACGCTGAGCAAGCGGATTGTGGAAAACTACCATAAAGGAAAGATTTTCGTAAAGAATTCCACCCAATTTGTTGGAACCACTTTCCGAGTGGTACTGAATAAGGAGTGTCGGAAAAAATGAGTGTGGGGCTTTATATCCATATTCCGTTCTGTCGCCGTAAATGTAGTTACTGCGCTTTCTATTCGGTGGCCCGTCCTGCCGTTTCATGGGAAACCTATCTGGCGGCTTTGCTGCGGGAGGCCGATTATTTCATGGCGCACTATTTCTCTTCCCGGCCGATTCCTGTCAAAACCTTGTATATAGGAGGAGGAACGCCTTCTTTGCTGCCGGTTTCGTTTTATGAAAAACTTTACGAAGGTCTTTCTGCAAAAATGGATTTTTCGGCGGTGGAGGAAGTGAGCATGGAGGCCAATCCGGAACACCTTTCCTTGGATTATCTGCACGACATTTTCCGTTATACGCCGATAAGGCGCTTGAGTGTGGGCGTGCAGTCTTTCCATGATGCGGATTTGAAACTCCTCAACCGCCGTCATACTGGGGAAGAGGCTCTGAAGGCGGTTGAGAATGCAAGAAAAGCCGGTTTCGAGAATCTTACAGTAGATTTGATTTACGGGTTGCATCCCGAAGGCGAGGTTAGTTTTTGGAAAGACAACCTGTGTACGTTGCGGAGTTTGCAATTGCCACATTTTTCGGCCTATGCGCTCACGGTGGAACCGCATACGCCGCTGGCCCGCAAGGTAGAAGGCCGACAGATTGCCGTGGCGGGTGAAGCGGTGTTGGAAAGCGAATACTTCCAATTGCAGGAGTTTGCGCGGAACAACGGCTATGAAGCCTATGAGATTTCAAATTATGCCCGAAACGGTGCATATTCGATACACAATCGCAGTTACTGGCAGGATGTACCCTATGTGGGGCTTGGTGCAGCCGCGCATTCGTATATAGGCAGGGAACGGCATTGGAATGTGCGCGATTTGGCGGCTTATGTGGCTGATCCGATGGCGGGTAAGGAGGCTGAGCAATTAACCGAGGAAGATTGTTACCATGAATATGTGATGACCGCCTTACGTACGGTATGGGGGGTGGAGGAGAAAAAAATAGCGTGTTTTTCGGCCGCACTGCAAAAGGCTTTCTACCATTGCGCCGAAATACAGGAAAAGGCCGGGAATTTGGTTCGGACAGGCAATGCCTATGTGATTCCGTCTTCGCGGCGGTTGTTGACCGACGGTATCGCCGCCGAATTTTTTTAGGAAGGTATGAAGAAAATAGTTTTTTTGATAGGTTCGCTTGCGCTTTTTTTGATAGCGGGAGCCCAGGAAACAAGCGTGGGAAGAATAGAAATTTCTGTGGAAGAAGGCGATACACCTTTTGATGTGATACCTTTGGGTAGGCTGGGCGTTTTGGTGGTGAATAGACAGAACGAGATAGCCTCTGTGGCGTCGGGCCGAAGGGGAGAGTTGCCTTGGCGCGGAATCCGCTTCTATGATGAGAACCTGCGTCTGCGCTGGCATACACAGGTGCAGATGGCATCCGCCTATCGTTATGTGGGCTATCGTCTGGAAGAAGACAGTGTCCGCTTTGCCCTTACTGTTCTTTCGGATAAGGTGGAGAAAACAGTTCATCCCGCCTTTCTCGAAGTGTCCGTATGTTTGGCCGATGGCCGCTATACTTGTCGCGAACATTCCATAGAGATTCCCCTCAATAAGGTTTTGATTCCAGAGGTACGTATGGAGGGTAGGTTTTGGTATTTTCTTGCCGTTCAGAAATCGGAATATTTCTACGGCCGTTTCGATAGAGAAAAAGATACACTTTACCGTTATCCGATTGCTTCGGCCAAGGATTTTGACTGTTGCGATTGGCAGACAGACAGTTTGGGGGCGGCCTGCTTTTTGTTTCGGGATGCCCGGATAGACAATACCGATTTGTTTTTTGTGGCCTATTCTTCCGATGGAGAGGAAAAGCGGCGGGCCACCCTTTCCGCCCCCCATGATATACGTTTTACGGATGCCCGCCTGATAAGGACAGGAGAGGATGAAGTACTGGTGGGAGGCAGTTGGAATCTGGCGCGTTCCAGGCAGACAGTTTCAAACTACGACCGTGGCACGGAAACGATGGGTTTGTTTGCCCTGCGCTACGAAAGGGGAACTGTGCGGAATTTTTGGATGAAACCCTATTTGGAATATCCCTTATTGGATACATTGTTGGGCGGAAAGGAGCAATTTAAATTGGCGCAGGCCCGGCAACGGGCTTCGGGCAGGACCATTCTGCCCGATTACCTGTGCAATCTCTATTTTTCACCTTTCAATGGCAAATTCGCCCTTACAGGAGAAATATACGAAAGGGTTGTAACCACCACCACGGAAACCTCTTACGACTTCTATGGCAGAATGATGCCCTATACCCGGGTTGAGTTCGAGGGCTTCCGCTACCAGAATGCCTTTTTCTCTCTGTTCGATTCCTTGGGGAACAATCGGGCCAATTCGGTATTCGACCTTGAACACATGGAACTCTACAACAGGCTTTTTCCCTTTACGGTGGTAGCGGAGAACGCCGACGGGGCTCTGCTGTATGCCTATATAAACCAAGGAACGGTGCATTACCGCAATACCTTGAATTTAGCCGGCATTGGCCCTTTGCGTAATTTCAGACCGGAACCGCTTATAACTGGCGACCGCTTGCAGAAAACATGGAATGAGGAGGTTGTGGCCTGGTACCCGGGCAATCTATTGGTTTACGGTTATCAGCAGGTGCTCAATACACGTCGTAAAGGTAAAAGCCGACAACCTGTTTTTTACATGCACAAAGTGATAGTCTCTTAAAGAATCGCGATCCTGCAGGCGTTGTCGGCCATGCTGAAAAGCCCGCCTTCTATGGCCACCGTGGTTTCCTGATTCCCGTTGTCCACCACCCGCACGTTTCCCTTTTTCAGCAGGGCGATAACGGGGGCATGGTTTTCCAGCACCTCAAACGAGCCGTCCGCTCCAGGCAGTTGTATCAGTTTGGCTTCTCCTTCAAAAATCGTTTGATCCGGATCGGCGATGGTCAGCTTCATAAGGCGGTTTTTATACGTTTCTTACTATGCTTCGGCCAGAATTCTGGCGGCTTTCTCCTTCACGTCTTCAATCGTGCCCACCATGTGGAAGGCTTGTTCGGGATATTCGTCCATTTCTCCGTCCAGAATGGCCTTGAAGCCGGCC
>CAYTCD010000050.1:0-13359 GCA_964436335.1 uncultured Bacteroidaceae bacterium
GGAAAATTTCAAGGATATACCTTTAACGAAAGATTGGCACAGATGCAGGCCGATTTACCGGCCGGAACGCTCCCCCTCTACGCATCGGCTTCTTTCAACGAATTGATGGAAAAAACCTTCCGTTACAAGCTAAAGCCCGAATTGGACAGTCTGGTTCAGAAAAAGCAGGATCAGAACCTAAAGCAAACTCTTTCGGAACGGGAAAAACAGGAAATGAAAATCCTTTACCTCAACGCATTCCTCAACCGATGCCTTACCTGCCAGTCCAAACAGTCGGCCTAACTGAACGGCTGCCATCTCTATCCGGACATGATGTTTCTGAAAAAAGGTTCAGGCGATATCCTCGACCGTTCCCTATTGCTCTGCCTGATATCCAACCGCATTCTTGAAATTCCCGCCGTATTGTTGGTTTATCCCGATTTCGCCATGGCCGCAGTTGCCTTAGCAGAGGGTGAAGCCCCCGAAGATTCACCCTTCAGCCAAGGCGACAGCATTGAAATTGACGGACAACGCTACTATCTCTGCGGTCCGCTGCCCAAAACGGTGCAGGAACCGGAAAAGGCCAGCGTTTTCAAATGGTAAGAAACTCATCGCATTTCGGGCATACGGTCCGAATAACGTTCAAAACGGAAAGACGGCATACCCAAAGCCATCCCCGCATAGATGCGCATATCTTCGGGGATTCCCAATTTCTTATTTAATGTCTGTTTCTTATCGCGTTGCAAAGCCGAAAGCACAAATCCCGTATAAAATTGAGCGATGCCCAGACTTTCCGCCATCAGGGAAGCGTTTTGATAGGCCAGGTTGCAATCGGCAGATCCGAAACGGCTGTCTGAAGGCGCATAAAAAAACAACACTGCCTTGGCATTGCGAAGCACGGCATCTTTTCCTTCCTTATAAAATGCCTCGTGCATCTTCTTGAACTTGGGCAACATTGCATATACGGTCCGCATTTTCCGGTACAGAAAACATTTCACAATGCCATTCTCCAACAAACGCAATGCCTTGTAGAATCCATCCACCGTAAAAGCCGATACGGCATGTATCTTTTCCATATCGGTGATCGATATCACACGCACATTTCGGGTATTCTGTGCCGTAGGTGCCAACAAAGCCGCCTCCATAATCTTACGGAGCGATTCGGACGGAACTTCCTTCTCTGAAAAGGCACGGTTGCTGCGCCGGGCTTTCATCAATGTCATCAGGCTGTCCGGGTCGGGCAGGTCCTGCAACGAATAGGTATGGAGCGAGGAGGGTGGGAAAAACGAATGCCAGATGGCGGTTGGCGGACAAACATCCACACAATGCCCGCATTCGATGCAGTTTTCCGGGTGTTCCACGGCGATACCGGCTTCGGCAAGCGTGAAGATACCGGCCGGGCAAATGCGCGTGCAACGGCCACACCGCACGCACTTATCTGCATTCACCTCTATAACATGTTGTTTCTTTTCCATAATTATATCACTTTACGATACTAAAGGAAAGAGGTTACCCGGACAGCCCGGATAACCTCTTTCTTTTAAAACGGCGTATGCCGTATCCTTATGTCGCATCCGACTATACCAATTCGTGGATAACCAGACCCGAACGCAGTTTGGGTTCGAACCAGGTGGTCTTGGGAGGCATGATGTTGCCGCTGTCGGCAATGTCGATAATCTGCTTCATGCTCACCGGATAGAGGGCGAAAGCTACCTTCATCTCTCCATTATCAACACGGCGCTTGAGTTCGCCCAAGCCACGGATACCGCCTACGAAGTCGATACGCTTGTCGGTACGCAGATCCTTGATGCCCAAAATCTTGTCGAGAACGAGGTTGGAAAGGATCGTCACATCGAGCACACCGATGGGGTCGGCATCGTTAAAGGTGCCGGGCTTGGCGTTGAGCTTGAACCAGTGGCCATCTACATACACGCTGAATTCGTGCAGGCAGGAGGGCTTGTAGATTTCGGTGCCCATGTCCTTCACTTCGAACGATTCACCGAGTGCGGCGATGAACTGGTCTTTCGTCAAACCGTTCAAATCCTTCACCACGCGGTTGTAGTCGATGATATTGAGTTGGTTGTCGGGGAAAATCACGGTCATGAAGAAGTTGTACTCTTCCTTGCCGGTGTGGTTGGGGTTGTTTTCCTTCTTTTCCTGACCCACCAAAGCGGCGGCGGCGCTGCGGTGGTGACCGTCGGCGATATACATGGCCGGAACGTCTTTCTTGAACAGTTCCACCAGTTCGGCAATGATGGCCTTGTCGTCAATCACCCAGAAACGGTGGCCGAAGCCGTCTTCCTTGGCTACGAAATCGTAGAGGGGCTTCTGTGCGGTGATGCCGGCCACGATTTCATCGATGCGCTTTACGGCGGGGTAGGCGAAGAACACGGGTTCCACGTTGGCGTTGGTGATACGCACGTGTTTCATACGGTCTTCTTCCTTATCCTTGCGGGTAAGCTCGTGTTTCTTGATGATTTTGTTCACGTAGTCTTCGCTGGCGGCGCAGGCCACGATACCGTACTGCCATTTCTTGAGGTCCATGCTCTGGGCATAGATGTAGAGTTTTTCTTCCTCGTCCTTCACCAACCAGCCGTTGTCCTTGAACTTGTTGTAGTTGTTCACCACCTGCAGATACACTTCGGGCGAATGTTCGTCGGTGCCCTGGGGCAGGTCGATTTCGGCCTTGGTTACGTGAAGCAGGCTGTAGGGATTGCCTTCGCATTCCTTACGGGCTTCTTCGGAGTTAAGCACGTCGTAGGGACGGCTCGCCAATTTTTCTACAATGTCAACGGGAGGCCTGAAGCCTTTGAACGGTTTGATGATAGACATGATGTTATGTTTTGAATGGTTACTTTCCGTTTGTCGGGGTGACAGGATTCGAACCTGCGACACCCTGCTCCCAAAGCAGGTGCGCTACCGGGCTGCGCTACACCCCGAAAAGGCCGCCCCAACGAACAAGTCACGGAGCGAATGCGAAAGCAAAGGTAAAAAAAAAGCACAAGCCAACCCTATCTTTTCTGACTACGAAAACGCAAAATTTATTTACCTTTACAAACCTTTTCGTTAACACTTAACGCTATGGACGCTATTTCCCTCCACTTTCGCTACGGCAACGAAGCCGGTTCCATGATGGAAGAACTTTTAAAAGGCCATGAAACCGCCCTCGCGGAACAAAAGGCAGATGTTGCCCGGGCCTATCAAACCCTGTTGCAGGGAAACGGAAAAGGCAACGATTTTTTGGGTTGGGTCCGCCTGCCCGAAGAAATTGAGGGAAAAGCCTTGGACGAGATGCTGGCCAAAGCCGATGAATTCAGAAAAAAATCCGAGATATTCGTATGTATCGGTATCGGAGGTTCCTATTTAGGCACCCGCGCCATTATAGAGGCTTTGAAACCCCAACTCTCCGACCGGATACCGGGTTCTCCCTCCGTTATCTACGCCGGCCACCAACTCAACCAAGACTACATGAACGAACTGCTTGCCCTTTTGGACAAGCACGATTATACGGTGTGCGTGATTTCAAAATCGGGTACCACCACCGAACCGGCCATTGCCTTCCGCCTGATACGCGATCACCTGACGGCCAAATACGGTAAAACCGAAGCCTGCAAACGGATTGCCGCCATTACCGACAGTCGGAAAGGCGCCTTACGCACACTTGCCGACAGCGAAGGATTCACCACCTATACGGTACCCGACAACATCGGCGGCCGCTTCTCCGTACTCAGTCCCGTGGGGCTTTTCCCCTTGGCGGTGGCCGGTATCGACATCAAAACCTTGGTGCAAGGCGCGGCGCAGATGCAACGGATGCTTATAAAACCTTCTTTGGATTGGAACACGAACCTTGCCGCCCAATACGCGCTCTTTCGCCAATACCAATACGTAAAACAAGGCAAAAAAGTGGAACTGTTGGTGAACTTCGACGCCCGCTTCCACTTTTTGAGCGAATGGTGGAAACAACTCTACGGAGAGAGCGAAGGCAAGGAAGGCAAAGGTATCTTCCCCTCCAACGCCGCCTTCACCACAGACCTGCATTCTCTCGGCCAATACATTCAGGAAGGGGAACGTTTGTTCTTTGAAACTGTCCTGAGTCTCGAAAATCCGAACACCCGCCTGCTGATTCCACATGACAATCAGAATTTGGACGGCATGAACTTTGTATCGGGCAAAGAAATGGCCTTTGTGAATCAAAAAGCCGAAGAAGGCACGCTGATAGCGCATAGCGAACAAGGGAATGTGCCGGTTGTACGCATCTGCATTCCCTATCTGAACGCCCTCCATATAGGGCAACTGATCTATTTCTTTGAATTTGCCTGCGGACTGAGCGGCTACGCGATGGAGGTGAATCCCTTTGACCAACCCGGAGTGGAGGCCTACAAGAAAAACATGTTCCGGTTGCTGGGAAAATAAAACACGTTTATTTCAGCACCGAGAATGTGCCTCTGCGTTCCCATGTAAAGCGGTCGTATAGCTCGCGGTAGAGATATACATATACACCGGGAGGAACAAAACGCCCTTTATAACGTCCGTCCCACCCCTCTGTAAAACGGGTAGAAGAAAACACCATCGTGCCATTCGCATCAAAAATATAGAACTGATAGGTACGCGTGGTATCGTTTTCTCCAATAGGACCGTAAAATTCAGAAAAACCGCCCGGCACAAAACCACTTGCAAAATACACATAATGGCAATTCCGCACCGATATCCGTTTTTCCAAACGGGTTTTGCAACGCCCGGTCGTCCCCACAGATATATCGCAATAAGCCATAAAATCCGTTTTAGGCTCAACCTCCGTAACCGCTACCGTATCACGGTTAAACCAACGGTAACGGCATTCCAGATCCGTTACAGCCTCCAGACGGACGCTGTTGCCCAAACAAACCGAATCGGAAAATAAATCATCCACATAGGCCACAATTTCACCTTTCGGTATCTCCACCGCACGGATGTTGATGCTTTTGGTTCCACGGCAACCATAGCGGTCGGTGGCCATCACCCGCACAAGGGTATCCTCCGTTATCAAAAAACTGTTCACCGATTCTCCCCTCACGCCGTTCCATATCACATCCGTTCCACCTTCCACACGTAACTGCGCTTCCATATCCCGGCACATCTCGGTGTCGCCCGTCAACGCATACATAACCGTATCATTCACCACCACAAACACCGAATCTTCCGCATAACAGGCATTGATATAGCCGGCCTGTACAATCGGATAATTGGAAATACGGGCGTGATACAAGGTCGTTTCCCCAGGACGTATATTTATATATTGGGAAGTACCGGACGTACTCCAAGCCCAGTAGCGACCGCCTTCCACCCCAACGGTGGCTTCCATACCCCGGCAAATCGTGTCGGGAACCATTTGGTAAGAAGGAACATGCGTTATATACAGCGACAGTGTGTCTGTTCCCACCTGCAGCAAGCCATCTTTCATCAGGACCACTATCCGGTAGATATCTTCCGTCCACGAGGTGAAAGTAACGGATTCTCCCTGACCGAAGGATTGGGAAACCTGATCCGGACCTATCTGATACCATTCAAAGGAGAGGTTCCCTCCTTGCCCGTACAGGGAATGATCTAACGAAAGCTGAACGGCCTGTCCATTACAAACCACATTGGCATCGTATAGAATCTTGAGCATTGAAGCCGCCTTAGAAGGCTGCCAACGGACAGGAAAGGCATTCTCGAACCATTCTTGCCGTCTTTGACCGAAGCCATGCAACAAGAAGAGCAAAAAAAACGCCAAAATCCAAAACCGACACTTTCCTCGCATGCTCAACTGTTTTTTAATTTATCGGCCATCGCTTTTCCCAGATGATCCCGCACATAATCGAGCGTTACCCGATACGAAGCCGGTTTGGTGGCGGGTATCTCGTACATCAGGTCCATCATCACCGCCTCCATGATACCACGAAGCCCCCGGGCCCCTAATTTGAATTCCAAGGCTTTATCTACCACAAAGTCGTAAACATCTGAATCGAACTCCAGAGCCACGCCATCCATTTCAAACAGTTTCTTGTATTGGCGTATCAAGGCATTCTTAGGTTCAATGAGGATACTGCGCAAAGCTGCCCGATCCAATTCCTCCAAATGGGTCAGCACAGGAAAACGTCCCACCAATTCGGGTATCAAGCCGTAGGCGCGCAAATCCTGCGGGGCGATATAGGATAGAAGCCCGTCTTTTTCGTCGGTACGTATGCGTTCCCCGTCTTTCTTATAGCCGATGGCCATACGGTTGAGACGGGAGGAGATATTGCGTTCTATGCCATCGAAAGAGCCTCCGCCGATAAAGAGGATATGGCGGGTATTTATTTTAACCATTTCCGCATTGGGATGCTTGCGACCGCCTTGAGGCGGAACCAACGCATCGGTGCCTTCAAGCAATTTGAGCAATGCCTGCTGCACCCCCTCGCCCGAAACATCGCGGGTAATGGATGGATTACTGCTTTTTCGGGCAATCTTATCTATTTCATCGATAAAGATAATTCCCCGCTCGGTTTTGGCCACATCGAAATCGGCCGCCTGCAACAAACGGCTCAATATGGAATCCACATCTTCGCCCACATACCCCGCTTCCGTAAGCACGGTGGCATCGGCTATGCAGAAAGGCACATCCAAAAGACGGGCGATACTGCGCACCAAAAGGGTTTTTCCCGTTCCGGTCGGGCCTACCATAAGGATATTCGATTTCTCTATCTCCGTTTCGGGTTCTTCCTTGTGCGAAGCCCAATAGTTGAGACGCTTATAGTGATTATAGACCGCTACCGAAAGTACCTTCTTGGCCGATTCCTGGCCAATTACATATTGGTCTAGAAAATGCTTGATGGCTCGGGGTTCTTTGAGCGGAAGCGGTTCAGGCAAGGACGGAGATTTGGTTTTTATCCCATATTCTTTCTGCCAGTCTTCAAAATAGCGGCTTGCCAATTCATTGCATTGCATACAGAGAATGGCGTTTCCATTGCCCTGTAAAGCCGGCTCCCGACCGGAAAGTTCCCGCCCGCAAAACGAACAGCAGGTAGGTTTCCGCGATTTTCCCGAAGGATTCGATGATTGCTTTCTTTCGTCCATATACGCTCCAATCCGCAGAGCAAAGGTATATCTTTTTGAAGAATATTAGGATACTGTCTGGCATCATATACCTTTCTTTTGCCTTGCGGGCGGCTTTTTTTTAGCCTCCGCGGGTGTTCTGTGCAAGTTGCCGCGCGCTTACGCACAGTTCCGGTCCCCCAAAAAGGAAAGGCTCCGGAATTCCGGAGCCTTTCCTTTTTTATTACCGAGCGGCAAACGGGCCTCGAACCCGCGACCTCAAGCTTGGGAAGCTTGCACTCTACCGACTGAGCTACTGCCGCGATACGGCGGCAAAAATACAAAAAAGAAGCGGTAGCGCAAACTTTTCGTTATCGGAGTATCACCAACTTGCGGGTCAGATTAAAGCCGTCTCCCTGCACCGTTACAAAATACAGGCCTTCGTTCAAGGTTTTTACAGGCAACATAATTTCTTGCAAGCCCGCATCCAACCTGATTTTACCCATATCCAACACACAACTGCCGTTAACAGCCATCAAGCGGACACGTACATCCTTCGCAGAAGGCATATCCACTTTCAGCAAACTGTATTCGGAAGCGGGGTTGGGAAGCAGAACGGCTTCGATAATTTCGGTTTCCTTCCGGTTGCTTACAAAATTCGGGTCGTGATGCAACAGAACACGCAGACTGGCCTTATACTTTCCGTCATGTTCATAAAACGCATTGCCATTGGCGTCGTTGAATGCAATATGGCCGGCTCCGTAAGAGGTATTGATACCGTCTTTGTTAAAATCGTAAATATAGAACGCATAGCATCCGTCGGCCAATTTAACATTAGTCGTCTGCAATTTTGTAACCTGCGTACCTGACAAATCGGGATACGGACCGCCGGAAATCAAGGTATCGCCATCGGCCAACGATATAATATCCCAAGTAATGTCCATACCATATTTGTCTTGCCAGATATTAACGGCGATGTCTTCGGTAGGAGAAGTAGCCAGACGTTTCAACACGGTGGCTTCCACTTCATCGCCATCGTAATCCACATCATTCACTTTCAATAATTTAATACGAACCACTTGTTCTTTGTTCGATTCCGGAAGCATGATAGCCGGCAAGTCCAAAATATACTTCTGTCCGGCGGTCATCGGCGTCTCCGGCGTGTATTCTATCTCTCCTTCACTCGTGGATTCCAATACCTCATAATGGAAAGTGAGGGAGGAAAGCGGTTTTACCGCAATGTTATTGGCGAACCTGACCGACATCGACACACTCTGATCGCAGACCTCATCGTCCTTCTGGGTCAGACCGCTCAGTCCCACAAAATAATCCGGACCGCCTTTATGTTCAATCATCGCTTCACAAGCGTTCATCACTTCGTTCCGGGTTTCGGTAACGAATGCCAGCACCTGAAGGTCAACAAGTTCCAAACCTACATTGCGAATAGAATCGGGCAAAGTTGCGGTATAAGTCTTTTCCACAAAATCACCTTTGTTTACCGTAGTGATTTCTTCTCCCCACTGGCCGGTCATCAAATCACGGAGCGCATGGTGATGCACGTATTTCCCACCGGGCAATACCTGTGCAGGATTGGAACTCGCACCTGACTGTGTTCCAACTATGTTGTCTTGTGTAATGGCCACGTGCAAGAAATTGGAGTTTACTGTAGCCGATTCCGTGTAATACAGCTGGACGGTTACGGTAAGCTGCCGGGTTTCCCAGTCGAGCGTACCCTTGGCCGCGATATTTACATAACTCGGCATAGCCAAAATCTTAGGGATATTTCCCGCCCAAGCGCCCCTGTTCAAGGCGGTTACCTTACCGCTGAACACATGACGGTTCACCGATCCTGACGGAAAACCATCCACGCCGGCATTGGAAACCAAGTTATCGCCATAGGAAGTCCTCAAATCCACTTCTCCACTGCTAGGAGAGGCGTAACCGCCGGCATGGATGTTGATGAGGAACAGGTCATCGGGATACTGCTCCGCCAAACCCGCTGCAATCCTGTGTCCGTCGGGACAGTAACCGCAATGTATCCCCGTGTATTCTTCCAAAAGCGCCTTGCGATTTTGGGCGGTTTCACTTACAAACCTCTCCTGCGCCGATACAGCGACCGCCGCCATCAAAGAGAGGCACAAAATAGAAATCATTTTTTTCATAGCCCTTTGTTTTTTATTTATTTATTTATCACTAAATAGTTTATTTGCATTCTATATAGATATATAGACTTGCTTTGCAAAACTAAGAAAAAAAACGGTAATTTCGCCCGTTTCCTTATCCTGTTGCGTATGAAAAACGTGCTACTCCTACCCGATTCCTTTAAAGGCAGCCTGTCGTCTGTGCAAGTCTGCCGTATTTTTCAAAAAGGCATACTGCGGCATTTTCCAGACTGTGCGATCACTGCCATTCCCATTGCCGATGGCGGTGAAGGAACTGTAAACGCATTTCTGTCGGCTTACGGCAAAGGGCAACGAAAACGTATTTCCGTCTGTGGACCCTATGGAGAAAAGACTCCTGCCTTTTGGGGAAAAATCGACCGGACCGCCATCATCGAAATGGCTGTTTGTGCAGGTCTTCCGCTTGTAAAGGACCATCCGGACCCTTCCCGTACCACCACTTACGGACTTGGGCAACTCATCAAGGCGGCCTTGGACGCGGATTGCACAAAAATCATTGTGGGATTGGGCGGCAGTGCCACCAACGACGGCGGCTGCGGTATGGCCGCTGCGTTGGGCGTCAGGTTCACTGATGCCAAAGGCCACACATTTATTCCCGTGGGCGAAAGCCTGCACAAAATCCACGGTATCGATCTTTCTGCGCGCGATCCCCGCCTCAAAAAAGTGGAGTTGCTGACTATGTGCGATGTTACCAATCCTCTCTATGGGCAACAAGGCGCGGCTTTCGTGTTTGCCCCGCAAAAGGGTGCGGACGCCCGCATGGTACAACGTCTGGACCGGCACCTGCAGCGGTTGGATGACGCAGTAATGCGCAATCTTCACATAAGGGCCGCCTCTCTACCCGGAAGCGGGGCGGCAGGCGGCTGCGGATTCGGCATGCAGGTTTTTCTCGGCGCCCGGCTGAAATCGGGTATCGACACTTTGTTGGAAGCCGTGGATATTGATCGCTTGTTGAAGGAAACCGATTACGTATTTACCGGAGAAGGCCGGTTCGACGGGCAGAGTTTGCAGGGAAAAGCAATCGACGGTATCGCCAAACGGGCCAGAAAAGCCGGGGTCCCGCTCATCGTGGTGGCAGGGGATATAGGAAACATCCCTTCTACCGCATACCGGCACGGCATATCGGCCCTTTTCAGCACCAACCGGGAAAAAGATTTCTCTTTGACCGACACACGCAGCCGCCAGGATCTGTCGATATCCATCGACAACATCGCACGCCTGATAAAAACAGTGGAAAGCCGCAGCATACAATAAAACGGCCAATTATCTTTTATCGCAGACCGGCAAGTTTGCCAAGCCACATGTTTACCCGCTGTAGGGCTTCCTCATTTACCGTTTCTTCTATTTCGGCGTATTCGCCCACCGTGCAGGCGGCGCATTGCTGAAACAGATGGTTCAATCCCGGCAAAATTTCCACCGAAAAATTGCGGTTCCCGGCTTGTCTCAACGCCTGCCGGATGCCTTGTGTATTGGGTCCGGCCAGCACCTGCACGTCTTGAGAGCCGTTGAGCGCCAATACCGGGCACTTTACCTTTTGCAGCACCGATGCCGGATTATATTGCACAAAATAGCGGAACCAAGGGCTCATCAGCGTGTTCGCCTGCTTTTGCAAGGCTTCTTCCTGCACGGGATTCTCCAGTTCATCTTCGGGAAAATCGCTGCCGCTCAAAAAACGCAGTCCATAAAGCACACTGTCTTTCAATGCCTTTTCGGGCATATCCGATTTCAGTAGGGCAAAGATTTTCCGATTGGTCTGCAACAGCGTCTCGATACGGCTTTGGGGATAGCCTTCCGATTCGGAAATGGCTTGCTGTTGAAGCAGGAGCAAACTGTCGCAAGGGATGCCGGGGGCGGCCAGCAACACGATAAAACCCACCCTGGCATCACGGGCGGCCACTAAGGGGGCGATCATGCCGCCCTCGCTATGGCCGATCATGCCCACCGACGAAAATCCGCGTTTTCGCAGATAGCGCACCGCCGCTTCGGCATCCAACGAAAAATCGTAAGAGGTGGCGTTTTCCACATCGCCCGTTGAACCGCCCACGCCGCGGTCGTCGTAGCGCAACACGCCGATGCCGGCGCGGGTCAGATAATCCGCCCACACGAAGAAAGGCTTATGCCCGAATGCGGTCTCATCCCTATCCTGTTGCCCGCTGCCGCTTACCAAAACCGCCACCGGGCCTTTATAGCCGGCATCGGGCAGGGTCAGCGTTCCGCTCAGCCTAACGCCTTGTTTGTCGTTGTAAAACACCACTTCTTCGCTGTAATAGGGAAAAGGCGGCCGGGGTGTCTGAGGGCGTTTGAGGCTCGGAACGCTATCGGAAAGACGACTGAGTGCCAAAGGAAAGTTCATGCCGTTCTGCGAGAAAACGCCCCGGATCGTGTCTTTTTCGTATCGCCCGACGTATTCCATGCCGAACGCCCTTGCCGCCACTTGAAGCGAAAGGCTGTCGGCATCAAAAGTGGTTTCCAGGCGGTAATGCCGCAAGCCTTGCACGGGAACGTCCAGATACACCTCGGGGGTATTATTGCTGTCGCGTGTTATCTCGAAAATCAAGGAAAGGGGCCTCTTGCCCACCGCCAATGCCCCGCCCCATCTGCCGTAGAGGGTATCGGGTTGGGCGCACAAAACTGCCGAAAATAAAAATAGAAACAGAACAAAAGGAGATTTGGTTGTCATATGAAGATTCGATTAATGCCAATATTTCGACCTTTTTCTCGCCTCGGCATAGGTCAAACTTGTAACCGTACATAGTACGCCCGACTTCTCCGCAAATTTAAGGAGATGATCCTGAATCCCAAAATTCCGGGATTCCGCGTTCGACGTGTATCTTTGCAAAAATATCGTCAATATGGAGCATACTGCCGTCTTCAATTTTTTTACAAAACTTCTTTTTCTCCTCTATGGGGCAGTTGTGTTTATGTCCTGCACCACGCAATATCACCCCCAGGCGGGCGATCTGCTTTTTGTTGTGGCGGACGATAACGATTTTTCTCAAGCCATCGTACAGGCAACGGCACAAAAAGATTCCCTTGAATTCTCCCACGTAGCCATCGTGGCAATGCAAAACGGCCATCCTTGCGTATTGGAAGCCTCAAGTCGCAACGGTGTGGTACGTACCGAATGGAATGACTTTATGACGCAAGCCCCTAAAATCGGAAACAAACCCGGCATTGTGGTTCTGCGCGTAGGTATTCCTTTTCCTGTAAAAGAAGCCCTTGATAGGGCCGAAAGTCATTTGGGAAAAGCCTACGATTGGTTGTTTTTACCCGATAACGGCAAGATATATTGTTCAGAACTGGTTTACGAATGCTTTCGTAAAGCCGATGGCAGCCCGCTGTTCACAGCACGCCCCATGAACTTCAGAGACAAGGACGGACATCTGCCGGATTTTTGGAAAACCTTGTTCGAAAAAGCCGGAGAACCCATTCCTGAGGGCGTTCCGGGAACGAACCCCAACGATCTCTCGAAAGAAGATTGCTTAGAGGAAGTATATCGTTTCTTTTAGTACGTTGAAGCCGCCTCAAGCGGATCTATAAAAGCAAAAAAAATAGCGACCCTTTCGGTCGCTATTTTTTTGTCGAGATAGGTATGCATTCCCTATCTCCTATCAGGCGTTCATCGACTTGATGCCCATCTTGGCGTATTCGCCGCTGTCTAACTTTGCCTTGACGGCGTTGAACACCTTGAGGGTGTATTCCACGTCTTCCAAGGTGTGGACGGCGGTGGGGATGATACGCAGGATAATCATACCCTTCGGAATCACCGGGTAGGTGACAATCGAGCAGAACAGGTTGTACACCTCGCGCACGTCGTAGGTAAGCTGGGTGGCTTCGGCCACGCTGCCGTTGAGGAATACCGGGGTGACGCAGGTGTTGGTTTTGCCGATATTGAAGCCGCTGTTGCGGAAACCACCTTGAATAGCGTTTACGATAGTCCAAAGCTGTTCGCGCAGTTCGGGGTGGTCTTTCATCATCTGCAAACGCTTCTGGGCACCGATCACCAAAGGCATCGGCAGGCTCTTGGCGTAAATCTGCGAACGCATGTTGAAGCGCAGGTAGCGGATGATTTCCTTCTTGCCGGCCACAAAGCCACCGATCAGGGCGAAGCTTTTGGCGAAGGTACCGATATGGAGGTCGATGGCCTCTTCGCAACCGAAGTGTTCGC
>CAYTCD010000051.1:0-13124 GCA_964436335.1 uncultured Bacteroidaceae bacterium
GGAAAGGTGCTTTGTGTGTCATATTCAGCACCGGGCGATTTGGTGGATGCCGAAGTGATACGGAGCAAATCGGGCTATATGCAAGGCAGAATCGCCACCCTTAAAGAATCTTCTCCCCTACGGTGTGAACCTTTCTGCGAACATTTTGGACTTTGCGGCGGCTGCAAATGGCAGCATCTCCGCTACGAAGAACAACTTAAACAAAAGCAGGCGCAGGTGCGCGACAACCTACAACGCATCGGCAAGGTGGAACTCCCCGATGGCCTCCCCATTCTGGGGTCGGAAAAAAACCGCGCCTACCGTAACAAACTCGAATTTACCTTTTCGGTAAAACGCTGGCTCAAGGAAGAAGAAGTGCGGAGCGGAGAAAACCTGAGCGAAGCCGACCGTCAGGGGCTGGGCTTTCATCTGGCCGGAAAATTCGACAAAGTGCTGGACCTCAACCATTGTTATCTTCAAGACAGCCTTTCCGACGAAATAAGGCTTTTTATCAAGAAAACCGCGCAGGAACTCAATCTGAGCTTTTATGATATACGCGCCAAAAAAGGCTGCATGCGCAATCTGATGATCCGCGACACACCCGATGGTGAATTCATGGTGGTGGTGGTTATCGGAGAAGAACCCACACCGGCTTTCAACACGCTTATGGAACGTACCGCTGCGGCCTTTCCCTGCATCAAAAGCCTGATGTTCGCCGTCAATACCAAAGTGAACGACAGCATGGCCGATCTCGACATACGGCTTTTCAAAGGCGAACCTTTCATCATGATGACCATGCCGGCCTACAAGGCAGGAGACCCGGATCTGAAATTCAGGGTGGGTCCCAAGTCTTTCTACCAAACCAACAGTGCCCAGGCAGCCCGTTTATATCGCTTGACGGCCGATTTGGCGGCCATAAAGCCCGATGACACCGTCTATGACCTTTACACCGGAACCGGCACGATAGCCAATTACGTGGCGCGTCTGGCGGCTAAAACGATAGGTATCGAATATGTGGAAGATGCCGTAAAGGATGCACGTATCAATTCCGAATTGAACGGTATCGTCAACACCGAATTCTTTGCCGGCGACATGGCGGCCGTATTCACACCCGACTTCGTGCGGGCACATGGTGTTCCCGATATCATCATCACCGACCCGCCACGGGAAGGCATGCACGAGAAAGTGGTGGAATGCCTGATGAATGACGATATCTTTCAGGGAAAACTGAGCCGCATTGTGTATGTGAGCTGTAACTCGGCCACACAGGCACGCGATCTGCAACGCATGGCGTCTAAATACAAGGTGGTGAACCACGGCGCGGTGGATATGTTTCCCCACACCGACCACGTGGAAAGCGTGGTGTTGTTGGAACGCCGGGCGTAAAGTTTAGAACTTGAAACCCAACGTGAGCGTGTAAAGGTATTTGAACGACTCCAGTTTGGCCGGCTTCACCAACGGATCACCCGTGGCACCGTCTATGAGATAGTAGAAATCATCCGTTCTCTTACCCAAGTCTGCCATAAATCCAAAATCGAGATTCCAACGCTGCCCCAATGCAAAGCCGATACCGGCGGTTGCCGTGTGGTTGGACCAGTTATCCCGCAAGGTCTTGTCTTTATACGGACACGACTGCCAGATATAGCCGGCACGGAAACTCAGGATACTCACCTTCCACTCTGTTCCGATACGCACCACACCCGCAAGCCGGTAGTTTTCCCGTACGATTTCCTTTATATACTGGTTGTAATCCACATTATCCGATACATCCATGCGCATAAGGCGGTAATCGATAAGTTCGCCCTCGATGGCCACCGCCCCGAAATTACGGATCTGAAAGCCCAGGCTCAATATGCCCTTGGCCGGTGTAACCAGATTGTAGCGGTCGGTGTAATTGTATTTTTCATAAGTCGGAAGCGTGCTGTTATCGGATAATTCATATTTCATGGTCTTCGTGTCGAGTGCCGCCGAAGCTCTTTCCTTAAGATAGTAGCGAGTGGGGGTATGAAAGGCCACGCCTACCCGGAAAAATGGCAGCGGTTTGTATATCAATCCCAATTTAAGGTTGATACCGGTTCCGCTCACATCCTTTTCCTGTTGCAGGGTATAGGTTCTGAAACCATGTTCGAGCATATGGCCGTCAACAGTAGATTCCTCTATGGTAGAAACACTGCTGTAATTCACCACCGGAACGCCTAAGGTAAGGCCGAAATAAAGCATGTCCGACCAGTTGCCGCCAAAAGAAAAGGTCATTTCGGTGATATTGCCGCTTTCTTGCAAAATGCGTTTCTGTTGCAGACCTTTTCCCAAAAAAGTTCCGTAGAACATATTCACCGTGTCCGTATAATCCAAAAGACCTGTCATGTAGGCAAGATTTCCAATATCCGCCAAGTTGTCCTGCATGGCAAAATCGTATCCACTGCTTTGGGCGGCCACTGCCTCCATATACGAAGACTGGGGATTGACGGCCTTCATATAGACATTGTTATTGAAATCCTTGAGTCGGTTGGCACCAAAACCCAACTGCAATCCCCATAACTTGCCCTTTTCGCGGGTGCCGTTATAGACCCCGAACACGCCCCCGCCCTGCGGAATGGCGAAATTTCCTTTGCTGACAGTATTGGTTTTGCCGTAATAATCGGAGGTGCCGGTTTGGTAAAGGACGGTGCCGGTAAGCGAAATCTCGTGCCGCGTATAAAAACCTATACCGGCCGGATTGGTGCTCAAGGTCGTAAAGTTGGCCCCCAAAGCGCTGAAAGCACCACCCATGGCGTTGTATCGCGCTGTTCCAACCGGATTGAGCATCGCATAACGGATCAGATCGGCGTCGTCTTGGGCCATCAGCCCCACCGGAACGAGCAACAAAAACAAAAACGTGCTGAAATATCTCGACTTTCGCATGATTTTTCTTTTTTAACGTGAAACTTAGCGGGTGCGTCTGGTTGTGGATGAACCCGAAGAAGATGGACCCGAGGAGGTGGAACGTGAGGGGGAAACGGAGGTACGCGTTGTGGAAGAGGGTGTGGAGCGCACCGGGGCAGTGGTGGTACGCGGGGTAGCGGTAGTGGCAGGGCGCGGAGCGGTGGGGGCGGTGGGCGTGGTGCGCACACTGCGGTTGTTGTATTGCGGACTCACATACGAAGAAGTGCCGCGACTGCGTTCATACACCGGATTGTTATACGGACGGGGTTGAGAGGATGTGGCGGTACTGGGCTGTTGGGCGGAGGAAGGCACGGACACGGAGGTTCTTCTCGCACCGGGTTGCGCAGGTTGCGAAGGACGGACGGGCGTAGCGGGAACAGCCGAAGACGAAGAGGAGGAGGAAGCCGGCTGTCCAACGGCCGGATTCACACCCCGACGGTTGTTGTTGCCCGGATTTACCGGCTGAAGGCGGTTGCCCAGATCGGTTTTGCCTTCCAAACGGGTTGAAACCGATTCCATCATGCCCGAAGGCGTTGCCGTACGACGGTTGGTTACGGTAGGCTGAACACGGTCGCCCCTACCGGTCGAACCTGAATTAACTCCGGAAAGGGAGTTTGCTGAGTTTTGCGAGGAAACGGTTTTATCGCTCACGGCATTCTCGTAGCGTTCGGCGAATGTACGCCGGCTTGGCGCGGAGGGCAACGAAGGCTTAACGGTGGAAGATACGGAAGAAGTGGTGCTTAGCCGCCGTTCGGAGTCCGCGCGTGTTACCGTCGGGTGAGTCATTGAACTGCCCGCACCGCGCGTCCGCCGGCCATAATAACCTTGCGTGTAGGTATTGCGGTCGTAAGGGTTGTAGCAATAGTCGTAAATCCTGTCGTAGCGGCCGGCCCAATAGCCATCCCAAAAGCCGTCGTTGTAACCCCAGGAATAGGAACCGTAGCCCCAACCGTAACGGTAGGGGCGATAACCCCAGCCGCCATAGGCGAAAAACGGATCGTAACCGAAGCCCATATACCAGCCCGGACGGTAGTAATACGAATATGAAGGATACCACCAATTATAGCCCAGATAGATGCTGGTGCCGTAATAATACGGATCGGCATCGTACCAATATGAATTGGTGTAATAGTCGGAATAATAGTCGTTGCTCAGATAATCGTCGCTCTGGAAACGGCGCAGACGGGAAGAATATTCGTAATCGTAATAATCGTCGTAATTGAAGGTGTCCGCTACGGTGTTCTGAGCGGTCTCATCGTAATACGCGTCGTATTGCATGCCGGTTGGGTCGGTGGATGTCGGGGTCCACTGGCTTTGCAGTTTCTGACGGCGTTCCTGTTCGCGGGTGGGCATGGTGCCGTACATGTCGTCGGCGGCCACCATGAAAGTGGTTCCGCAAGAGGAGAGCAAAGCCGCCATGGCAAGCATAAGGATGGAAATTGATTTTCCGAAAAGAGAGCGTGTCATATCTTTTCCTTTCTTTTTTAGGCCCATACCGTTGCAGCCGGTTTTTCTGTACGCATTTTTAGCGTAACTTTGCCCCGTTTGCAGAATCGGGCCGTCCGCCCTCTTATTGCAATAACCGTACCAAAGTAGAAAAAAATGGCTAAAGATTTCTCTACCAGAGCTGAAAGTTATTCAGAATGGTATAACGAACTGGTGACCCGCGCCGATTTGGCGGAACAATCCGCCGTGCGTGGCTGCATGGTCATCAAACCCTATGGCTATGCCATCTGGGAAAAAATGCAACGCACCTTGGATCAGATGTTCAAGGACACCGGACACCAGAACGCCTATTTTCCCCTGTTCATACCCAAATCTTTCCTCAGCCGCGAGGCCGACCACGTGGAAGGTTTCGCCAAGGAATGCGCGGTGGTTACCCATTACCGCCTCAAGGCCAATCCCGACGGCAGCGGCGTAACGGTTGACCCAGCCGCCAAGCTGGAAGAAGAACTGATTGTGCGCCCCACTTCCGAAACCATTATATGGAACACCTACAAAGGCTGGATTCAGTCGTACCGAGACTTGCCCATCCTGGTGAACCAATGGGCCAACGTGGTTCGCTGGGAAATGCGCACCCGATTGTTTCTGCGCACCGCCGAATTCCTGTGGCAGGAAGGGCACACCGCCCACGCCACCAAAGAAGAAGCGGAGGCCGAAGCCCGCAAGATGCTGGACGTGTATGCCGATTTTGCCGAAAATTTTATGGCGATGCCCGTCCTCACCGGCACCAAGACTCCCAACGAACGCTTTGCCGGCGCCATCGACACCTATTGTATCGAAGCCATGATGCAGGACGGAAAGGCCTTGCAAGCCGGTACTTCCCACTTTTTGGGGCAGAACTTCGCCAAGGCTTTCGACGTTACCTTTCTGAACAAGGAAAACAAGTTGGAATATGTCTGGGCTACTTCGTGGGGCGTTTCCACCCGTCTGATGGGCGCGCTCATCATGACCCACTCCGACGACAACGGCCTGGTGCTGCCGCCCAAACTGGCCCCCATCCAGGTGGCCATCGTGCCCATCTACAAGAACGCCGAACAACTGGCGCAGATTTCGGAAGCCGCCCTCAAGATCAAGGCGGAACTCCAGGCCAAGGGCATCAGCGTTAAATACGACGATGACGACAAGCAGAAACCGGGCTGGAAATTCAACGAATACGAATTCAAGGGCGTTCCGGTGCGCATCGCCATCGGGCCGCGCGACATGGAAAACGGCACGGCCGAGATATGCCGCCGCGACACGCTCGAAAAATCCATCCACAACCAGGCCGAAATAGGCACGCTCGTACCCGCTTTGCTCGATCAGATACAGCAGAACCTGTTTGACCGCGCCCTCAAGCACCGCCTGGACAACACCGTGAAGGTGGACAGCTGGGAAGACTTCAAGGTGCAGATAGAACAAGGCAAGTTCCTCCTGGCTCACTGGGACGGCACCACCGAAACCGAAGTGAAGATCAAGGAAGAAACCAAAGCCACCATACGGGTGCTGCCGTTCGAATACGAAGCGGAAGAAGGCAAGTGCATCTATACCGGCAAGCCATCGCACCGCCGTGTGATTTTTGCCAAATCGTACTAAACCATGAAGTTTCTCATTGTCGGATTAGGCAACATCGGGGCGGAATACGAAGGCACGCGGCACAATATCGGCTTTATGGTGCTGGACAGGTTGGCCGCCGAAAGCGGGCTCAAGTTCAGCATGGACCGCTACGCCTATTGGTGCGAGGCCAAATGCAAGGGGCATCTGCTGGAGCTGATAAAGCCCACCACCTATATGAACGACAGCGGAAAGGCTGTGCGCTACTGGCTCGAAAAGGAAAAGATTCCGGTGGAACGCTGCCTGGTGGTGGTGGATGACCTGGCCTTGGATCCCGGGCAATTGCGCATGAAATCGGGCGGCAGCGCGGGCGGACACAACGGTTTGGCCAACATCGAGACCTTGATCGGCACGCAAGCCTACCCTCGCCTGCGGTTCGGCATCGGCAGCAACTTTCATAAAGGGCAGCAAATCGACTATGTGCTGGGGCAGTTCAGCCGTCAGGACATGGAGGCGGTGGAACCCAAAATCGACATGGCCTGCGAGATGATAAAAAGTTTTGCCTGCGCCGGCATCACCAATACGATGAACGCCTTTAACAACAAATAACATGTCCCCGTTTTCTTGGTTCAACAGACTTTTTGGTGCAAAAACGGAGAAAAATACACCCGTTCAGGAGATGGACAGCATGCCGGCCTTAATCGAAAACACGCCGGAAGTCTTGAAATTCTTTGACCGTTTTTCGGAAATAGAGACCTGCGAAATCATGAAACCCCGCATGGATATCGCCGCCCTTTCCCTTTCCTCCACTTTCGATACGGTGATGGAAACCATCCGCGAATCGGAATATTCCCGTTTGCCGGTATATGACGGCGATTTGGATCATATCAAGGGAATTCTTTACATCAAGGATCTGCTTCCTTACTGGGGAAAGGAAGATGAACTGGAGTGGAAAAAACTGATCCGGCCCGCCATTTTTGTGCCGGAAACGAAAAAGATAGAACAGCTGCTCAAAGAGTTCAAGAAGCAACGGCGGCATTTGGCCATTGTAGTTGATGAATATGGTGGAACCAGCGGCATTGTGACGATGGAGGACGTGCTGGAGGAAGTTGTGGGTGAAATCAACGATGAGTTCGATATCATAGACGAGGAAAGACTCTATCAGAAAACCGGCGACGGTGCGTATATCTTTGACGGCAGGATGCCGGTGCACGATTTGTGCAAGTTGCTGGATGTGGATGACGATTATTTCGATATCGAATCGGGCGACTATGAATCTTTGGCCGGACTCATTCTCGAAATCTTAGGTTCTTTTCCAGCCAAAGGCGCCCATGTGGAATACAAGGATTTTATCTTCACCGTCGAGGCCACAGGCGACAACCGCATTACCCGCATTAAAATGGTGAGGGTCCATGAAAAGGAATAACCGGATTTTCTTTACGGCCGCGTGTGCCGTTGCCTGTCTGATATTCTGCACAACAGGATGCCGCTCTGACTACACGCCCAAACCGCGCACCTATCTCCGGATCGGACTGCCCGAAAAAGCGTATCGAAACTTTGATACGGCAGGCTTTCCCGCCACTTTCAGATTACCCGCCTATACGCTTTTTGAACCGGTGGAGAAAAAAGACAAAAAACTCAATATAGACTGGGCCGACATTGTGTATCCGGGACTGAACAGCCGCATCTATTGCAGTTTTCTTTACCATCCCGATTTGGATTCCTGTATCATGAACACGCTTTTCTTTATCCAACGGCACATTTCAAAATCAACCGGCGTAGATGAATGGGAAATAAACCGTCCCGAACACCATGTATATGGCTATCTCTACCATATCAAGGGAAACGATGTGGCTTCGCCCTATCAGTTTTATCTTACCGACAGCAACCGTTATTTTTTCAGGGGTTCTTTCTCCATAAACTGCGTACCCAACAACGATTCCCTTTCGCCCATCATCCGTTTTGTAAAGGCTGATATCGACACGCTGATTGAAAGTTGGCGGTGGAAATGAGGCTTACCGCAATTCGATAAGCGTGATGCCGGCGCCGCCAAATTCTTCGCTCTGATCCGAAAACGAGGCCACATGCGGGGTTTCGGCCGCCAGCGTACGTACAATCTGCCGCAAGACACCATTGCCTTTTCCATGCAGTATTTCCAAATGTTTCTCGCCATAGAGCACCGCATCATCTATGAGCTTGGCCACACTTTGCTGCGCATGGTCGGCACGCATGCCGCGGATATCGATGTGGGCGGAAAAATTTTCTTTTCCGCTGTTGATGTTTTCGACGCTCACCTGACTGTGGCGGCTTTTCTCATCGTATTGGCGAACTTCGGCCGCAGAAAGAGCCTCAAGGCGGGAAAGAGGCACCTGCATACTTATGTACTCAAAGTCGAGACGGGCTTGGTTGCCTTTTATCTTGCCTATGCGGGCCACCGCAGATGAACCGTCTTTGAGCCTTACTCTATCGCCTTGTTGAAAAACGGCCGGCTTGCGGGACAGTGGATTTTTTGCAGGCGAAGCGGTTGCGTGTAAAGGTGTTGTTTTTTTTACAGAAGATACTGCACCTGACGCAATGGAATCTGGCGAAGCGGCGGGAAAACCCATGTCGGCGGCCGTCTGCAAGTTTTTCCGCAAACGGATGGTGGCGGCCTTTTCGGCCTGCGCCTCTTTTATTTCGCGTATGGTGCGTTCAATATCGGCATTAGCCTGTTTTACGATACGGCGGGCTTCTTCTTTGGCTTCACGCAAGAGTTTTTCGCGGTTCTTTTCTAAATCGGCCAACAAGCCGTTATACTTCTGCAAGGTGGAGGAAAGCAATTCATCGGCAAGGTCTATTTCTTGTTTTTTCCGTGCCATTTCGTGCTTCTCCACTTCCAGTTGCTGCTGCACCTGTTCAAAATTCATCTGACGGTTGCCCACCTTTCGGGCGGCTTCTTCCAGAAGAGATTCCGGAAGCCCTGTCTTACGGGCTATCTCAAAAGCGAACGAACTGCCGGGCAAACCCTTGCGCAGTATGTAAAGCGGCTTGAGATTGTCGCTGTCGAAGAGCATGGCGCCGTTCACAATGCCCGGATGTCCGGGTGCCATAAGTTTGAGGTTGGTGTAGTGCGTGGTTATGATACCGTAGGAGCCTTTGGCAAGCAGGTGTTCCACCAAAGCCTCGGCAATGGCACCGCCCACCGAAGGTTCGGTACCGCCGCCCAGTTCATCGCAAAGAAACAAGGTATGGGCATCGGCGTTCTCCACCCAGAATTTCATGTTCTTAAGATGAGAACTGTAGGTGGAAAGGTCGTTTTCTATGGATTGTTCATCTCCTATATCCACAAAGATATTGTTTACGATACCCATACGGGAATCTTCGCTCATGGGAACCAGCAACCCGCACTGCACCATATACTGCAAAAGCCCAACGGTTTTCAGACAAACGGATTTTCCACCCGCGTTGGGACCGGAAACAATCAGTATCTTTTCGGACGGCTCCATGCAGAGGTCAAGCGGCACTATTTTGGGACGGCTTGTTTCGTTCTGCTTTTGAATAGCCAGAAAAAGAAGCGGATGCCGCGCCTGCTTCCATTCAAAACAAGGAAAGGGTTCCACCACAGGCAGAACAGCTTCCAGACGTATCGCCAATTTGGCTTTGGCCCGAAGAAAATCGATAAAGACCAAAAAACGGTAGGCTTGCAATAGACTGTCTGATTGCCGGCGCAATTCATCGCTGAAACGTTTCAGGATTTCGATAATCTCGATCCGTTCCTGATTGCGGAGTTCCACAATTTCGTTATTGAGATTGAAGATCTCTTCAGGTTCCATAAACACCGTCTGGCCAGTGGAGGAAACATCGTGGATGAAACCGCGCATACTCTTTTTGTAGGCGGCCATGACGGGAATTACCAAACGTTCGTTTCGAACGGTGATGTCGGCGTTTTCTTCCACCCAACCCTGTTGGACGGCGGTCTGCATGTATTTACCTATATACCGCTGGGTTTGGGAAGATTTACGGCGAATCTGCGTACGGATAGCAAGCAATTCTTCAGAGGCATTGTCTTTGAGTTCACCCGTGGGCGTAAGCAAGGCGTCGATATGTGTCAGTAGGCGGGAATCCGTCTGCAGATCCGTGCCACGACCCCTCAAATGGGGATAAAGGCCGGCATCGATTTTTTCTATATATAACTTTATCTCGCAAATCGCCGTATAAGAAGCCCTGAATTGTTGCAGGCCTTCGAGCGTTACATAGGTACCCTTTACCCGCAAACGCTTGAGTTCATCACGAAAATCGAAGTAGTCCTGAGCGGGAAAAGGTTTTTCGAGCAACAGAATCCGTCTGAACTCATCGGTTTCCCGAAGCGTGGTTTTTAATTTTTCAAAATCCGCAATAGGGGCAAGCCTTTCAACCATACGGGCGGCCGAAGCGGTAAGACATTCTTCCTGCAAAAGCGCAATAATGGAATCGAAACCCGTTTTTTGGGTAAACGTATCGGGATAAGTCATGGTTTCGTCGGCTTTTCTTCTTTTGCCATCGCGGCCACCAGTCCTGGCTCAAAGCCGCGCGAAAGTGCGGTTTGCACGCCTTTTGCGGCAAGAATTTCCCGCAAACGCTCCTTATAACCGTCTTTATCTATTTCGTTTTCCAAAACTGTCCTGATCAGATTTTCCTCTACGCCTTTAGCGCGCAAACCGTTTTTTATCTTGAGCCTACCCCAGCCGTTGATGCGGAATTTGCCGCGCACATAGGCACCGGCAAAACGTTCTTCATTGATATAGCCCTCTTCTTCCAAACGGCGCATGATAGTTTCGGCCGTGCCACCATCGGTGCCGAGCAACCTCAATTTTTGCCGCACTTCTGCCCGACTGCGTTCCTGATAGGCGCAATAACGGGTCAATTTGGTGTATATCATGGCATTGGATTTATCCGGAATGATTTATTTCTTCCGGTTCAAAACAGGCAACAGCAAAAGCGCGGCCAGTCCGGCCATGATGATGAGGGCCGTCTGGGTTCCCCAACTGATCCAACCGGCCGTGTAGCCAAGGGTCTTGGCGATGCCGAAAGCCGAAAGTGTTTCGGAAATGATAACAGGATAGACCCCGATGCCGCCGGGAGTGAGGATCACGCCGAAAGTACCCATGGCAAGCGCTATCAATGCTATTCCCAAACCCGCGTCTGCGAGACCTTGCAGACTATGGAACGAGAAATACATCATCAACCAATAACACAGCCACAGACCAAGCGTATTAAAAACGAAAGACCACGGTCTGCGGATATGGCGTAACGATAAGAATCCCTCGCCGAAGCCTTTCAGCACACCGGCAACCTTGCTCATCCACCCACTCGATTTAAACCGTTCGCGATGCCGGCGAAAATACAGCACAAAGCCCGTAACCACCAACACCACCACAACTCCCAGCAACAACGTGTATAGAAAAACCGAACCGCCGCCGCTTTCGGCCGAGCGGTTGAATAACCGTCGCACATAAGCACCAAGATATCTGTATTTTATGGCAAATGCGAAAATAAAGACGAGAAGAAAACACAAGACATCAATAACCCTTTCGCTCAACACCGTGCCTAACGATTTCTGAACCGGCACTTTTTCGTAACGGTACAGAAAGGTGCAGCGCAATACTTCGCCCAAACGGGGAATGGCGAGATTGGCAAAATAGGCCACCAATATACTGCAAAAGGTATTGCGGAACCGAGGACGGTAGCCCATCGGTTCCAAAAGGATATTCCAGCGCAAAGAGCGGAAAACATTGCTCAAAAGTCCGAAAACCGCCACCCAAATAACCATATGCCAACGGGCGCTCCGCAGGGAATGGCCTATTTCCGCCTTGTCTTCGGATGAAAGATGTTGCTGGAAGAGCCAGATGATGAAAACGCCCAAGCCGAAAAAAACGCAGAACTTAAGCGTCTGACGTAACACGGAAACAGGCGGTTGCGAATCTTCCGGATGAGGGCCGTTGAATTGCATCAGGCTATTTAACCAATTTGTTGTCTTCGGGAAAAACAACGACAGGGGTGTGGACACGGGCTTCTTCGGGTGTCATGGACGCATATGAAACGATGATGACCAAATCGCCCACTTGCGCCTTACGGGCGGCCGCACCGTTGAGACCGATGGTACCGCTGCCCCGCTTGCCTTTTATCACATAGGTTTCAAGACGCTCTCCGTTATTGATATTATATATGTGAACCCTTTCGTATTCGCAGAGATTGGCGGCATCCATCAGGTCTTCGTCTATGGTGATGCTGCCTACGTAATTCAAGTCCGCATAAGTAACCTTTACGCGGTGAAGCTTGGATTTAAGCACTTCTATCTGCATGACATAATCGTTAGTAGCGGCCGCAAAGTTATGAATTTTTATTCTTCCGCATATTTCTCGGCAAAGGCAAAGGTGATCTGCTTTTTGTTCATGTCTATTTCCTGCACCGTAATGCAGACACGCTGCCCCAGTTTATACACCTGCCCCGACCGAAGCCCCACCACCTGATAATTTTCTTCATCGAGTTCATAATAGTCGTCTTTGAGCGAACGCAAAGGCACCATGCCCTCGCAATAGTTTTCGTCAAGACAAACGTATATGCCCCATTTGCTCACACCTGAAATCACACCCCAAAAACACTGCCCCACCTTGTCGAGCAAAAATTCCGCCTGTTTGTACTTTACCGAAGCCCTTTCGGCGTCCGCCGCCCGTTTTTCCATGTCGGAACTATGTTCGCAACGGGCTTCGTAGTCATCCGTATCCGCACTTTTTTCACCGTGGATATAAGCCTCCAGCAAACGGTGCACCATAAGGTCGGGATAGCGTCGTATGGGTGAGGTAAAATGCGTGTAGAAAGGAAAGGCCAGACCGTAATGTCCGATATTTTGCGTGGAATAATACGCTTTAGCCATCGTGCGTACGGCAATGGTTTCTATCATGTTCTGTTCCGCCTTTCCATAAACGGCATCCAAAAGACCGTTGAACGACTTTACAAGGCCGCTCCTGTTTTTGAGGTTGATTTTATACCCCAACTTTCCTACAAAACGGGAAAAGACCTCCAACTTTTCGGGATTCGGTTCATCATGCACCCGATAAACGAAAGTCCTGCCTGCCTTTTTCTTATCGAAAGAAGCCGTCTTATTGTCTTCTTCTCTACCGAAAACACCATTCTCCTGTTTCTTAACCTTCAGGTCCTTGCCTATGAGTTCG
>CAYTCD010000052.1:0-13023 GCA_964436335.1 uncultured Bacteroidaceae bacterium
GCGTGGACCCGCTTACCAGCCGTCAGTTTTGGGAACTGATTTACGAGGCGGTGAGCCTGGGCATCACGGATTTTGTAACCACCCATTATATGGACGAGGCCGAATATTGCAACCGGGTGAGCATGATGGTGGATGGCCGCATCGAAATGCTCGACACCCCTAAAAATCTCCGCCACCATTTCGGGGTGGAAAGCATGGAGGAAGTTTTTACACGGATAGCCCGCAAAGCCACCCGAAACGACGACTGAGATGAAACAGTTTTTCGCTTTTGTTGAAAAGGAGTTCTACCATATTTTTCGGGATAAGGCCACCATGCTGATTATCCTGCTGATGCCGGTGGTACAGGTGTTGATTTTCGGGTTCGCCATCACCACCGATATCCGCGACACGGAAATTGCCGTTTGCGATCTCTCCCGCAGTACGGAAAGCCGGGAATTGATAGAGAAGATGCAGGCAGGCGCGTATTTTTGTGTAAAAGCCTATGTCGGTTCTCCCGAAGAAGCCGAAGACCTGTTCCGAAAAGGAAAGATAAAAACGGTGGTGGTGATCCCCGAAGAGTTCGCCAGCTGTATCGCCCGCAACGAAAATACCGGCCTACAACTTATCACCGACGGCAGCAATCCCAACGAAGCCAATATTATTACCGGATATCTCAAGACCATCGCGGCAGGATTCGCCGTCGAAAAACACCCGCAGATGCACCCTCCCTTGTCATTTTCGGTAAAAACCAGCATGCTCTACAATCCCCGGCTCAAAAGCGCCTATACATTCGTGCCGGGTGTTATCGGGCTTGTGCTGATGCTTATCTGCACGCTCATGACTTCGGTGTCGATTGTAAGGGAGCGCGAACACGGCACGATGGAAGCCCTCTTGGTGGCACCCTCCAAACCCCTGTATATAATTTTCGCCAAGACCGTACCGTATTTCGTTATCTCCATCTTCAATCTGCTTGTCATCATCTTGCTCTCCCTTTTTGCATTCAACGTACCCATACGAGGTAGTTTCTTACTCTTTCTGGCCGCCAGTATCCTGTATATCTTCACTTCACTCAGCCTGGGCATATTTATCTCTACCGTTTCAAAAACCCAACAGATCGCCATGATCATATCGCTCATGGGGCTGATGTTGCCCACAGTCCTGCTTTCGGGACTGATGTTTCCCATCGAAAGCATGCCGGCCGTATTGCAAGGTATCTCGTATCTTTTGCCGGCACGCTGGTTTATAGAAATGGGGCGCATCATCATGATAAAAGGGATCGGATTCAGTTATGTCTGGATACAATGGACTGTTCTGACGGGTATGGCATGTCTGTTTTTGGTATTGAGTGTGCGCGGTTTTAAAGTGCGTTTGGATTAAAGACCGGTAAAAATGCAAGCGAAAGTATTGAAATATCTGCTCGAGAAAGAGTTCAAGCAAATGCTGCGCAACCCTATCATGCTGCCGCTGATTATCGCCTTGCCCCTGATTCAGCTTGTTATCCTGCCTTATGCCGCCACCTACGAGATCCGTAATATCCGCATTGCCGTGGTAAACAACGACCACAGTTCCACCTCTCGCGCATTGGAAGAAAAAATCGCTTCTTCGGGTTACTTCCGGATTGTGCGGCAAGCGGCCACTTATCAGGAAGCACAGCAATATATTCAGGAAGGCGTGGCTGGAATGTCGATCGAAATTCCCCTCGGTTTCGAAGCCGATTTAACGATGAACCACCCCACCGGCGTGTATATTACTGTGGATGCGGTAGATGGCATGAAAGCCGGTATCGGGGCTTCCTACTTAGGTGAAATCATTCAGGATTTTGCCGCACAGACCGTGCAGGAAAAAGCCATGAAGGGCCTCATCGATATCAAGACTCATCCCGTTCCGGCTCGGATAGAGGCCACACCTTTATTCCGCTTCAATCCTGATTTGGATTACAAAACCTATATGGTACCTGGCATTCTGGCCATGTTGCTCACCTTGGTGGGAGGTATTCTGGCCGCACTCAATATCTCGAGTGAACGCGAGTCCGGCACACTGGAACAAATCAATGTGAGTCCGGTAAGCAAGTTCGATTATCTGCTTGGAAAATTGATTCCGTTCTGGATTATGGGTTTGCTGATCACGCTTATCGGCCTTGGTATCGCCTATCTGCTTTACAGGGTGATACCGCAAGGCAATCTGCTTACGCTTTTAGCCTTTGCCATGATTTACAACATGGGTTTTACCGGTTTCGGGCTGTTTATCTCTTCGGTGGCTAAAAGTCAACAGCAAGCCATGTTCATTGCCTTTTTCTTTCTACTTATCTTTTTCCTGATGGGTGGGCTTTTCACGCCGGTTTCGAGTATGCCCGACTGGGCTCAGTATATTACCTACCTCAACCCCACGGCCTATCTTATCGATGCCATGCGGCTCATCATTCTCAAAGGAAGCCGTTTTTCGGACCTCTATCCGCAATTTCTGGCTACCGTAAGTTTTGCCATCGCTTTCAACGCAATGGCTTTGCTGGCTTTTCGTAAAACGGCGCGATAAGAAGGGAGCACTTTACTTTCGCTCAAATACGCCTACCGCCCGTTCAAAGATACCGTTGGCCCAGGCAAGGGCCATGCCGTAATTGCTTACCGGAATCCCGGCCGCACAAAGGGCATCTATACGGACAGAGAGTTGACGGTCGCTTATCATACATCCGCCGCACTGCACGGCAAGGGCAAAATCCTGTAAGTTGTCGGGCAATGGATCCAAGCCTGCCACAAACCGGAAACGCAGGTTCTTACCGCTTACTTTCCGTAGGACCGCCGGAAGTTTTACACGGCCTATGTCTTGGCAGTTTACCTGATGGGTGCAGGATTCGAGAATCAACACCTCATCGTTCTCCCGCAACTGCGTCAAATGGCGCGTGCCGGCCACATAGGTGTTAAAATGTCCTTTTCCACGCGCCATGCAGAGACTGAAACCGGTAAGGGGCATGTCGGCGGGCACCAATGCCGCCACCTCCTTGAATGCCTGACTGTCGGTAATCACCAACGAAGGGCGATGGTGCAGAGAGGCCAAGAGCATGGGCAATTCTTCGGTTTGGCAAAGCAGAGGCAGAGCATGCATATCCAGACACTGACGCGCCATAAGCACCTGCGGCAGAATAAGCCTGTCACGGGGTGCCTGTTTGTCTATAGGGCAAACCAACACCACAGTATCACCCGCTTCCACAATACCCTCCAATATTTTTTCCTTGTCGTATTCCCTTTCTCCCTGCGGCAACATTGCGCGCAATTGTTCGGTAACCGCCCGCCCCGGATCTTCTGCCGGATTGCCGGATACAGACTTTTCCGCAAGGGCTTGCCGGATACTGAAATTAAGAATACGGGAGGATGGATAACGTTTTGCCAATAATGTTTTCAGGCCATCCGAAAGCGGTATCTTATCGGCTTTATTATGCAGAATAAGAAATGGAACAGAATCTTTTTGCAGAAGATCCGCAAAATTCTTTTCGTCTTCGGCAAAGGTATTGTTTGAAATCAGCAATACCGCCGTATCCATGCGGGCTATCGTTTCTTTGGTTTTTTCAACACGCAAACGCCCCACTTCCCCTTCATCATCGAAACCCGCCGTATCCACGAGCACGCATTTGCCAATTCCCAGAATCTCGCAAGACTTCTTTACCGGATCGGTGGTTGTGCCGGGCTTTTCAGATACAATGGCCGTCTGCTGTCCGGTCAGAAGATTTATCAGACTGCTCTTTCCTTGGTTGCGTTTGCCGAAAATACCGATATGAAGTTCCTGCGCCATGTTTTAGAAAATACTACGATGACCGGCGGAACATTGAATTACTTGCCTGCCTCTTGGTCTTTCAGTATCCGGTTCAACCGCTCCATCGTATCGGGAAGTGCGCGGAGGGTGGCCATTTCTTTCCATTTGGCGCGTACTTCCATTACAGGTGTGCCAAAGTAAGTCTTGCCGCCTTCCAACGATTTATCTACCGCCGAAACGGCCAGAATCACGGCCCCTTTGCCTATTACTAAGTCTTTGTTTATCATTACCGAAGCCCAGATGGAAACATAGTCTTCGATTACCGTGACCCCGGCGATGGCCGAATGGGCGCCGATAAGCACGTGTTTGCCGATATGGGTGTCGTGGCCGATTTGCACAAAATTATCCATCTTGGTGCCGTCTCCCACAATCGTGTCGCCCGAAACACCGCGGTCAACTGCGGTCAAGGCACCTATCTCCACATCGTTGCCCAAAATTGTGCGCCCGCTGGACTCAAACTTGCGGAAAGATCCGTCTTTGGTACGCTGAAAATAGCAGGCGTCTCCGCCGATAACTGCGCCCGATTGGATAATGGTGTTGTTGCCTATAATCGTATAGTCGTTGATGGTAACATTGGCGTGGATAATGCAGTTCTCTCCAATTTCCACATGATTGCCGATAAAAACGCCGGGCTGGATAACGGTTCCCTTTCCGATTTTGGCGGTAGGGCTCACCATGGCCGTGGCTGGCAGGAAAGGACGGAAATGTCGCGTGAGCCGGTTAAAATTGCCCATCGGGTCGGATGTAACCAACAGGCATTTGCCTGCCGGACATTCCACTTCTTTGTCTATCAATATCACGCCCGCTTTGGAAGAAAGGGCTTTTTCGTAGTATTTGTCCAAATCGACAAAGGTAATATCCCCTTCTTCCACCATATGGATTTCGTTCATGCCCGATACAGGAAAATCGGGAGAACCCACTATGCGGACGTCGGTCAAAAGCTCCGCCAATTGCCTGACGGTTTGAGGACTGTCGAATTTCATCGGCTACTCTTGGTTAAGATTCTTTTAACTAAAATTATACACGCTGCGAGTATTCTCCCGTGCGGGTATCCACCTTGATTTTGTCGCCGGTGTTTACAAACAGAGGTACACGGACGGTGGCACCGGTATCGATGGTGGCGTCTTTCATGGCGTTGGTGGCGGTGTTGCCCTTTTCACCCGGCTCGGTGTAAGTAACTTCAAAATCCATGTATGCCGGAAGATCGCACGAAAGCGGTTCTTCGGTTTCGGCATGCACCAAGATTTCGACCGTGCAACCTTCCTTGAGGAACTGCGGGTTGTTGATAAGGAACTCGGGAATATTGATCTGATCGTAGGTTTCGGAATTCATAAAGTTGTAGCCGGCATCATCCTTGTAGAGGAACTGGTAGGGACGGCGTTCCACACGTGCCGTATCAATCTTTACGCCGGCGGGAAAAGTGTTGGCCAAAACCCTGCCGTTCTTGAGGTTCTTGAGGCGGGTACGTACGAAAGCATTGCCTTTTCCAGGTTTTACATGTTGAAATTCAACGATTTGCCAAAGTTCATTGTTGAAGTTGATGCACAAACCGTTTTTAAAATCTGCCGTTGTCGCCATTTCTATAGTATATTTTATGTTTATCGTTTTTTACAATCCTCTGAACGCTTTTCTATTCAGGTTCAAAGAGAGCAAAGTTAACCAAAAAAGCCTTGTATTACAAATACGCCTATTTGAGCGGCTTGGCATGTATCGAAGTCAAAAGCGTGTTGGAAAGCAGATAGAGAACCCGCGCACCCACGTTGCCGTCCCATTCGTTTTGGGGTGAGGCCGTATCGGGCGCCACTTCGCAAAGATCGAATCCGATAAGGTTCTTTCCGCTTGCACGCAGGCATGAAAGCAGATAGCGGACTTGTTGGAAACTTAAGCCACCGGGAACGGGCGTACCGGTATGCGGGCAAAGATAGGGTTCGAACACATCTATATCGAAACTTACATAGACGTTTTGCGGCAACCGCCCTATGATTTCATGGCAAACGGCCGCCCAGTCTTCGCCTTCCGAAAGCCGGCGGTGTATATGCACATCGGGAAACTGCACGATTCGTCCCGAGGAGGCGGAAACCCTGTCCTGTTCCTGTTGGCAGACATCCCGGACCCCTACCTGCACCAAGCGTTCCACAGACGGAACACGCAAGGCGTTGTACATGATGGAGGCATGCGAAAAATCAAACTTTTCGTAGGCCTTCCGCAAATCATCGTGGGCGTCCAGATGCAAGATTCCGAATGAAGTATATTTTTCGCCCAATGCTTGTATCAATCCCAAAGGAGAACTGTGATCGCCCCCTACTACGCCTACAAACTTACCGTTTTCAAGCAGCATGGAAGAAATTCTTTTTAACCAATCATTCAGATAAGCGCCGCCCGCATTCACTTTTTCCAAATCGGCAATGAACCCCTGTTCCGCATAATTATCGGGCAAGTCTTCGGTGCGGCCTTCCTGAAAAGCAATGACCCTTTCGGCAACGGGCCGGAGTTTTTCCGAAAGCCGCGATATTTCTTCCGATACCGAAAACGGATGCGTTCCGATACCCGCTTTCCAGATATCGGGCATCTCGAAATCGAAAAAATCGAGCTGTACAGACGCCTGCCGTATTGCCGCCGGGCCCAGTGCGGTTCCCTTGCGGTAAGAAACGGTAACGTCCCAAGGCACCGAAACCAACAACAGCGGGCAATCTTCGGGCTTGAACGGAAAACCGAAATAATTTTCGTTTGGCGCACAAGCGGCATCGGGATCAAAATCGGTGAAATTCATCTTTAAAGTATTTTGAGTTCGGTGCGGCGGTTCCGGGCGCGTCCTTCTTCGGTTTCGTTGTCGGCCAGAGGTCTGTCAAAGCCATATCCTACGGCTTTGATCCGGTTGGCGTCTATACCTTTTTTCACTATATAGGCGGCAACGGCATTCGCCCTGTTCTGCGACAGTTCACGGTTAAAAGCCGCCGAACCCACATTGTCGGTATGGCCGCTTATCTCTATGTGAACTTCTTTATTCTGCATCAGGAAACGCACCAGTCGGTTCAGTTCGGCTGTAGAAGACTCTTCGATGGCGTATTCTCCTGTCCGATAAAAAATGTTGTTCAGCACTATCGAAGTGCCGCTGCGTATAGGTTGCAACAGAATCTCCTTACGCATGGGCCGGTCTCGATAGGCATAATCCAAGGCGATATGTTCAGAGTAAAAAAGATAACCGGGAAAGGACACATTGAGAGCAAAAGGTTCATCCACGGGCAGGCATACCAGAAAATCTCCCTTTTTGGAAGATGCCATCGATGATATCCGGGTCTTTCCGGTCTTAAGGCTGATCAGTTCAAAGCGTGCCGCAAGGGGTTTGCGGGTATCGGCATCATAAACGACACCTTTCATGAAAGACACACTTGCCGGCCGTGCCTGTTCGTAAAGCGCAAACGAATAAATGTCTTTTTTGCCGAAGCCGCTCAGGTTGTCGCTCGAAAAATAGGCGGTATCCCCTTTTGCATTCACACTCAAAGTGGCCTCATCGGCGTAGGTATTGATAGGATAGCCTAAATTTTGAGGTACTGACCAGTTGCCGTTCTCGTCAAGGCGGCTCACAAACAGATCCAGTCCACCCATACCGCCATGTCCGTTCGAAGAGAAATAAAGCGTCTTGCCGTCGGGATGCAGGAAAGGGGAACTTTCATCGCCAGATGTATTGATGGTGTTTCCCAAATTAACGGGTTCGCTCCATATGCCGCCGTCCGAAAGTTCGCTTTTCCATATATCGCTTTTGCCGAAACCTCCGGTACGGTTGCTTACAAAATAGAGTGTTCTACCGTCGGAAGACATGCAGGGCTGAGACTCCCATGCGGAGGTGTTTACCGGTGAACCGATATTGAACGGCCGGCCCCATACATCGCCCCGCCGTATGGAAGCGTATATATCGCAGGAACCCATACCGTCGTGCCGGTTGCAACCGGCAAAAAACAGGTATCGGCCATCGGGCGAGATGCACAAGGCACCTTCGTTTTCGTTTGAATTGATAGGTTCGGCCATACGCTCGGCCGGCATCCAATTTCCGTTGGTATCCCTTACCGAAAAAAAGAAATCCTCTTCCAGATAGGGCGTTTCCGCCTCTTTGAGATAACGGCGGGTAAAGAACATCGTTTGATCGTCCACCGTAACCAAGGGCAGGTATTCGTCGTATTCGGTATTGATATTTTCCCCTAAGTTCTTGGGTTGAAAGGGCACGGCGGTATCTGCGATACGCATTGCCTCCCGGTTGCGCAATTGTGCCATCTGCGCCTGCTCGCGAAGTTTGGCACTGATGTTCTTATACGACAGATAGCGGGTAAAATGAGACTCCGCCTCGGCATACCGACCGCAGGCGGCTTCTAATTTGGCAAGACTGAAATAGGCATTGGGAAACACCTCCGGATCTATCGCCAAAGCGTGACGGTAGGCGGCGATGGCGCTGTCTATCTTCTTCTCGTCTTCAAACAGAACCGCCTTGAGCATGTATATCTCGGCAAAGCAAGGTTCCACCTTTTGGGCAATCCCAAGCAGTTTCCAGGCTTGATTGTTCAAGCCTTCCCGATAGGCAGTGAGCGCCTTCTGATAATGGAAATCGGCTTTTCTGAGATTGGCCGGATCCGGCCGGCAGTTTTCCTGTGCCCATACGGCGCCGCTTCCGCAAAACCCTAATGCCGCACATGCAACCATAGTCCGAATCCGCATACGGTTTCGGAAAACGTTCTTTAAAAAACAATACATCCGAGAAATCATTAAAGAAAAATCGCCAACAATCCCACCGCAAGGCAATAAAGGGCGAAATAAAGCAATTTTCCCCGTTTTACGATACGAATCATGAACCTGCAGGCAAACCATCCCGAAAGAAAAGCGCTTGCAAAACCTATCAACAGTGAAGAAACCGGAATGGAGGAAGCCTGCATCTCTCCCGAAAACAAACAAAGGATGTTCTCACCCAAAATCGGAATCAACACCATCAAAAACGAAAAACGTGCCACCGCTTCTCGTTTGTTTCCCAAAAGTAGCCCTGTGGCAATCGTGGTTCCGCTGCGGGAAAGCCCCGGCAATACGGCCACCGCTTGGGCTATACCGATAATGAAAGCATCCCGGAAAGAAATCTCCCGATCTCCTTTTCCCCAGTATGTGGCGAAGGTCAACAAAAGGGCTGTGATCAACAGCATACACCCCACCAACAGCAAGCCGTTGCCGAAAAAAGCTTCCACTTGCTCTTTAAAAAAAAGACCGACCACCAAAACGGGAATCATCGAGAACAGCAGTTTGAATATATAGCGGGTTTCCTGATTAACAGAGGAATCTTCCCTAAAACGGAAGAGCCCTTTGAAAAGATGTACGATATCTTTCCAGAAAACGACAATCGTGCTCAATACGGTGGCACCGTGCACCACCACAGTAAAAAGCAAATCATCTGTGGCTTCCACACCCAGCAAGGCCTTGCCTATTTCAAGATGCCCGCTGCTACTGACCGGCAGAAATTCCGTAAGCCCTTGGATAATTCCCAACAAGAGCGCTTCTATCCAGTTCATCGGCCTTTGTTGAAATAACTATTTCCGAGGTTTTTTCATGATGGCCACGATTTCCACCACGATACCGACCAAAATAACCAAAGGCGAGACAACGAGCCGACGTGTATTGAAAAGTTCATAACTGAACGTTTCCGGATCCTTGCTGCCGCCTCCCACCATAAGCAGATAACCGATACCCAGAATCACGATGCCGGCAATCATCAGAATATAGTTTTCCCGCCCGAAAGCAAAGTCGAACATCTTCTTTTCGGATTTGTTTATCGGGTTTTCGTTGCCCGCTTTTTTCTTTTCAGTAGCCATATTCGTTTTTGTGCTGTTCTAGTTATACAAATTGTCGGAATTACGCATCTTGAGATATTTGTTCACCGAGAACCATGCCGAAATAAAAGTAAACAGCAGGCCCACCAGCAATACTATAAAAAATACGCGGATAATCATACCCGCATCGTGTGCGTTAATGAGTTCGGGTACTCTCTTGTGCATATAAAGCAATCCTGCCGTTGCCGCAATAATGGCGAAAACAGCACCCAAAAAGCCCTGGAACAAGCTTTTCTGGATAAACGGACGGCGGATGAAATGCGGCGTCGCCCCCACCAGCTGCATGGTGTTGATGGTAAACCGCTTGGAATAAATCAACAAACGCAATGTATTGTTGATCAGATAAATGGCGATACCCAAAATGAAGAGGCTTATCAGACCGAGCCAAAAACTGATTTTGGCCACATTGTCGTTTACCAGGCGAATCAAGTCGGGCTGATAGAACATTTCCTTTACAATATGATATTGGGTAAGTCCGCTTTCAAACTTGGCCACGCTGTCCTGATGCGTATAGTCGGCCTTAAGATGGATTTCTATCGACGGCAACAGCGGATTGTAACCCAAAAAGGAAACGAAATCCTGGCCCAGACTTTCCTGCAATTCTTTGGCCGCCTCGTCCTTGCTGATATAGCGGGAACTCTTCACATAGGGCGAACGGTCAATGATGGCCTTCATGTCCATGATATCCTGTTCGCGTGTGTAGTCTTTTATCATCAAGGTAAAACCTATGTTTTCCTTAACGTAGTTCGAAATCTTATGTGTATAGCCCAACATAAGCCCCTGTATGCAGAGCAGAAAAAGAACCGTAGAGATGGAGAGCACCGTGGTAACATGCGCACTCCGAATACGTTTCTTCTCAAATTTTGCGTCTTCTTTCTGTCCCATTGATGCGAAAACCGTTTAGCGGATCCTACGAATCCCCAGAATTGACAAAGATAACGAGAATTCGGAGATATCAGGTGGCTACAGCCACAAAAAATAGATGAAAAGGTATATGATGATGACGATAGGTCTATATACCGTAGAAAGATATACCTTTGTAGTTTTGCAATGTTCCAAGAAAGAAAGGAAACAAGATGTTGAAACACATTGAAATCAAGAATTTGGTAGGGCTTTCCTTAGCGGAAGGCGAAACCAGGAGCGTAACCGTAAAAGGATGGGTAAGAACCAAGCGCGGCAACAAGAACGTTGCCTTCATCGCCCTCAACGACGGCACCTGCGTGCAAAGCCTGCAAGTGGTGGCCGAACTCAAGACGGACGAGAATCCCAATGGTTTCAGCGAAGAACTGATGAAGAAAATCAACACGGGTGCGTGCCTGTGCGTGGAAGGGGTCTTGGTGAAGTCGATGGGCAAGGGTCAGAACGTGGAGATTCAGGCCAAGGACATCGAAGTATATGGCCAGGCCGACCCCGACAGCTATCCCCTGCAGAAGAAAGGCCACTCCCTGGAATTTTTGCGCGAGATAGCTCACCTGCGCCCCCGCACCAACACTTTCGGATGCGTGCTGCGCCTGCGCCACGAAATGGCCTACGCCCTGCACAAGTTCTACCATGAACGCGGCTTTGTGTATCTGCATACGCCCATCATCACCGGCAGCGACTGCGAAGGAGCGGGCGAAATGTTCCAGGTAACCACGCTCGACCTCGAGAACCTGCCCAGAACCAAAGAGGGCTGCATCGACTACGGCAAGGATTTCTTCGGAAAATCCACCAAGCTTACCGTTTCGGGGCAGCTGGAAGGCGAGCTGGGCGCGATGGCGCTTTCCAAAATCTACACCTTCGGACCCACCTTCCGCGCCGAGAACTCCAACACCCCGCGCCACCTGGCCGAATTCTGGATGAACGAACCCGAAATGGCGTTCTACGAGATAGAAGACAACATGGACCTGGCGGAAGACTTTCTCAAGCACCTCACCGCCCACGCCCTGGAACACTGCATGGACGACCTCCGCTTCCTCAACGACATGTACGACAAGGAACTCATCTCACGCCTCGAACACGTGCAGCAGATGCGCTTTGAACGCATCACCTACACCCAGGCGGTGGACGTGCTCAAGGCCGCCAACGCCAAGTTCGACTATCCTGTGGAATGGGGCATCGACCTGCAGTCCGAACACGAACGCTACTTAGTGGAAAAACACTACAAGAAGCCGGTCATCATTACCGACTATCCCAAAGACATCAAGGCGTTTTACATGAAACAGAACGCCGACGGCAAGACCGTGCGCGGCATGGACGTGCTTTTCCCGCAAATCGGCGAGATTATCGGCGGTTCGCAACGTGAGGAAGATTTCGACAAACTGCAGCGCCGCATCACCGAAATGCACATTCCCGACAAGGATATGTGGTGGTATCTCGACACGCGCCGTTTCGGCACCGCGCCGCACAGCGGTTTCGGACTCGGTTTCGAACGCCTGTTGCTGTTCGTTACCGGCATGACCAATATCCGCGATGTGATTCCTTTTCCGCGTTTTCCGCAGAACGCCGAATTTTAAGAGAAAACATTACCGTTTAAACCCGTATCCCGGCCGTCGGAGTTTTTCGGCGGCCGTTTTTTTTCTGTCATCCTCTGATTTGTACCAGAAGAAACAATCGGTTTGCCGGTCGCGGTTTTGAGGAGAATGTTCCGTGAAGACAGGTTTGAGGGTATAGGGATCAAGTCCCGTGTAGTAGGTTTCGGTGGAAAGGGTCATGGGGGTAGGGGTAAAAAGCTGCACCTGTTCCAAACGGAAACCCAGATGACGGGTTTTGTTTTGCAAGGCTTGCATATCCTGTAAAGAACATGCCGGATGAGCCGAAATGAAATAAGGGATTATCTGTTGGTTCAGACCTGCCTTGTGGCAGTAGCGGTCAAAAAAGTCCTTGAATTCCTCGAACTGCGAAAACGGCATTTTGCGCATCTGTTTCAGTACATGGCTTTCGGTATGTTCGGGCGCCACCTTGAGCCGTCCTGAGACCCCTTTCCCAATTACCCATTCGATATATTCCCGCGCGTGATTTTCGGAAGTCTTTCCGTTGCCGCCCGTATGCAGGTAGGGTACAATCATATCGTAACGTATGCCGCTGCCGATATACACTCTCTTTACACCGGGAACGGATAAGGCTTTGCGGTAAATTTCCAGCAAGGCGGCATGGTCGTGGTCTAAGTTGGGGCAGATGGCGGGAAAAAGACAGGAGGGTTTCTTGCATTTGGCGCATTTTGCCGTGTCTTTCCCTTTCATGCCGTACATATTTGCGCTCGGTCCGCCTAAATCGCTCAAGTTGCCCTTGAAATACGGCATACGTGCCAAATGACGTATCTCGTCAAGTACTGATTTTTCGCTGCGGCTACGTACCTGTTTGCCTTGATGGGCGGAAATGGTGCAGAACGAACATCCGC
>CAYTCD010000053.1:0-12554 GCA_964436335.1 uncultured Bacteroidaceae bacterium
AAGACGGCGTTGTAGATAACCCTGTGTTCCGGTTTATAGAAGTATTCCGGACGCAATACATCGATGGCGGCGTTCACCGCTTCGGGATCTATCATGAGCGCTCCCAGTACGGCCTGTTCCACTTCGATGGCCTGAGGCGGCATTTTGCCTTGTTCAAGAAGCGCATTGTCGGCCAATGCTCTGCGCATAGCCTTTTTTTTCTGATCGGCAAGATTGTTTATCATAGTGTGCAAAAGTACAATGCCCCCGAAGAAAAGCACCGAAAGGATGTCTGCTCTTTATTAACTGTTCATAAAGTTGATAACGTTACATTCTTTTTTGTATCAGAAATTTGTAACGGAGATTTCTGTTAATAAACTCAATACTTGCAAGATAAAAGAAACAATATGATATACTGCGATTTATATTTCAAATATTTATCAACATCCCGCCCGTTCCTGCAACGGAGTGCTGCTCAAGCACCAATCTTTGTTGGTGTCTTTTTGAGGATTTTCCAACCGCACCATCGATACCTCATTTACGTTTTCAGCCGCATATTCCGCCTTTACTCTCAGATAATTGGGCGTGTATCCGAACATACAGCCATTTTGGATATCCGATTCCCACAGCACTTCCGCACGTTTTCCATCAAAGCGGGTATAAAAGGCCTGTTTCTTACGGTCCGAGAGTGCGTGCAGGCGGGCGCTGCGTTCGGCCTTGGCTTCGGAGGGATAACAAGTTTCCATACGCGAGGCACGCGCTTCCTGACGGTGTGAATAACTGAACACATGCAGGGCGCTCAGGTCAAGATCTTCCAGAAAACGATACGCGTCCTCAAAACGAGCCTCCGTTTCGGTAGGAAAACCTGCAATCAGGTCACAAGCGATAAAGGCATCGGGGATCCGTCTGCGTATCGCTTCCACCCTGCCGGCATAAAACGCACGGTCGTAGTGTCGTCCCATGTCTTTCAACACTTCGTTGTTGCCTGCCTGCAAGGGAATATGAAAATGCGGCATCAACCTTTGCGAATCCGCCACCAAGGCGATAATCCGGTCGGTAAGCAAATCGGGTTCCACCGAACCGATACGGATGCGTTGCACCTCTATGTTTTCCAAGCCTTTAAGCAAATCGTAAAAAGATTGACCATGGGTTCGTCCAAAATCGCCTATATTCACACCCGTCAACACGATTTCCCTGATACCGAGGGCCGCTATCTGCCGTGCCGTCTGCAGGGTCTCTTCCACAGTGGCGCTACGGCTGCGACCTCTGGCATAAGGAATGGCACAGTAAGCACAAAAATTGTCGCAACCATCCTGAACTTTGAAAAACGAACGGGTTCGTCCCACAGTGGAATACGAAGCCACGAATTTCTCTTTTTCCGCTTGCCATGCAGTATCGTTCCCCACCCCACACTTTCCTTTGCGGATATAATCAAACAGCAAATGCTTGTTGCCCGTTCCTAACACAAAATCCACACCGGCCAAGGCCTTCACTTCTTCAGGGCGGAGTTCCGAAAAACAGCCCACCACCGCAATCTTGGCATCGGGATTGAGCCGGTGGGCGGAACGGATGATCTGGCGGCATTTCTTCTCTGCCGCCGCCGTTACCGTGCAGGTATTGATCACATAGAGGTCCGCCGCCTCTTCGAAAGGTACAATTTCATAGTCCGATGCCGAAAAACGGCGCATCAAGTCGGAGCTCTCGGAAAAGTTAAGGCGGCAGCCCAAGGTGTAGAAGGCAACTTTCGGCACGGTACGTTATTTATTCGTAAACTTGCAAAGTTATAGCAAAGCAAGAAAAGCCCAAAATACAAGCACAGCATGAGAGACGACAATTTCCGGCCGGGAAACGCTTCACGCCCCCGTTCCTTTACACGCCGCCCCAAACGCCCCGACAACATGATTTACGGACTCCGCCCCGTGCTGGAAGCCATACGGAACGGCAAGGAATTCGAAAAAATCATTATCCAGAAAGGGCTGAAAGGCGAAATCTACCGCGAACTGGACGCCCGTCTGCGCGCCAACGGACTGCACGCCCAGTACGTGCCGCAACAACGGCTCAACTTTCTCTGCAACGGCAACCACCAAGGCGTGGTGGCCTATCTGTCGCTGATCGAATACAACCGTATCGAAGACCTGCTGCCCTGCATCTTTGAAGAAGGAAAGACTCCGTTGCTTCTGATTTTTGACCGCGTTACCGACGTGCGCAACTTCGGGGCGATGGTGCGCACCGCCGAATGCGCGGGTGTGGATGCCGTGATCCTGCCCGAACAGAACAGCGCCCCCATCAACGAAGACGCCGTAAAGACCTCCGCCGGCGCGCTCATGAGCGTTCCCGTATGCCGGGAAGAAAACCTCAAAAGCACGATACACCTGCTCAAGGCTTCGGGCGTCAAGGTCTATGCGGCTTCCGAAAAAGCCTCTCTGGAATACACCGAAGCCAACTTCACTACGCCCACCGCCTTTATCCTAGGCTCGGAAGAAAACGGCGTAAGTCCCGAATACCTCAAGCTCTGCGACGAACAGCTGCGGATTCCGCTGATGGGGAGTATTGATTCGCTGAATGTTTCGGTAGCCAACGGTATATTTCTCTACGAAGCCGTCCGCCAAAGGAAAAAAGGTTTTTGAAGGTTTGCTTCTGCTCTCGACTTTTCGTATCTTTGAGGTTTGTTCAAGATCTTCCGAAGCTCAAACGGAGAAGATCGTTGACGGTGAATTTAAATAAAACGCTATGGCTGTCGAAAAAGAATCGAACAAACGGAAAGCCGAAGCAAAGGCGAAGAAAACGGACAAACCTACGGGCCGGAAACGTCCCGTTTTTGGTTCCATTCTCAAAGGCGCACTTGAGTTCAGGGCAAACAAGGTTCCCCTGATTAATTTTTTCCATGTAAAAGACCCTGTGAAAGCACAGAACCGTGAATTGAAAAAATTACTGCTCAAGGCCTCCGACACCTCTTTCGGGCATCGGTTCAAATTCAAGAAACTGATCAACAGCCCCACCCTGCGCGAAGACTTTGCCCGCACCGTGCCGGTTTACGACTACGACAAAATGTTTATGGATTGGTGGTATCGTTGCCTGCACGGCGAAACTTTTGTTGCATGGCCGGGAAAAATCAAATACTTTGCGCTCAGTTCGGGCACATCGGGCGCATCGAGCAAGTACATTCCCGTGTCGGGCGATATGGTGAAAGCCATCCGTAAGACTTCCATCCGGCAACTTTTTTCGCTGGCCAAATACGACTTTCCCAACGAACTCTTTGAAAAAGGCGCATTAATGCTGGGCGGCAGCACACACCTGCAATACAACGGCACCTATTATGCAGGCGACCTTTCGGGCATCACCACCGGAAACCTGCCGTTTTGGTTCGAACACTTCTATAAACCCGGCAAACGTATTTCGCGCGAACGCGACTGGCCTACAAAAATCGAAGAAATCGTGCGCAAGGCCCCCGAATGGGATATAGCCGCCATTGTGGGTGTTCCGGCTTGGTTTCAGATTCTTTTTCAAAAAATCATAGAACGCTATAACCTCAATACCATTCACGACATTTGGCCCAACTTAGAGATTTACGTGCATGGCGGAGTTTCATTCGAGCCCTACCGCCAAAGTTTCGAAAAACTTCTGGCGCACCCCCTTGCCTATATGGAAACTTATCTGGCCAGCGAAGGATTTCTGGCTTTCCAGAACCGTCCCGATGCCAATGCGATGGAATTGGTGCTCGACAACGGCATTTTTTTCGAGTTTATCCTCTTTACCGATGAAAACTTCGATGAAAACGGTATGGTGCGGGAAGATGCCCGTACCCTGTTTATCGATCAGGTGGAAGAAGGCCCGGATTACGCCGTGCTGATTTCCACCTGTTCGGGTGCGTGGCGTTATCTGATAGGAGACACGGTCAGGTTTACCGATAAATCGCGCAACGAAATCGTGATTACCGGCCGCACAAAATCGTTCCTGAGTCTTTGCGGGGAACACCTTTCGGTGGACAACATGAACCGCGCCGTAAAGATGCTGAACGAGGAAAAGAACATCGGCATCCTAGAATACACAGTGGTCGGTGTCAAGAGCAACGGAATGTTCGGCCACCGCTGGTTCTTGGGTTGCGATCACCCCCTCGACAAGGAAGAAGCCGCCCGTAAGATAGACGAATACCTGAAGGTGCTCAACGACGACTACCGCGTGGAACGCCTGGAAGCCATCCGCAGCGTGGAAGTGGAGGTATTGCCTTTGCAGGTGTTCTACGACTACATGCGCATGCAGGGCAAGGAAGGCGCACAGAACAAGTTTCCCCGTGTGTTGAAGGGCGAAAAGGCGCAGGCCTGGCTCGATTATTTGCAATCCAGAAACAATTAACCCCAAAAACTAAACACTATGGCAACCATTCCCGCTTCCGAAATGCCGATGAACAACGACGGCAGTATCTATCACCTCGCGCTCAGGCCCGAACAGTTGGCTCCGAACGTGATTCTGGTGGGTGACCCGGGTCGCGTACCGGTGGTTTCGAAATTCTTTGACAGCATTGAACACAAGGTGCAGAACCGCGAACTGGTTACGCATACGGGAAACTTGAATGGCAAGCGTATCAGCGTTATCTCCACCGGCATGGGCACGGACAACATCGACATCGTGCTCAATGAATTGGATGCTTTGGTCAACGTGGACTTGAAGACCCGCACGCCCAAAGAAGAACATCAGAGTCTGAACCTGGTGCGTCTCGGCACAAGCGGCGCGTTCCAGCCCGAACTGGAGGTGAACACATTCTGCGCCGGCGAATACGGGCTTGGCTTGGATGGCCTGATGAACTACTATGCCGCCCCTGACGAGCTGTTTGAACACGATATGGAACGGGCGTTGGACGCACATCTGAAACTTCCCATGGGCTTTGCCCGCCCCTACGTGGTCCGCGGATCGGCTACCTTGCTCAACCAAGTGGCTTTCGACATGCAGAAGGGCATCACCGCCACCGCGCCCGGTTTCTTTGCGCCCCAGGGCCGTACGGTCAGACTGCCCCTCTCCTACCCGCAGCAGAACGACCTGTTGCAGTCTTTCTCGTTCAAGGGCATCAAGATTGCCAATATGGAAATGGAAACTTCGGCGCTCTACGGTCTGGGGCGCGCGCTCGGACACCGCTGCCTAACCGTCTGCCTGCTGATAGCCAACCGCTGCACCAAAAAGTTCAGCGAAGACTATCATCCGCACATGGAAAAACTGATTGAAACTGTTGTCAACCGCCTTACCGCATGAGCCTCACGACCCCGGAACCGGCCGAAATAGAAGCCCTGGTGGGCATGCTGAACGAAACGGATACGGATATCTATCCCCTCCTCAAAGACGCGCTTTTCAAGATTGGTGAAGCGGCAGTTCCCTATTTGGAGAACGCCCGCCTGAAAAAGGAATCGCCACTGTTGCAAAACCGTTTGGAGGGGCTTTTGCGCGAACTCCGTCTGGAAACCGCCTGCCGTAAATTATCGGCATGGAAAAGGGAACCTCAACCCAACCTGTTGCAAGGTTTCTACTATCTCTCATCGGTTTTCTACCCCGAACTTTCATGGGATGAAGTAAGCCGGACGTTCAATCGCCTGCACGGCGACTGCTGGCTACTGCTGGCATCTTCCGAAGGTCTCAAGGAGAGGGTGGCACTGCTCAATAACTTCTTCTTTAACGAATGTCGCTTTAAATTCGGAACCAGGATCGTTTCGCGCTACGAGTTCGCCGACTTTTTCCTACCCAACCTGATTCATCTCAAACAGGGCAATGATCGTTCGCTGGCCCTCGTTTACCAATACTTGGCCGAACGTAACCGCATTCCGGTTTTTCTGATGAATTTACCGGTAGTGAATCTGCTTGCCTGCACCACCGATATGGAAAGACGCGACAAAGAAGACATCCGCTTCTGCATCGATATCACCCGCCACGGCTCGACCGTTGACCGCGAAGATGTGGAACCCGTGCTGAGCGAACAGAAACAGATTCAACTTTGCAATACCGTAGAAGCCTTGCAGGACCATGTGGCCCTGTTGCACTTTATGGTGGAACGGCTCGACACCGACCCTTTCCGCAAAGAAGCCATGAATAAGCTCCATACCTGCATGGGCGTATCCCAAAACGGGATGCGGCCGGATTTCTAACCCCTATGGAACAAAGCATTTTTTTAAAGGATAGGAACGCCATACCTTACGCCATGTTACCTACGCAACAGAAACCAAACACCCCTTACAAAGTACTCGCCAAAAGCGGCCAGATGATACTGCCGCTCAAGAACTATCTGGAAAAGGCCAACAACATCGTTATCGTAAGCCACAACAACCCCGACGGGGATGCGGTGGGATCTTCCATGGGCCTGCACCTGTACCTAAAGAACATGGGCAAGGATAGTTCCGTGATTTTTCCCAATCCATATGCACAGAACTTAGTTTGGATGGACAAGGATCGCATTTCGCTCAACTATCTGGAACACCCTCAAAAGGTGGCGGAAACCTTGGATAAATGCGACCTGCTTTTCGTCATGGACTTTAACCGCCTGAGCCGTGCCGAAGCCATGGCACCGCTGTTGGAAAAGCTGGAAGCGCCCCGCATCTTGATAGACCATCATCTGGAACCCGAAACGGAAAGTTTTTACCTAGGTTTCTCCAATACGGAGATTTCTTCTACTTGCGAAGTGCTCTACCGGGTCATCTATAACGAGCTGAACCCTGATTTCATCGATGCCGGAGTGGGTGCCTGCCTGTATGCCGGCATCAGCACCGATACCGGTTCTTTCAGTTATTCCTGCGCGCACGGCGAACTTTTCTCCGCCATCGCCGACTTGATTTCGAGGGGGCTGGATACGGTGAAGGTGCACCAGAATATCTTCGACAATTTCTCGGAAAACCGCATGCGGCTTTTGGGGTGTTGCCTTGGAGACCGTCTGGTGGTGAAGCCCGAATACCAGACTGCCTATATGTACCTGAACCGGGAGGATATGAAAAGATTCCATTTCCGTCCCGGCGATACGGAGGGAATCGTGAACTACGGATTAGGTATCGCCGGTATCCGCTTTGCGGCCTTCTTTACCCAAAAAGAAGACCGCATCCGTATTTCTTTCCGCTCGCAGGGCAATATCGATGTGAACCGGTTTGCCAAGGAACATTTTAACGGTGGCGGGCACAAGAATGCGGCAGGGGCGGCTTCTTACGACAGTCTGCCGGCCACTTTGGCCAAGTTCGAGCAAGTGTTGCCCGATTTTTACCGAAATGTAATCAGCCGTAGCGGAATCCGGTAGCCATGAAATCTTTTCTGTCTTCGTGTTTGTGGGGTGGCATGGTCCTGATGTCGTGCCTTTTTGCGGGCGGTTGCCGACAAAAGGTGCTCACGGCCGAAACAACGCCCCCCAAAAACCATATCGAGGCGGATATGGTGGCGGCACAGGAGATTGCCGTCCGACAAGAGAAGGAAAATATAGAGGCTTTTTGCAAGCGTAGCGGTTGGGACTGGCACCACATCGGAGGCGGTCTGTACATGGATATCTACCAAAAGGCTCCGGCCAAAGCTCCAAACGTGGCACGGGGAGAAGCCGTAAGATTGCGCTATACCTTGCATCTGCTCAACGGACAGATGATTGCATCTTCTGACAAAGAGGGATTGAAAACCTTTATCGTTGGAGAGAGCGAGGTGGAAACGGGGTTGACCGAAGCCGTTTTGCGGATGCGACGGGGCGATTGCGCAAGATTGATAGTGCCTTCACACCTTGCCTACGGTTTTTCGGGCAACGGAGAACGGATCCCTCCTTTGGCGACCCTGCTCTACGATATCTGCATAGAGGAGATATTGGTTCCTCCCCAAAAACAAACGATAAAGTGAAGGTCTCTTTATACCTTTAACGGACAAAGAGAATGTCCGTGAAGATACATGACGACAAAACGTATTCTAATATTCTTCAGAAAGATGTACCTTTAGCGGACAAAGGGAGTGTCCGTGAAGGCACATGACGACAAACCGTATTCTAATATTCTTCAGAAAGATGTACCTTTGTACTTTTGATTGCAAACTTTTTAATTTTTATAAACCATGAAGAAAAACATCATTTTGGGCATCGGAATTCTGCTCTCCCTGCTCACCCTCAGCGCCTGTGGCGGCAACAAGACCGAAAACGGCCTCAAATACAAAATCCTGGTAAAGGGTACGGGGCGCGCTGCCCAGATGGGAGACCTTGTGAAAGGTATTCTGACGCTTTCCGCCCAAGACTCCATCCTGATGACCAGCGGCGAAGAATCCGAGATCATTCTGCAGATTATGGAATCCATCTTCCCCGGTGACCTCAATGAAGGTCTTTTGGTTTTGCATGAAGGAGACAGTGCTTCTTTCTTCATGCCGATCGATTCTATCGAAAAATACATGGGCCCCGGCATGATGCCCGATTTTGTCAAGAAAGAATTGGTTTATACCATCAAGATTGACAAACTCTATACACAAGCCGAATATCAGGAAGAAGAAAACATAAGGGCTGCCGAGGCACAAGAATTGGAAGACCTCGCTATCGCTCAATACCTGCAGGAAAACAATATCACCGTTACCCCCGAAGAATCCGGCATTTACTTTATCGAAACAAAAAAAGGAAAAGGCAATACGGTACAACAAGGACAGAGTGTAAAGGTCAACTACATCGGCAAACTTCTCAATGGCAAACTGTTCGACACCAATATCGAATCTGTGGCCAAGGAAAACGGAACCTATATTCCGCAACGCACCTACGAACCGATGTCTGTATTGGCCGGCGTGGGGCAGATGATTCCCGGTTTTGACCAAGCCCTTACCATGATGAAGAAAGGTAGCAAAGCCACCGTTATCATTCCTTTCCGTCTGGCCTACGGTAACCGCGCCGTGAGCGAAGACATCCCCGCCTACTCAACCTTGGTGTTTGAAGTAGAAATGGTAGAGGTAGGCCAATAGTTTCTTTAGGAAACCATGCTTAGATTCTTGAACCGTATCGCCCTTCTTTTTTGTCTGGGCGCATTCTTTTGCCCCTGTGCCGCCAAAGCGCAGGGGCAATTTATTCTATCGGGCGAAATCCGTGAACGCGGCCTGTATTCTCACGGATACATGGGATTGCTGGACAAATCGCAACATGGCGTTTTTTGGGTGGGACAACGCACCCGTCTCGGCCTGGATTATACCCACAAGCGGTTGGGATTTTTCGTGCAGTTGGAAGACGGCCGGATCTGGGGGGAGACCGGAGGGATGCATTCGGCCGGCTTCGGCATTGCCCAGGCTTGGTTTTATGTGGATTTTGCCCAACATTTCAGACTGAAGATAGGCCGAATGCCCTTGGTCTATGAAGACGGGCGTTATGTGGCCTACTCGCTTTGGGATGAGTGCGGCAACGGCAGCGATGCCTTGAAGTTTCAGTACCGCTCGCAGGACGAAAGGACACAGGCGGAACTGGTGGGATCGGTTTCCAACAACAGCGCCAGCCGTTTCCTGAACCCCTACCACCTGAACAATTTTTACAAATACCTGCTGATTGCCTACGCTTCGCATACCTTTACACCCGATTTCCGCTGGAGCCTGCTGTCCGTAACGGATTTTCAGGAAAAGCACTATCATGCCTTCTCCGACAGCGCACAGACCCAGACCGTCACCAAGGTGGACCCGACCCACATTTACGCACGCACGGCTTTGGGCACCTATCTGGATATCTGTCCGAGGCGTAAGTTCTCGGCCTTACTCTATGCCTACGGGCAATTCGGCAAAGACAATTTCGGCAGGAATATCGTGGCGGGCATGGCCTCGGTCATCCTTTCCTACAAACCCCACCCCATGGTGGAACTCAAGGCGGCCTACGACTACATTTCGGGCAACCGGAACGCCTCCCGCAATTTTTCCGGGCATGCCACCGACCATGCCTTTAACCGCTTTATGGGCAGCAGCCATTCGTTTCTGGGCATTCTGGACCTTTTCAGCGGTTCGGGACGGTACGATATAACCTTAGGCAGCGGTTACCACCAACCCTACCTCACCCTCGACTACCGCCCTGCCCCAGAACATTCCATTGCCCTCAACGCCCGCTATTTCTGGATGGCCAACGCCATAGAATCCGCACCCAACCAAAACCTGGGACTGGAAATGTCCCTCATCTACAAATACCATATCCGCCCCGATGTGTTCCTGCATTGCGGTTACGCCATCCATTCCCGCACCAAGACCTTGGAAACCCTCAGCGGCATCGCGGCAGGTTATTCCCGGATTCCCCATTACGGCTACGTGATGATTTCCTACACGCCCACCATCTACAATTCGGCCAACCATCCTAAAAAAGACCAATAAACGATGGCGGCGGCCGGAGAACAGACTTTTTTATGGGGCAACAGCCGCCGTTTCAACGCCTACAGCGACTATCTGCGCCAAACATACGGTTTCCGTCTGCAGAAACTTTCGGTAAACGCGGGTTTTTCCTGCCCCAACCGCGACGGCAGCAAGGGCACGGGGGGCTGTGTATTCTGCAACAACGAGGCCTTTAACCCTTCCTACTGCCATACCACCGCTGGCATCCGCCAACAATTGGAAGAAGGCAAGGCCTTTCATGCGTGGCGTTACCGCCATTCTCCCAAATATCTGGCGTATTTTCAGGCATTTTCGAACACTTACGCGCCGCTTGCGGTTCTCAAGGCACGCTATGAGGAAGCCCTCGACGTGCCGGACGTGGTGGGGCTTGCCATCGGCACACGCCCCGACTGTGTGGACGATGAAATTCTGGATTATCTGGCCGGACTGTCGAAAAGCAAGCATATCCATTTGGAAATGGGCATCGAAAGTTGCTACGACAAGACCCTGCGCTGGATGAACCGGGGCCATAATTTTGCCCGGGCGCAAAAGGCTTTCCAAGACGCATCCAAGCACGGCATCCTTACCGGAACGCACCTGATCGTGGGGCTTCCGGGATTGAGCCGGGAAGAGGAACTCGCCCAAGCCGACATCCTTTCGCGCCTGCCGATCGGCACCTTGAAACTGCACCAGCTGCAAATCATCAAGAACACGGCATTGGAAAAGGAATATGCCGCCCAACCGCAGAAATTTTCTTTCTTTACGGTAGATTCGTATGTGGATTTCGTGGTGGATTTCTTAGAAAGACTCTCGCCCCGGATCAAGATGGAACGCTTTGCCGGAGAGGCCCCCGCCCGTTTTCAGGCCGGCCCCGTTTTCGGCAATCTGCGCAGCGACCGCATTCTACAACTCATCGAAAAACGCCTTGCCGAACGCAACACTTGGCAAGGGAGGCTCTTTGCCTGATTTCCCCTTGCCAGCATTCTTTTATACTACCGATTTTTAACGTCGGTTAAAAACCAATTGTTCGCAAACGATTTCGGCAATATCCCTGATGTCGGTCGAACCGATTTCGGCAAACGAACGCTTGCAGGAAGGACAGGCCGTAACGAGCACATCCACGGGCTGTTCGGTCATCTTGCGCAAGGCATCCCTGGCAATCATGCGGCGTTTCTTGTAGGGCATTCCCTCGGCGGCGATACTGTGACCGCAGCAAAGGGCGTCTTTGCCTTCGTAGTCGGTTTTCTGCAGGTTGAGTACCCGGTACAGGACATCGCGCGGCTGTTGATAGACGCCCGAATTGCGCCCCAATTCGCAAGGGTCATGGTAAACCCCTTTGCGGGAACTCTTGCGAACCGTAATCATGCCCGATTCGAGCAAGCGCAGGATATATTCGGTATGGTGCAGCACCTGCACACCCTCCAGTTTGTAGGTTTCCTTGAATATCTTGTAACAGATGGGACAGGAGCAGACCAGCACCTTGGCGCCCGTAGCCAAGATGGCTTCGGTGTTCTTGACCACCAGCTGCTCGCTGCCGGCCCGGTCGCCCGACAGCATCAGCGGACGGCCGCAACAGATACCGCCGTCTTTGTCTAAGAAAGTATAATCCACGCCGGCGGCCTCGAAAATTCGCACCATCGACTGTTCGATCTTAGGCGTGAGATGGCTCATGCAACCGGCAAAATAAACCACTTCAGGCTTGCGGTCAGCCTTGGGGGCCGGAACCGCCGCCTTTTCGGACGTATGGTGCAGAATGTCGCTCCAAGCCGAAGCGGAGGGAATCGGACGGGATTCGGACTCCACGTAATCGTAGCGGTTCGGATAAACGTATTTTACATCCGCGCCCTTGAGGTTCAGCTTCAACTGCACCGAATTGACACCCACCGGACAGGCCTGCACACAACGGTTGCACATGAGGCAATAGGAAGCCGCGTTCATGGCCTGTTTGTCCTGACGCAGACGCACGTTGCGCGTAAACTCCACCGAAGCCATCTGCCGCAAGGAAGCCGCCGCCACCATCTGGCACGGGTCGAGGCAGATGCCGCAACGCGAACAGGAATAGATTTCCACGCTCGCGTAACCGTTGTTCTTATGGGTTTCGCGAATGCCGGCATTGCGCATATAAATCAACAAGGCTTCCGAAAGGATATGCGTGAAACGGCTCCACGGCAGGGTCAGGAAAAACACCATGAGGGCGATTGAATACGCCCACCAGGTAGGCCGTATCAAGGCATCGTTGTTGATGAACTGGTTGAACCAGTCGAACACCATGCCGA
>CAYTCD010000054.1:0-12446 GCA_964436335.1 uncultured Bacteroidaceae bacterium
GACAAGCCCGACGAAACCGCCAAGCCCGACTACTGGCAGACATTTGTTGTCAACAAGACAAAGAGAGCCTGGGTGCGCGTACCGCTCACCCAGGCTCTCAAAAAAGCGCTCTTCGAGACAACCGGACGCTCATGCAACGCCTTCGCGGCCGTCAACGTCACGCCTCCTACCACCGACTTCTCCATAGCCGACCTGCGCAAGATGGCTGTCGGATCAACCTTCGCCACACAGCGCACACAGGAGGATTTCACCATGGATGGCGACTGCACCGTCAGCTACGACGCCACAGCCGACCGTGCCACAGGCACCATTGACCTGCAACGCACAGCATCCAAGATTACCCTTGCGCTCAACGTCGACGACATCATCGAGCAGACCGTTGTGATCGATGGCAACGTAGTCACTTCACACTGGGCGCCCGACTTCTCAAGCATGAGAGTGCGTCTCAACGGCGGACTCTCGAAATCGACACTCGATCCTGACCTCACGGCCAAGCCCGCACGCGCCGATTTCTTCGACACCCCCGACAATCTTGTCTACAACTTTGTCGACAACAAAGCCGGCGAAAACGGCACACCCGACAACGGCGACAATCCCGGTGATAAAAACTACTCCTACATTCAAGATCGCCCCTTCTACACCTACCCCCACAGCTGGAGCTCCGAGGCAGGCGACTACGCCGCTACCTACATGACCCTCTCCATACCCTGGCGGGCTGTCACTGTAGATGAGGATGCTGACGGCAACATAATCAATGCTACCCCCGTGCAGGGAGCGTCATGGCGCACCTGCTACTATCAGGTTCCCGTCATTGCAGCCGACTCCGATCCCCTGCAACTCGTCCGCAACGTCTCCTACCACATCTATCTCCACGTGGGCATTCTCGGTAGCTTCATCCCCGACGAGCCCCTTGAGCTCGATAACCTCCGCTACTCAGCCTCTGAGTGGGGTGTCGAACAGATGGACGTGACCATCCCTGATGTGCGTTACCTCGTGGTTGACCAGAACACCTACACTGTCAACAACGAGAACTCAATCGCCATCCCCTTCTACACCTCCCACGAAACCATCGTTACCGACGCAACCATGACCTTCTACCGCTGGCAAACCGCATCGCGTGGAACTGGGCTGGACATGGCAGTCACCGTGGGAGATATCGGTTTTCTTTGTTTACCGTTACAACGATTTTACCGGAATCTTCGAGAAGATAGACAGCACAACAGAGGCTTTTTATATAGACAGGGCCGTTTCGGTGGACCATGCGTACCGATATCGCGTGGAAGCCGTGGGGTCTTACCGTTCAAGGCGTCTGCCCGATTCTCTCTATAATCTTTCCAATCAGGTAACAGGAACGGCTTTGCCCGGAGAACCCTGTCAGCCCTATCTCTTTTTGTTGCAGTCTTCCTGCAATCCCCTATATAATACGCTTACATGGAGTTTCGACAGCGTGTACCGCCGTCAGGACGGGGAAGCGGCCGATGCGGCCTATATAGAAGACTGCCGTTCTTCGGTGGATTATTACGAGTTGTACCGCCGCATTCCGGGGCAAAAAGAATACGAATGGGTCGCCACCGTAACGGAGACCGAGTATGAAGACACCGAACCGGGTTCTCTCTTTGCCTGCTACCAAGTGGTGGCGGTGAACGAAAGCGGCCGGGAAAGCCTGCCGAGCAACGCCCTGTGTACCGACAACTGGCATTGTTTTGTTTTTGATCTCCCCAATGTGTTCACCCCCAATGCCGATGGCGTGAACGATGTGCTGAGGGCCCGGGATTATTCGCTTATCAGCAAGTTTTCCATCAGGATTGTGAACCGCTGGGGCGTGGAGGTGTTCAAATCTGACGATCCGGCTTTTGAATGGAACGGCAAACTGTATAACAAAGGCAGTGTATGCCCCGACGGCGCCTATTTCTATATGGCTGAGTTCGAAGGCCACGCCGAGGGAAGAACCTTACGGAAAGTGCAGTCGGGCAGTGTTACGATTCTGCGCTGAAGCTAAAAGGAGGCGTAGAGAAAGCCGGGAGCGGTTGGGTTTCCATAGTGTATCAAAAGAAAAACCACAGCCAGTACGGCGATAAATTTCAATAAGATGGGAAGGCGTTCAAAGTGGCGGGCCAAGGATTTTTTCTGCCTTTCCCTGACCACGAGCAGAAAGAGGAACATGCCCGTCATCAGCAGTAGCGCCTTACCGTATTGTACAATGATGTGCGGCAGTTCCATCCATCCCATTTGGTCGAACAGCCCGAAAAACATATCGGCCGCATTTTGCAGGGTAGGGCAGCGGAAAAATATCCAGGTGAGGCTGACCACGTGAAAGGTGATGAACCAGCCTATCAGCCGCAGCCCTTTACGGCTTTCGGCCTTGATATGCCAATGGCTTAATTTTTCGATGCAGAGGGCTATGCCGTGAATACCGCCCCAGATAAGGAAACCTAAACCCGCCCCATGCCAGAAACCGGCTGCGAGCATGGTGAGCATCAAGGCCGATACCATGCGGAAAAGACCTTTTCGGTTGCCGCCGAGCGGTATGTAGAGGTAGTCTCTGAACCAGGAGGAAAGCGTGATATGCCACCTGCGCCAGAAGTCGGTAAGCGAGGAGGCCTTGTAAGGAGAGCGGAAGTTGACGGGCAATTGAAATCCGAACAGGGTGGCGATACCGAGGGCGATATCGGTATAACCCGAAAAGTCACAATATATCTGTAAGGAAAATCCATAAACGGCCATCCATTTTGTGATGCCCAAAAACAGGTCGGGATTGTCGAACACGGGTGAGACCAGATGCAGGGACAGATAGTCGGCTACGATGGATTTTTTGAACAGCCCGCATGCAATCAACACCAGAGCATACGAAAATTCCTGACAGGTAAGCATATAATGCCGTTTGAGCTGCGGCATGAATTCGTCGGCCCGCACAATAGGCCCCGCCGCCAGTTGCGGAAAGAAAGTCATGTAAAAACCGAAATCGGTCAGGTTTTCGGCCGACTGTATCCTGCCGCGTTTAAGATCTATCAGGTAACTCATAGCCTGAAAGGTAAAGAAGGCCAGCCCTACCGGCGGCAGCAATCGTTCCACGGAAGATGCGGTCTGGGCGGGCGAGAATCCGTCGGAGAGATAGTCGATGGCTTGCAATCCCGTACCCCAAAAGGCATTCCAGAGTTCTACAAAGAATACATTGTACCGGAACACGCCTAATATAAGAAGATTGGTCAGGATGCCCACGGTCATCCAGTATCTTTTGGCCGGACTTTTTTCGATGTGCTTTCCTATACGGTAATTGAGAAAAACCGAAAGCAACAGGATAACGATAAAGAATCCGGCTATCTTATAATAGAAGAATAGGCTGCATGCAAAGAGAAAAAGATTGCGTGTGCGGCGGTTCTTGTAGCAGAGCGAAAAACCACCCAACACAAGGCAGAGGAAAATCCAAAAATCAAGACTGGTAAAAAGAAAGCTACTTTGGGGGGCGAAAAAGTGCAGGAGAAAGTCCATTCTTATTGGATTTGAGTGTCGGATAAAAGTTGTTTGGCTCGTTGCATCATCCGCCTCTTACGCTCTTGTTGCAGAAACTGGCGGTAGGCGTCGAGCAGCGATTTGTACAGAAGTTTTCCAACCAAATCGGCCCCTTTGGCGGTAAAATGCACACCATCGCGCGAGGCCAAGGCCGGCTGGCTTTCCGCCCAATGCCGCAACGCATCGCTTCCACCCATTGCCTCTTCCATATCCCAAAAAACGCATCCGGTCTGAAAGGCGCATTCCCGTTGGATGGCTTTGAGCCTTTCCACATCGGGATGGGGTTCAAGCGCGGAGTTTCCGCCCATGCCCACCACGATAACCGGTATCTTGGGCATCTGGATACGGATAAAGTTGAGCTCTTTGAGCAGGAGGAAACGATAATAGTTGTAATAGTCGGTTTTGCTGCCGGTGGCCACGGCCTGCGGATTGCCGAATTGGTAGATGATGAGGCCGGTATTGAGCAGGTAAAGCTGGGTGTTGAGAAAAAGACTGTTATTAGAAGAAAACATGGAACCCGCATAACCGGGCATGGAAACGTTGTCCACGCTGAGGCCGACGGTGTCGTTGAGTGCGAGTGCATAGAGATTGTGGTTCTTGCGCAGGTTGAGGTTCAGGCAGAGGTCTTTTTCCTGATGGAGCGGATAGGTGATGCGCTGTTGCCCGAAAGCCTCAAGGATTCCGGCGGGTGTTATATGGCGGTTGTCGGCCGTTAACTGCAGGTTGTATTCTGAAATATCGGCATGGGTGATGGCCTCAACAAAAAGTTCTCCGTTGCGGTATGTGGCCGGTATGCTGAACCGGAGCGAGCCTTGGTCTTTGTTTGTTTGCAGGATGGCGTTCAGGGGGGGCGGTGCCAGATAGGCGGTGTAAAGTCCAAAATTACCGCGCATGGCATCGGCATCGGCTTTCACCACATTCCATTTGCCGCTTTTCTTAAACTGAAAATCACTCCAGGAGGAACGCAGTATCGGCAAAAGGCCCGGACCGAAACCACCGAAGTCGGCCTGCATCAGGCGGCGGAGCGTGGCGGTGATGTGGTCGTTTTCGATTTGGGCATCGCCATAATGGAGAATGCGGATAAAGGACTTGCGGTTTTGAGCCAAAGGATCATCCCACAGATCGTTTTTTTCGTACATGGATGCTATGATCGGACGCTCATGGGGATGACGCAGTTCCAAAAGCCGGGCAAAGAAATCTTGCAGTAGTTCCTTTCCGGTTTGTGCGCTGTCGTATTCAAAAGGCGTGATGGGAATGTTTGTCAGTGCGGGATTGTCGAAAATCTCGGGTTCGAGCCGATACACGCGCTTATAAAAAAGCATCAGGCTGTCTTGCTGCCACTGTTTATGAAGAGAGGCTGTCTCGCTCTCTTCTTCTGTTTCGGGGGTTTCTTGCCTGATATCGTTCCATGCGCGTTTGTCGCGCCATTGGCGATTTTGCAGACGTGCAACGGAAGGCAACTCGAACTCGATTTCGGGCTTCTCGTAGCGGAAAAGCGGTTCGTAGCCCATAAAGGATGCGATAAAATGCACCGATAGGAGAACAAGCAACGCACAGGCTGAAAAAAGAAAGGTTTTGACCGGTTTCATATACCGCAGGCGTTAGGGTTTCGCTCAATGATTGGTGGTAACGATCTTGAGCGTCTGCCCGGGATAAATGGTGGCTTTCTTGTTGAGTTTGTTGATACGGATCAAGTCGTTTACATTGGAACCCTGATAACGTCTGGAAATGGAATACAAGGTTTCGCCTTTTTTCACGGTATGGTAGATGGTACGCGTGGCTTCCATTTGCGAAGGGCTCTTGACGGCGGGTTTGTCGTCGCGGGGTTTGGTGGTGGTCATGCTCACCTTTCCTTTATCGGTGTGGCCTTTTCCGCTGGCATCGGGAAATTTGAGCGCCGAATTGGTGGGCATGGGGCGGTCGTAGGAATATATATACAGAATCTGATTAGGATAAATGGTAGAAGACCGCAGGTTATTCCACTTCATGATATCGGATACCTTTACCCTGAACTTGGCGGCGATGTTGGATAGGGTCTGTCCGCGTTGCACCCGATAGGGGAAGCGGGTGGGGGTGAGGGGAATGCGGTTGTTGGTGTCGGCGTAGATATCTTCTTCGTTTTCCATGAACCTGACGGTAAAGTTTACCGGAAGACGAAGGCTGTAATAGTCGGTGTTGCCGGGAATCACATCGCGTCGGTACTGGGGGTTGAGGTCGCGCAACACCTGAATGGGAATGTTGAGTCTGTCGGCCACCACGCTCAGGCTCAGATCGTGGGTAACCATCAGGGTGTCGGTCAGCAGCGGCGGATTGAGGGGGGTGTTGAAACCGTATTCCCGGTAATAGTTCATCACGTAGGTGGCACCGATAAAGGCGGGAACGTAGCCTCTTGTTTCGCGGGGCAGGAAAGGATAGATTTGCCAGAAATCGGTTTTTCCCTGCGCCCTGCGGATGGCTTTGTTTACGTTGCCCGGACCGCAGTTGTAGGCGGCGATGGCCAGAATCCAGTCGCCGAAATTGTCGTAAAGTGCCTTGAGGTAACGGGCGGCGGCATCGCTGGCCCGGTCAGGGTCAAAGCGCTCATCCACGTTGTTGTCGATTTTAAGTTCGTACATTTTCCCTGTCTGGTACATGAACTGCCAGCTGCCGGCGGCACCCACGCGCGAAACGGCGCGGGGATTGAGTGCAGACTCGATAATGGCCAGATATTTGAGTTCCTGCGGAACGCCGTTGCGTTCCATGGCCTGTTCAAAAATGGGAAAATAGTATTGGGAGAGTGCCAGCATCACATCCACCTGTTGACGGCGTTTGTTTACATAGACATCGATGTAATTTTTTACCTTTTGGTTATAGGGCAGTTTTACCACAAGGCTCTCGCTCAGCCCTTCCAGACGCATCTTGTAAACAGAATCAGGTTCGTTGTAATAAGGAATCTCTCCCGAGAGTTCGGGGCGTTCCTGAACTTGCGTGGTATCGGGATTCTTTTTGCTGTTCTTGTCGAAAAAACGCAGTTCGCGCGAAAGGAAAAATTCCTCCAACAACACATTCGACAAACTGTCTTCACGTGTTATGGACTGGTTTTTTGTTTTTTTATCGCCTTCGTTTTCTTCAATGGGTTGGTAGAAAACATTTGCTTTCAACACGTTGGCAAATGCAAAAAAAACCGTTAACAAACAAACGGAGAATCTAAAGGTAGGTTTTATCGTCATTATGCAGGTAATGGCATCGGTTGTCCTGTATTCCGGACACTGAAGTATCCGGAACAACCCAAACCTACAAAGGTACAAAATTTTCTGCGTATAGGTGTCTTGTCGGTTGAAAACCACCTATTCCAGTCTGACGTTTTTCCAAGACGTGCTCATCTGTGTGCTGGTGGCGATGATCGGATTCTGCTGATTCATTAAAAAAGCGCCGTCTTTGTGTTCTCTCAATACTTTTTTCATACGGAGAAAGCGCTTAAAATGTTGAAAAGGCTATGAAAAGAAACAACGCGCAATTTCTGTTCGAAGGAATCTCTTCCGATGAGGTAAGATATTTGGTGGAACGAGACAAGATGCCGTTACCGGAAGCCATTTCCACTTTTCGTAATTCCGAAACCTTTTCGAAACTGGAAGACTTTGAAACAGGCTTGTATATCGAAAGCTCCGCCTATGTATATGATATGCTCATCCCCGAGTTGAAACACGGAAAGATACTCAAAATCCCTCAATGAGGGATAAAATCAAATAAAATCATCCCTCAATAGGTGATGAAATTGTACAAAACCATCCCTCAATGAGGGAAATTCTTCGCTTATCGTCCTCCACCTTCATCGTAGAACCTCTTCCACTGTTCGTTGATCTGGAAAAAGGAGGGGGATTCGTCCATAAGATAGCGCCTTTTCCTTTCCGTGCAATCCGAACCGTCTATGGTCGGCACCTCTTTGCCCATGCCGCCGAAATATTGCTTGCCGCATTGCCGGTAAAGCAAGCGGTCGTACATGAAAAAATAGGAATTCGAGATTTCGCCGACATCAAAAGCCTTTTCAACGAATGGAAAGATTTTATCCCATCGTTCCTGAAACAAGGAATCCGATAAGGAAAGGATATGGAACAAAGGAATGGAAATATCCATGCCATAGCCGTTACGTTCCACGTTGGGCAATGCGTTTTGGCGAACACAGAGCGAAAGGAGGCTATGGAACAGCGAATCAAGGGAGGCTTTTGAACCTGCGTCGGCATCCGACTGTAAATATTTCGGATAGACAACCCGTTCCTGAGCTTGGAAACGCATTATATCCTGCCGGAACGCTGTTGGATCACTATCGGTATAGTAAACAGATGTCAACGAATCACATACATAAAACAACCGGTTGGGCGAACCACCTAACATCAAGCCTAAGACAAGTAACGCGAACTTCACTTAACCAGCGGAGAGTTTTATTAATACTCTTTATTTTGAGCAAAGGAGGGTTTAACGTTTTTCATTCCGTCAATATGTTCAAATAGCAGAGGATCCACATTTGCATTCATAGGGTCAAGTATAAAATCCACCCCTTCTCGACGTGCCAGTTTGGCTGCAGGTACAAAATCAGCATCGCCTGAAAAAAGAACGATACAATCAACAAAGCGTTTTAAGGCAAGAGATGCGATGTCAACACCGATTTTCATATCAATGCCTTTCTGACGTACTTCAAAGAAAACGTCATTCTCCGTTATGTCTTTCATATCAATTTTGCCTGCAAGTAGGTCTTTGGTGATATGAGAACGAAAAGCCCAGGTTTTGTTGTCTTTGAGCATGCCAATCCGTAGGGCGACTTTGCGTTTCTGTTTCAATGATTCAATTAATTCAGAACGAAACTTAAATTCTTCTGATTTGCTGAAATCAATAAGTTTTTTAGAGATAGGGTTATGCACTTTCTTAGAAAGAGGTGCACAATCGTAATAAAAGATACGGTAAAGAATATTGCGTTTGCCAACGTGGGCGAAAGCCATTCTGCAAAGATAATCGGCCACTTCTTTGCCTGTCATATTCTTGTCTTTGTTGTATAGCGCATTAAATCGCTTTACAAAAAATCCACCATCAATAAGAACGGCTACTTTTCTCGGAGGTAAGCAATCTTCTTTTGTCATGTTGAAATAAAAAAAGCCCATAGGTAGGCGTTACCATTATCAAGATTAGTGTTTTTACACTATCGATAACGCTGAACTATGAGCATAATGGTAGGAACAAAGGTAATACATTTTCTGTAATATGCAACATCAATGATACTCTCCCCTCTTTGCCCATCCCCTCAAATTCTTTATCTTCGCGGAATATGAAAAGAACACTCCATACCTTAGCCCTCCTGCTGTTGCTGTGCGGCACGTTGTGGTCGCAGAACGCGCGGCAAGGCAAGAAGAACGAACCGGAAGAGTTTCCCCGCAACCACGCGGCCTTGGTAGAGAACAAGATGGGAACGCTCCTGCAGATGATACGCTACGCCTATGTGGAAGACGTGGATTTGTCGCCCATCGTAGAAAAAGGCATCACCCAAATCCTTGAACAGCTCGACCCCCATTCGGCCTATATCCCCGCCAAAGACCTCGAACGCACCAACGAACCCCTGGTGGGTAATTTCGACGGCATTGGCGTTTCCTTCCAGATCTACGAAGACAGCGTGGTGGTTGTGGATGTGATTTCGGGCGGCCCCGCCGAAAAAGTAGGTTTGCAGCCCGGCGACCGCATCGTTACCATCGACACCCTGCAGGCCACCGGCACGAACGCCACCACCCGGTTCGTGTTCACCCATTTGCGCGGAAAGAAAGGCACCAAGGTGGAGGTAGGCATCAAGCGCAAGGGAAAAGACGAAATCATCCGCTTTGAGATTATCCGCGACAAGATACCGCTCCACAGCGTGGACACCTATTTTATGGTGGATAAGCGGACCGGCTACATACAGCTCGACCGCTTTTCGCGCACCAGTGCCGAAGAAGTGGCCGCCGCCCTGGCCGACCTCAAGAAACAAGGCATGAAGAACCTCATATTAGACCTGCGCGGCAATACGGGCGGTTACTTAGACATCGCCGTGTCGCTCGCCGACCAGTTCCTGCCCAAAGACAGGCTGGTGGTCTATATGCAGGGCAAGGCGCAGGAACGCGAAGAGTTCCGCACCACCGGCAAGGGGCTCTTTACCCAAGGCCGCATGGTGGTGATGATAGACGAAAACTCGGCCTCGGCCAGCGAAATCCTTTCGGGCACCCTGCAAGACTGGGACAGGGCGATTCTCGTAGGCCGCCGCTCTTTCGGCAAAGGCCTTGTGCAACGTCCGTTCAACCTGCCCGACCGCTCCAACGTGCGGCTCACGATAGCCCGCTACTACACCCCCTCGGGGCGGTGCATCCAAAAGCCCTATAAAGACGGCATGGAAGCCTACTACCAAGACATCATGAACCGCTACCGCCACGGCGAGATGGTGCATCCCGACTCGATACACATGCCCGATTCGTTGCGCTACTATACCGATGGCAAGCGCGTGGTCTATGGCGGAGGCGGCATCATGCCCGATGTGTTCGTGCCGGCCGACACACAGCGCGCCAGCGACTACTACATTGCCCTGCGGAGCAAGAACCTGCTCAACAAATTCGTGCTGGGTATCCTGGATACCGAACGGGACGCCTATCTGAAAAACTATCCCGATTTCAAGACATTCAACCGCAACTTTGAGCCGGACGACGCCTTTATGGAAAAATTCTATGCCTACGCCGAGGAAAAAGGCGTTCCCCACACCAATTTCAAGGCCGCGCAGGCACAGAAGTTCATGCAGGAAATGCTTAGGGAAATGCAGGCCGACACCTTGCTGGCCAATTCGAAGACCTACGCCGAATACATGGAAAGAGTGCTTTGGAACGAGGCCAGGATGAAAGAATACCTTACACAGAAAGCGGCCAGGGAAGACGAGAACCAACGTGCCTATGCCGCCTCTTCCGACCGCTTTCTGCGCTCCCAGCTCAAGGCCCTGTTCGCCAGCAACCTCTACGGTACCAAATACTACTATCAGGTAACCAAAGACATCGACGAAGCCTTTCAACGGGCGCTCAAGGTAATGGAAGACAAGGAACTCTTCGATAAGTTAGGCATCCATGACTGAAAACACCGCCCTATGGCAGGAACGCACGCGCCTTCTGTTAGGCGACGCGGCGGTTGAGCGGCTCTCGGCAGCCTCGGTGCTGGTGGTGGGATTGGGCGGCGTGGGGGCCTATGCGGCGGAAATGATTGTGCGCGCCGGCGTGGGCAAGCTCACGATGGTGGATGGCGACCGGCTTCACGCCACCAATCTCAACCGCCAGTTGCCGGCTTTGGTGCCCGATTTGGGCAGGCTCAAAGCCGAAGTGATGGCCGAACGCCTGCGCGGCATCAACCCCGGACTGCAACTCGAAGCCATTCCCGAATACGTCAAGGACGGGCGCATGATCGAGATTCTTGAAAGCAAGCCCTTCGACTATGTGGTGGATGCCATCGACACGCTCTCTCCCAAGATATACCTGCTCTATCATTGCGTGAACCGCCGTCTGCCGGTGGTGAGCGCGATGGGTTCGGGTGGCAAGATTGATCCCATGCAATTGAAGATCTGCGATATATCGCAAACCTACCAATGCCCTTTGGCCGATGTTCTGCGCAAAAGGCTGCATAAATTGGGCGTCTATACAGGCATCCAGGCCGTTTTTTCGCCCGAACCCATACCGGCGCACGCGGTCAGGGAAACCGAGGGCGAACCCAACAAGAAATCCACCGTGGGTACGGTATCCTATATGCCCTCCATTGTGGGATGCCTCTGTGCTTCGGTGGTGATACGGGAACTTTGCGGAGAGAAGGTAGTGTCCGACCTGCCCGTTCCGGCATCGGTGCGCAAGAAAATTTTTGTGTAGCCTATCGAAAAAAGATGTAATTTTACACCGTTTTTTAGCGGTAGAATGGATTGGGAGCCGTTTCAAAAAGGGGCGGCCAAGTCGGTTCAGCCGCTTTTTGGCTTTTGGCAAAAACAAAGAAAACAATTAAATAACCTAAAATTTTTAAGCCATGGACGTAAAAAAAATTCTGGCGGATCTGAAGGAAAAACATCCTGACGAACCTTTGTTCCTCCAAGCTGTGGAAGAGGTGCTCTACACCATCAAGGACTACTACGAAGCCCATCCGCAGTACGAAAAACACAAAATCATCGAACGTATGGTAGAACCCGACCGTATCTTCACCTTCCGTGTGGAATGGGTGGACGACAAGGGCGAAATCCAAATCAACACCGGCTACCGCGTTCAGTTCAACAACGCGATCGGACCTTACAAAGGCGGTCTGCGTTTCCACCCCAGCGTTAAGCTCGATACCCTCAAGTTCCTGGGCTTCGAACAGACGTTCAAGAACAGCTTGACGACCCTGCCTATGGGCGGTGGCAAAGGTGGTTCCGACTTCAACGCCAAAGGTCGTTCCGACAACGAAATCATGCGTTTCTGCCAGGCTTTCATGATGGAACTGCAGAAATACGTTGGTCCTGAAACCGACGTTCCCGCCGGCGATATAGGTGTAGGTGGCCGCGAAATCGGTTATATGTACGGTATGTACAAGAAACTCCGCAGAGAAAACACCGGCGTTTTGACTGGCAAGGGTGCCGGCTGGGGTGGCTCCATCCTCCGTCCCGAAGCTACCGGTTTCGGTGCCGTTTATTTCGTAGAACACATGCTCAAGGCTCACAATATGGACATCAAGGGCAAGACCGTGGCCATTTCCGGTTTCGGTAACGTTGCCTGGGGTGCTGTAACCAAGGCTACCGAACTGGGTGCCAAAGTGGTTACCATTTCCGGTCCCGACGGCTACATCTACGATGAAGAAGGTTTCAACAAGGAAAAGATCGAATACATGCTCGAACTGCGTGCCAGCAACAACGACGTGGTTGCTCCTTTCGCCGACAAGTTCAAGAGCGCCAA
>CAYTCD010000055.1:0-12295 GCA_964436335.1 uncultured Bacteroidaceae bacterium
GTGGGCGGGTTTCTCGCCCGCCTTCTCGTTACTTATGCCTACATTTGCTTTTCCATACCCTCCAGAAAACCTCCCGGCCCCCCTTCAGCGCGTATGGAATGCTCCCCTACCACTCTCGCGAGTCCGCGGCTTCGGTAGCGTGTTTTATGCCCGTTTATTATCCATGCATCGGCGCTCGACCAGTGAGCTGTTACGCACTCTTTAAATGTTTGGCTGCTTCCAAGCCAACATCCTGGCTGTCTCTGCTCCGACACCGCGTTATTTTCAACTTAACACGCATTTGGGGACCTTAGCCGGCGGTCTGGATTCTTCTCCTCTCGGCCACGGACATTAGCACCCATGGCCTCACTCCCGCGTATATATCGCAGCATTCGGAGTTTGTCAGGACTTGGCAGGCGGTGAAACCCCCGCATCCTATCCGTAGCTCTACCTCTGCGATACTCTCCGCAAGGCTGTTCCTAAAAACATTTCGGGGAGTACGAGCTATCTCTCAGTTTGATTAGCCTTTCACCCCTACCCACAGGTCATCCGGAAGCTTTTCAACGCTTATCGGTTCGGTCCTCCAGACGGTGTCACCCGTCCTTCAACCTGCCCATGGGTAGATCACTAAGTTTCGCGTCTGCAGCATCCGACTCTACGCCCTATTCAGGCTCGCTTTCACTTCGGCTCCATGCCTACCGGCACTTAACCTCGCCGGATACCGCAACTCGTAGGCTCATTATGCAAAAGGCACGCCGTCACCCCCTAAAGGGCTCCGACCGCTTGTAGGCGCACGGTTTCAGGATCTCTTTCACCCCCCTGTTCGGGGTCCTTTTCACCTTTCCCTCACGGTACTTGTTCGCTATCGGTCTCTTGGTCGTATTTAGCCTTGCCGGATGGTGCCGGCTGTTTCAGACAGGATTCCTCCGGTCCCGCCTTACTCAGGATTCTGATCGGTATGCGGATCGTTTTCTCATACGGGGCTTTCACCCTCTACGGCCTACCTTTCCAGGTAGTTCCGATAACCTCCGCATTTCCTTCCTTCAGTCCTTCTACCCCGCCCGGGCCGCAACCCCGACGGTTTGGGCTCCTCCGCTTTCGCTCGCCACTACTCGCGGAATCACTTTTGTTCTCTTCTCCTACGGGTACTTAGATGTTTCAGTTCCCCGCGTTCGCCTTCCGGCCTCTCCGGCCGGAATGTATGGTCCTCAACCATACGGGTTGCCCCATTCGGACACCTCCGGATCGCAGGTCATTTGCACCTCCCCGGAGCTTTTCGCAGCTTGTCGCGTCCTTCTTCGCCGCCAAGAGCCTGGGCATCCCCCGTGCGCCCTTCTCTCCTTCCTTTCGTCACCGAAGCCTCTCGGCCACGGTGACCTCGGACGGCTCTCGCCGTCCGGCCTCTTTCTATTCCATCTCGTCAATGAACTCTACCGGCAGGCTTCGTCTTTCAACTAGCCTCCGTTCGGCAGATAAGAGGAGTTTCCTCCCCTAATCTTACAACCAAAACTTCACAATGGACGTTTCCCGTTTTTCCCGGACGTTTTTCCGAAACGGGAGTGCAAAGGTACAATAGTTTTTTTAACTACCAAACCTTCTTCCGCATTATTTTTCCACACCCCTCCTAACAAGCTGTTTATCAAAAATAAAATTTTACATCTTTTCTTTCTCACCCAGCGTATCCTTTCGGATTCGGAGGAGATACAGCCCCATAAACGCAAACATTCCGTTGAGCAATAAGAGTTCAAAACCGAAATGGTAGCCCCACAGAACACGTGTCAGCAGCGAGGTGAGATAAGACAATACAGGGGCGCAAAGCACCACCCACGGCACAAAACGGTCACGGATTTTCCACCGGGTGCAGATACCTGCCGCAAAAAGCCCCAACAGCGGTCCGTAGGTATAGGACGCTATATCATATACCATATTGATAACAGAATCGTTCTTGAGCTCATTGAACAATACAATCAGCAGCCAAAACAGCAAAGCCATCAGCAGATGAACACGATAACGGATTTTTTGCCGCCGCTCCTGCCCTATCTGCCTACGTTCCACTCCCAGTATATCGATGGTAAAACTAGTGGTGATGGCCGTCAAGGCACCATCGGCACTGGAATAAGCAGCCGAAAGAACCCCGATGATAAAGGTCAGACCGGCCAATGGCGGCAGATAACGCATGGCGATGGACGGGAACAGTTGGTCGGTGTCATTGTAAAAAAGTCCATGCTTTTGGGCATACAAGCCTAAGATAGCCCCCAATATCAAAAACAGAACATTCATTCCCAACAGAATCGCACTAAAAGTGTACATGTTCTTTTGGGCATCTTTCAAATTCCGGCAACTGAGATTCTTCTGCATCATATCTTGGTCCAGACCGGTCATGGTTACCGTAATGAAAAGACCGCTCACAAACTGCTTGACAAAAAAGCGCGGACTTTTCGGATCCAGATCCAGAACAGAAGAAAACGGACTTTCCCTGACAGAAGCCAGCATTTCGGCAAAGTTCCATTCCATACTTTTTGCAATACAGGCAATGGAGATAAATACAGCCACCAACATGAAAGTGGTTTGCAGTGTATCGGTCCAGACAATGGTACGGATGCCGCCCCGCAATGTATAGCCAAGAATAAGCAGGATAAAAATAAAGGCGGCCAAAGAGAAAGGAATCCCCATCGCTTTAAAAACGAATTCATGCAACACACTCACCACCAAAAACATCCGCAAGGTAGCGCCCAAACTGCGTGACAACAGAAAACAAACAGAACCCGATTTATAGGAACGCAAGCCAAAACGCACATCCAGATAACCATATATCGAAGTCAGGTTCAATTTATAATAAAGCGGCAACAACACTTTGGCCACCACGATATAACCAGCCACAAAACCCAGTACCAACGGCAGATAATAGAAATTTTCGCGCAGAACGTTGCCCGGAACCGACATAAAGGTTACGCCAGAAAGGGAGGCCCCCACCATACCGTAGGCCACCACAAACCACGGAGAACGGCGGTTCCCGCGATAATAGGCTTCATCGTCCGCTTTTTTTCCGGTAAGAAAAGCGATAAGGAAAAGAAGCGTTGTATAAACAATGAATACGATTCCGATAGTCAATGCTGTCATGCGTCCCTACTTGAATTGTTCTACAAAAGCATGGATGGAAAGCGGTTTTCCCATTGCCGTTTCTGTGAGTTTCTCCCAATTGAGCGCGGCACCGGAGGCGAATATATCTCTTTCAAAAAATCGCCCCACCGACTTATTGCCCACAATATTGAAATCGCAACGGTCATTCAGACGGCAATCGCCTGAACAAAGGTAATCCACCACCTGCGCCGCCCACATTTCTCCCAGCAGATGGTTGGAAACCTCACAGGGATATAAGGCAAAATACGGTTCTGCCGCCCAATCCGCCCGCCACGGGTTCTCAAGCGGTGGCCGTATATCCGTTTGAAGATATTCTCCTACCATCGTGTACCACAAAGCGTCCAAATCCTGTTCCGGATCGGCATACAGTTGTTTTTCGAACGCATACAGGAGCAATCGCCAGCGGCATCCCAAACGTTGGTCATGCAAAAAAGCCTCATTGGTGGATCCCCTTATTCCCCCCGCCTGCCCTACCGACAATATCCCCATCGAGAGAATCCAACCCGGATACTGGGTCATACGGGCAAAGAAAGCCGACACCCCGCAATAAAGGGCCTCCGATGCAGGCCTGCGTAAAAGATAGGGCAATGTTCCGGGAATGTATTTCAGATAGATGGCCTTGCCGGTCGCCCCCATAAGCCGGTGCATGTCGTTTTCCGTTCCTGATATGGTACCGACGATACGAATGTCGTTTGTATTACCGGCCACGATACACTCAAACGCCGGTATCTTCTCACTCCAATACAGAAAATTACTCCGTGCCAATATGTCTTCTATATCGAAACCTATACCCGAATAAAAACGGTCGGCCACGCTCGGAATATTGATATAACTGTAATAACCGTCTTTTCGATGATTGTTCGGATACTGGCCATAACGCAAAAGAGCGCCGGAATAATGCCACGGGCGCAAACGGGATACCGGTATGGAAAATCTAGCGGAAAGACGGCGGTCTTTTTCTTCTTTCTGTCGTCGATATACCGTATCGGTGGCCTGTGTCAATTCAGCCACAAGGCTGTCCATAAAAGACTGCCGGATTTCATTTAGGTCAAGATACATCGAGAAGTAATCGGCATACCCTGCCTCCCGCGCCATTCTATTCCGCAAACGGACAAGTTGCTGCAGGATATCGGCCACCGCCGCTCCCCCTTTTTTCCATTCTTCCCAAATTTTCTGCAAAAACCTTACATCGGCCGGGGACGTACCCTGCACATTGAGTCTGTTCGGTTCCTCTTTTCGGAGACGGTTCCATGTTTCAAGATGCAGGTATGTATCAAGCCGTATGATCCGTTTCTGCAATCCGACAGATGCCTGACAGGGAAGATACTCCTTATAGAGAATATCCACCTGTCGGCGCAGGTAGGCATCTTTGATCTCTCCTTTTTCACTTGTCTTTTTTAGGTAGGAGAAAGACTTGGCATCGTGAAGGTGTTCTATCCGTTTGCCATACAACGAATCTAATGTGGAAAGATACCGCAACGAACCGGTTTCAAAAAAACGCCAACGTGTACGATTGATCGCTTCGACAACCGGAACCATCTCCCGCTCGTAGCGCATGATGAAACTGACCAAATCAGATTCGGTCTGTTTACGGGCATTGCCGCAAGCAGAAGAAAAAAACATCGCCGTAACAGCCAGCAGTACGCATCCCCACAGCAAGATGCGGCACCACCTCGATTTGTCGATTTGCATGGTTTCCGTACTATCGGATCGGGAGCAAATATAGGCACATTTTCGTTAAACATTATCTGGTTTACACACCATATTCCTTTTTAGTCGTACCTTCGCGCTTTCATTCCTGCCGTTGTTATGGAAAACCTTTCACTCAAACTATTGGACAATGCTGTTGACGAACTGAACCGATTGCCCGGCATAGGGAGAAAAACGGCCTTGCGGCTCGCGCTTTTTTTACTGTCTCAACCCGAAGAGATGGTGGAGAAGTTCGGAACCACGCTGATTGATTTCAGAAAGGATATACGGTATTGCGATTGCTGCCACAATATATCCGACACACCGCAATGTCCCATCTGCGCCTCGCTCAAACGCGACAGAGGCATGATTTGTGTGGTCAGCGATGTGCGCGATGTAATGGCGATAGAAAATACGGGCATGTACAACGGCCTCTATCACGTACTGGGAGGATTGATCAATCCGCTGGCGGGCATCAGCCCCTCCCGTCTGAATATCGCCCATTTGGTAAAACGTACCGAAGAAGAAAAACCGCAGGAAATTATCCTGGCACTTCCCGCCACACCTGAAGGTGATACCACTGCTTTCTACCTGTCCCGGCAATTGAAAGACTGCGCGGTCAAGATCACGGCCATCGCCAAAGGCATCGCCATCGGCGACGATTTAGAATACACCGATGAATTAACTTTGGGCCGATCGCTTTCCAACCGCGTGGAATTCCGTCTGTAGCCCGCAAAAAAAAATCCCGGTATATGCTTCGACACCTATACCGGGACCTAAAAAGGAAATTCCTGATTTCCCTAACAGTTTATTTCTTGGGATTCACCTTAAGCAGTTCCACTTCGAAAATGAGGGTCGAACCGCCGGGGATGGGGCCGTTGCCGCCATCGCCGTAAGCCAGGTCGGAGGGAATGTAGAAAATGGTCTTTCCGCCCTCTTTCATCAACTGCAGGCCTTCTGTCCAGCCGGCAATCACGCCGTTGAGAGGGAAAGAAATGGGTTCGCCGCGTTCTACCGAAGAATCGAATACCGTGCCGTCCAGCAATTTGCCGGTATAATGCACCAGCACTTCATCGGTGGCCTTGGGAGAAGCGCCCTTGCCCTTGACGATTTCCTTGTACTGCAAGCCGCTGGCCGTCTGGCGCACGTCTTTGTCGTTCTGAAGGTTCTGCGCCAGGAATTCCTTGCCTTTCACCTTGTTTTCGAGCGACTTTTCGGAGGCCTGGCGTTGCAGCCCCTGCTGCCATTCGCCCAGGATACGCTGTATTTCCGCCTGCGAATATCCGCTCTGTTTGCCTTCGAGGGCGGCCTTTACGCCTTCCAGAAAACTTTCCGTTTCAAAACGGTAGGGAATATCGTGCATATTACGCCCCATCGAGAATCCGACCAAATAGCTTACCGTGTCTTTTACTTCCATTGCATTGGTTTTAAGGTTAAACAATCCTGCCATCATCAAGCCCATGGCAAAGGGCATCCATATTCTTTTCATTTTTACCGGTATTTCAACTGAAATCGTCCGCTTCGAAGGTGCGTTCCCTCAAAAGACTGCCGAGCATCGGCTGATAATGCGCCACCAGGCCTTCCATCGGGGATTTCAAGACCTTGCCCACTTTCAAGCCGCAACTTTGTGCCGCCTCGCGCAGGATCTCCTGTGCAAAATAAGCGATGGAACCCACCAGGTTGAGCGGATTTTCCTGTGCCTTTTCTCCGTAGGGCAGCACCTGGGTCTTGAAAAAGGCGGTGAACTGCCGCGTCAACACTTCCCGCACATAGGGATGCGACATCCTGCCGTCGAGAAACACCGCCATTTCTCCCAAGAAACGGGATACGTCCCTGCCGTGATAGACCGTGTCGATGATTTCATGCACGGGATAAGGGCAAAGCGGAGCGAATTTTTCGCGCAACTCCTGCGGCATCCCGCCCCGGAGGTAATCGGCCAAAAAATGGATGCCGATGCGTGCGCCGCTGCCTTCATCGCCCAGAATAAAGCCCAGGGAGGGAACTTCGTTATGGATGGTTTCGCCATCGTAGAAGCAAGTGCTCGCGCCCGTTCCCAAAATGGCCACCATGCCGGGCTGTCTGCCGCAAAGAGCCAGGGCCGCTCCTGCCAGGTCGCTGTCTATCGAGACATCCGCCTTGGGAAAGAATTCTTCGAGGCAGCTCTGCAACACGCCTTTCTTGGCATTGTCGGCGCAACCCGAACCGTAAAAGAACACATACCTTACCCGACTGTTGTCGATAAACGGATAGAGGTCTTTTTCCAAGCAGTTCCGGATGCCCTCCTCGCCGATAAGATACGGGTTGAGCCCGCCGGTAACGACGCGTTTCTCCTCGCCTTTCTCGCTGAGGAAGCACCATTCGGTCTTGGTGGCTCCGCTATCTACTATTCCTATCATTGGTTTTTGAATAATCTTGCGAAGATACGGTTTTTGGGGCGATTTTACAGCCGCCCAGCATCCGTGGCTTTCCGTGGAGGTCCTGACGCACTTCAATATCCGTTAAACCGCTTGCCGCAAACAAGGTCTTGCATTCTTCGGGAAAGGCTTCGTTGATTTCCACCAGCACTTGGCCGCCAACGTGCAATCTTTCTTGGGCAAGGGTGGCTATCCGGCGGTAAAACAACAAGGGGTCGGCATCTTCCACAAAAAGGGCCGTATGGGGTTCGTAGTTCAATACGTTGACGCGCATGGCTTTTTTTTCCGAATGGCGCACGTAAGGCGGATTGGAAACAATCAAATCGAAATTTTGGTGGCGGATATTTTCGGGCAAAGATTCCTGCAGTATGTCCTGTTGGAAAAAGTGTACGTCCGTGCCGCATTTTTCGTTGTTCCGAAGGGCGGTCTGCAAGGCTTCCGGTGAAATATCGCAGGCCCATACCGCCGCGTCGGGGCGGGCTTGGGCAAGGGCAAGGGCTATCGCGCCGCTGCCAGTGCAGAGATCCAAAACCCTGGGGGCGGCAACGGAACGCAGGCTTTCGAGTGCCCAAAGCACCAGTTCTTCGGTTTCTCCGCGCGGAATCAGCACCGAGGGGTTCACCTCCAGTTCCATTCCGCAGAAGAAGGCTTTTCCGAAAATATACTGAATCGGTTCACCCTTTTCCAAACGCGCCAACACCGAAACAAAACTTTCCCACTGCCCGTCACTCAGCGTACAAGGCATCAAAGCCGCTATATCCACCCTTTTCTTACCCAACACCTCTTCGGCCGTCCAATAAAAAAGGGCATCGCGCTCCACAGGATCGTAAAGTGTCAATCCGTTCCGGTAGAAATCCCTCGCCTGCCTGAGAATCATTTCATCTGGGCCGCAAAACGGACACCATATTCAAAAGCCGCCTGCAATTCCTCGGCGCTTGGCTTGAACTTCACAAAATAACTTTCGCCGCAGAAGGTCAATTTGGCCGCCGCGATATTGGTTTCGGCAATATCCTTTGCTTCTCCGCTCCAACCGTAGGAGCCAAAAGCACCGGCCAGTTTGGCACGGTCGCGCAAGGGTGTAAGGGCGGCAAAACAATTATACAATTGCGGCAAGGCATTCTGATTAATGGTGGGCGAACCAAACAGCAATCCCGATGCTTTTTCCACATGCGCACCGATTTCCTCCACCGACATTTTCTCTATATCGCAAAGATCGGCTTCCTTGGCTTGCGAACGGATGCCTTCCGCTATCTTTTCGGCCAACATACGCGTGTAACCGTAGGCCGACACGTAGCCCACAAACACGCGATTCGGATTAGGCAATTCCGTAAAAGCCAAACACATCTGCTTGGAATGTGCCACACATTCTTTCCATCCCGAACGTAACACAGGGCCATGACCGGGACAGATCATACGGATATCCATGGCTTCCACCTTTTCGATGGCTCGAAGGAAAAATTTGCTGAACGGACGCAGAATCGCCGCGAAATAATAATCGAAAGCCTCTCTGTAATCGCCCACTTCGTCATCGAATATCTTTTTGGTGGGACTGGCAAAATGCGCCCCGAAAGAATCACAGGTAAACAACAGTTTGTCTTCGGGTATATAGGTATAGATGCTGTCGGGCCAATGCAGATTGCTCGCGCCCACAAACTGAAGGGTCTTGCCCCCCAGTTCCACCCGATCGCCTTCTCTTACCGCCTGCGAAGGAAAATCACAATTTGAAATGTCTTTAAGATACTTCAAGGCTGCCGCACTGGCCAGAACCTTGGCTTTAGGACACAAGGCTATCAGTTTTTCGAGAGAACCGGAATGGTCGGGTTCGGTGTGATCCAACACGATATAGTCGATATCCGCCGGATCAACCACGGATTTTACTTTCTCCATGTAGTCATCGAAAAATGTGGCTTTCGCCGTTTCTATCAATGCCGTCTTTTCCGTTCCCCGCACCAAATAGGAATTATAGGTGGTTCCATATTTGGTTTCCATCACCACATCGAACGTAACAATACCGAAATCCAGAATCCCAACCCAGTCGATACCCGGTACAAGATTCACCACTTCACTGTTTTTCATTGTCGTATAGAATTAAAATTATTTCTTTAAAAAAAACACACTTTGCGGATTCCTTCTAAAACAGGCTCAACTGCTCGTTGGGGTCTGCGTCTGCATTGCCGGGTACCTCCGGTCCGAGTGCCTCCATTCCAAACGCGGAGTCCATTTCCTGTTGCGCTTGTTCGTAATCCGGATCGGGTTGCAGAGGTTCGAGCCATTCCACTTTCTTGATTGCATGGTTGGAAAGCCGCTTGCCCTTGGCCTTGAAGCCTTTTACGGCAATAAATTCCACCGGATCCACTATCAAGTCTTCTATCTCTTTCTTATTGGCCTTGGCATCGAAAACGACCCGCAACTGCGGACAGGCGTTCAGGCTGAGGCTGATGAAACGGCTGTTTTCTTCTTCCACGAAACTTTGCCGCTTGTCGCTTTCTTCCACCATAAAACGCTTGATGTACCAATAGCCCGATTTGTTCTCGCGATAGACGGCCGTAATGATCCGTTGCGGATAATGCTTGGCAATCTGTATCATGTCTTCCTCGAAATGGTTTCCCAAATCGAAGCTCATCAGGCGGTAGGCACCCGTCTCCATCAGCGTGAGGATACGGTCTTCGCCCTTGAACTCGCCCAGATACTGGCCGCGTTCCTCCACATTGAGGCGTTTTACGGTTTCATCGTACCAAATCTTGCGCGCCCCCAGCGTGGAAACGCCGGCATCCTTGAGTTCGATGCGTTTCACGGCATTACGCGACAGGATATTGCCCATGCTGCTGCGCCCCTTCACCGCCAGATCCTTGAAATCGTAGTCGAAAACCAGTTTCTTGAGCTTGGGCTTGAACCTCAGCTGCACGCGCACCGTTTCGTCCTCCCCGTTGGGATTGGCGGTAAAGTAAAGCACTTGGGAATCTTTGGTTCCCTTAGTGAGATCGTAATCCTTGTCGCGGGTAATGCCGCCCACCGCAAAACGTTTGGCATAGGCCACGCCGTCTTTGCCGTCGCTATAGACCATGTTGTAAATCGTGCGTTCATCGTTGCGCTTGAACACGCCGGCATACACGATGTCTTCTCCCACAAATACCTTTTCTCCCACCTTTACCACCTTGAATATACCGTTGCGGCGGAAAACGATGATGTCGTCGATATCGGAGCATTCACACACGTACTCGTCTTTCTTCAGACCCGTGCCGATAAAACCTTCGGCGCGGTTCACATAAAGTTTCTCGTTGGTGGCCGCCACCATATTGGCCTGGATATTCTCGAAATTGCGCAACTCGGTCTTGCGTTCACGGCCCACCCCGTATTTTTTCTTGATGTTCTGAAAATAAGCAATCGTGTAATCGACCAGATGTGCCAAATGGTTCTGCACTTCTTCCATTTCGCATTCCACCTGGGCTATCTTTTCATCGGCTTTCTTGATGTCGAACTTGGAAATCTTGCGCACAGGCTTTTCCACCAGTTTCATCACATCTTCTTCGCTCACCTTACGGCCCAAAGGCTTTTCAAAGGGCTTGAAGGCATTGCGTATCGCCACCAACTGTTCTTCCCACTTGCGGCTGTCTTTTTCCAAAAGGCGGTAGATGCGTTCTTCAAAGAATATCTTTTCGAGGGAGGTGTAATACCATTCGTCTTTGAGTTCGGCCAGGCGTATCTCCAACTCCTTGCCCAACAGCTGCATGGTCTTTTGGGTTGAAATCTCCAGCATTTCCTTTACCCCCAAGAAACAGGGCCGCCGTTCTGAAATCACACAGGCATTGGGAGAGATAGACACCTCACAATCGGTAAAGGCATACAGCGCATCGATGGTTGTATCGGGTGAAACACCAGGCTGGAGGTGCACCAGAATCTCCACTTTCTCCGCCGTATTGTCTTCTACTTTGCGGATTTTTATCTTGCCTCGGTCGCTGGCTTTCAAGATGCTTTCTATCAACGAAGAAGTAGTGCAACCATAGGGTATTTCCTGAATCACAAGCGTTTTCTTGTCGATTTGCCCTATCTTGGCACGGACCCGAACCTTTCCGCCATGCAAGCCGTTGTTATAGTTCGATACATCGATACTGCCACCTGTGGGAAAATCGGGATACAACTCAAAATCCGCCCCACGCAACACTTTTACCGAGGCATCGATAAGTTCGTTGAAATTATGCGGCAACACCTTGCAAGCCAAACTGAACCCGATACCTTCCACGCCTTGGAAAAGCAACAAAGGAAACTTGATGGGGAGCGCCACCGGTTCTTGATTCCTACCATCGTAAGAAGGCTTCCACTCCGTGGTCTTGGGATTGAACGCCACATCGAGGGCGAATTTTGAAAGACGGGCCTCGATATAACGCGGCGCCGCCGCCGGGTCTCCGGTAAGGATATTGCCCCTGTTTCCCAGACAGTCTATCAAAAGGTCTTTCTGTCCCAGCTGCACCAAGGCGTCACCGATAGAAGCATCCCCATGCGGATGGTATTTCATCGTGTTACCCACCACATTGGCCACCTTGTTGTAACGCCCGTCATCCAATTCACGCATGGAATGGAGAATACGCCGCTGCACCGGTTTAAGCCCGTCCGACAACTCGGGAACGGCACGGTCCAGATTCACATACGAGGCATAATCCAGCATCCAATTCTTAAACAAGCCGGGAATGGACGTGATACGTCCGGTTTCGTTATCTTCTTTTTCCGACATCAACTCTTTCCTTTCGTCTTTTGGGTAAACGGCCGGTTGCCACTCCACCCGCGTAAGCACAGGGTTTCGAGCAGGGCAAAAACCAACGCGAAGATAAGGAAAACTTTCCACAACCCCTGCCCGCCGTTCAGGTGTTCCACACTGCGGGAAAGGTCTGTATCGGCCGGGCTCATCACAAAAAGCCCCTTCTGCCCGGAAGCCTTTATCCAAGCGGCAATATCTTCCGCTCCGTAACATTCTGTTTCGGATTCCGCCCTATCGTGGTTGAACGGTAGAGGATAGCTTATTTTACCGGAGCATACTGTGTAATGTCCGGCTTCTGTGATTCGTCCGTATTCAAAGA
>CAYTCD010000056.1:0-12219 GCA_964436335.1 uncultured Bacteroidaceae bacterium
GAGACAGGGGTACAGAGAAAAGGAAGAGAGACGGCGGTCACTAGGAAGAGAGCACTGTCTCCTGCCACAACCAATTGGCGGGCCGCGCTACGGGTGGGGGCGATACCCAGACGAAAAACCACGTTGTCCAGGCGGGATTCCAACAATTTGAGCAAGTTTTCCCCGGTGATACCCTGTTTACGGGAAGCCTGGGCGAAAATCTTGCGGAACTGACGTTCCAAAATGCCGTAGGTATATTTAGCTTTCTGTTTTTCCTTCAACTGCACACCGTACTCCGAAAGTTTGTTGCGGCGTTTGTTCTGTCGGTGCTGGGCGGGCGCTTAGTTTTGGCGTTCCAGCACTTTGTCCGCGCCAAAAATCGGTTCTTGGAACTTTCTTGCAATCTTAGACTTGGGTCCAATATATCTTGCCATTGTTTGCTATGATTTTATGTACGTGTACTCTGAAAATTAAACTCTTCTTCTCTTGGGAGGACGGCATCCGTTGTGGGGCAGGGGCGTAACGTCCATGATTTCGGTTACTTCGATGCCTGCTCCGTGCAAGGTACGGATAGCGGACTCGCGACCGGCACCGGTGCCTTTTACAAATACCTTAACTTTACGCAACCCGCAATCATAGGCTACTTTGGCGCAATCCGTGGCGGCCATCTGTGCGGCATAGGGGGTGTTCTTTTTAGAACCCTTAAAGCCCATCTTGCCGGCAGAAGCCCACGAAATGACTTGTCCTTGATTGTTGGTGAGCGAGATGATCACATTGTTGAATGAAGCAAAGATGAAAGCCTTGCCTTGGGGCTCAACCTTGACAATCTTCTTCTTTGCAGTCTTGGCGTTTTTACCGCCGGTAGCAACTTTTGCCATGTTTTATTTAAATGAATGATGTTTATCCTATCAAAAACTGTCAACACAATCGAACAAGGATTAGCCTTTGGGTGCCTTCTTCTTGTTGGCGACGGTCTTCTTGCGACCCTTGCGCGTACGGGCGTTGTTCTTGGTGCTTTGACCGCGGAGGGGCAGACCCAGACGGTGACGGATGCCACGGTAGCATCCGATATCCATCAAACGTTTGATATTGGTTTGAACTTCCGAGCGGAGCGCGCCTTCTACCTTAAGTTTGTCTCCGATATAGGTACGGATCTTCGCCAATTCATCATCGTTCCATTCTTCCACTTTCTTGTCGAATGAAATGCCTGAATCGGTCAAAATCTTACGGGCAGTGCTTCTGCCAATACCGTAAATGTAGGTCAAGCCTACTTCCCCTCTTTTGTTCTTAGGTAAATCTATACCTGCAATACGTGCCATGTATTCTTTTTGTTTTTAATCTTCTAAATTAAACTGTGCACTAATCAACCCTGACGCATCTTGTACTTGGGGTTCTTCTTATTGATTACGTAAATCACGCCCTTGCGTTTCACAATCTTGCACTCGGGCGATCTTTTCTTTGCTGACGGCTTTACTTTCATCGGTCTTCGTGTTATAAAGTTTGCTCAAAAATACTATTTATATCGGAATACAATACGCGCCTTGCTCAAATCGTACGGAGACATTTCCAACTGAACCCTGTCGCCGGGCAGAATCTTGATGTAATGCAGGCGCATTTTGCCGGAAATATGGGCAATGACGGTATGACCGTTTTCCAGTTCCACGCGAAACATGGCGTTGCCCAACGATTCGATAACCGTTCCGTCCTGTTGTATGGATTGCTGTTTTGCCATTTCCTTATTTGTTCTTTAGTATGTTTTCTATCCTTTCAAAATCAGACAGCACATCGGCATTCCCTTCGGTAATGGCCATGCTGTGTTCAAAATGGGCGGCGGGCTTGCCGTCCCGCGTAAATACTTCCCAACCGTTGCGGGCGATTCCGATGTTACGGTTTCCCAACGTTATCATCGGTTCCACCGCAATCACCATTCCTTTTTTGAGGAGGGTACCGCTACTTTTCCGGCCGTAATTGGGTACATCCGGCTTTTCGTGCATGTGTTTACCCACGCCATGTCCGCAAAGTTCCCGTACCACACCGTAGCCTCTTTGTTCCACATAGGTCTGCACCGCATCTCCTATATCTCCGGTACGGTTGCCGGCACGGGCCTGTTCAATGCCTTTGAACAACGAAGCTTTTGTGGCGGCGAGCAGGTTCAGTATCGGTTCTTCCACCGTCCCCACCGTAAAGGTGTAGGCAGAATCTCCGTGAAAACCGTCTTTCTCAACCACGCAGTCCACCGAAATGATATCCCCCTCTTCGAGCGGTCTTTCGGACGGGAATCCGTGTACCACCACGTTGTTTACCGAAATACAAAGGGTAAAGGGAAAACCTTCGTAACCTTTGCATGCGGGAACTCCGCCTTTGGATCTGATAAAGGCTTCCGCCATCCGATCCAGTTCGATAGTCTTTACACCGGGTGCAATCATTTTGGCCACTTCGGCCAACGTGTCGCTTACCAGAAGGGCGCTTTCGCGGATCTTTCCGATTTCTTCCCCGGTATAAACCCTCGGTGTCATCTTTCTAAACAGACTATGCAACACCGTATGCTCCACCCGAACGTCCCTTGATACGACCCGACTTGGTCAATCCATCGTAGTGCCGCATCAGCAGATGACTTTCGATTTGTTGTAAGGTGTCCAGGATAACGCCTACCATAATCAACAGCGATGTTCCACCGTAGAACTGCGCAAACTGCGCGCTTACGCCGAACAAGCGCACGATGGCCGGCAGGATGGCTACGAAAGCCAGGAAAATGGAGCCGGGCAATGTAATGCGCGAAATCACTTCATCGATGAATTCCATGGTTTTCTTACCGGGTTTGATGCCGGGAATGAACCCGTTGTTGCTTTTCAAATCATCCGCAATCTGTTGGGAGTTCATCGTGATGGCCGTGTAGAAATAGGTAAAGGCGATAATCAGGAGTGCAAAAACAAAGTTGTACCAAAAGCCGTTGAAGTCCATCAAGGCACGCCAGAAACCGGAGTTCACCGAATCAGGCGAAGCAAAGCCCGCAATCGTTACAGGAATGAACATCAAGGCCTGGGCAAAGATGATGGGCATTACACCGGCTGCATTCACCTTCATGGGCAGGTACTGGCGCACACCGCCGTATTGCTTGTTGCCCACGATACGTTTGGCATACTGAACGGGAATTCTTCTGGTACCTTGAACCAAGAGGATGCAGAGGAATATAACCACGATAAGCAGCACCAACTCAACCATGAACACTACCAAACCACCGCCTTGCTGTTCCAGACGCGAAACGAATTCGCCGAACAAGGCAAACGGCAGACGGGCGATGATACCGATCATGATGATGAGCGAGATACCGTTACCAATACCCTTGTCGGTAATCTTTTCTCCCAGCCACATCACAAACAGCGTGCCGGCTGTAAGAATGATACAGGACGAAATCCAGAAAAATGCGCCCGGATTGGTTCCGTTAAACGGAATGAAATCAGTGGCGGGCAACTGACCTACCAGATTGGTGAGATAGGCGGGTGCCTGCATGGCGGTAACGGCAATCGTGAGCCAACGGGTAATCTGATTCATTTTGCGTCTGCCGCTTTCCCCTTCCTTCTGTAATTTCTGGAAGTAGGGGATGGCCATACCGAACAACTGCACGATAATCGATGCGGAGATGTAAGGCATGATACCCAAGGCGAAGATGGACGCATTGGAAAACGCGCCGCCCGAGAACATATTCAACAGTCCGAGCAATCCGTCGCTGGTCTGTTGCTGGAGGGCACCCAACTGGGAGGGATCCACACCCGGCAATACGATAAAAGAACCTACACGGTAAATCACGATGATTCCCAAAGTATAGAGGATTCTCTTTCTGAGTTCCTCTATCTTGTAGATGTTCTTTATGGTTTCTATGAATCTTTTCATCAATGCTCAAAATAAAAGTGGAAACTGGTTAGGCCTGCGGTTGCTGGGCGATCAGAACAACTGAGCCGCCTTTGGCTTCGATGGCTTCTTTCGCCTTGGCGGAAAAAGCATCGGCGGTAACGGAAACGGTGCTTTTCAATTCACCCCGGCCGAGAATTTTGATTTTATCCCGTTTGGAGGCAAGACCGCAATCTACCAATACCTGAAGATTGATTTCCTTCAATCCTTTTTCGGACGCGAGTTTTTCAACCGTATCCAAATTGATGGCATTGTATTCTATTCTGTTGGCATTCTTGAAGCCGGTTTTGGGAAGACGTCTGTACAAAGGCATCTGACCTCCTTCAAAACCAATCTTGCGGCTGTAGCCGGAGCGCGACTGCGCACCCTTGTGTCCTCTACCGGCAGTTTGCCCGTTGCCCGAGCCGTAGCCGCGACCCTTGCGTTTGTTGGTTCTCACAGAACCCTTGGCAGGGGTTAAAACTGATAAGTCCATATCTTATTTCTTTTTCTCTCGTTTGTAACTAAAAACCCAAGCAGCGGCTTAGAGTTCTTCAATTTTTATCAAGTGGGCCACCTTGGCGATCATGCCTTCGATTTGCGGTGTAACCGTAGCTTCGGCGGTTTTTCCGATACGGCCCAAGCGCAAAGCCTGAAGGGTTCTCTTTTGTCTGAGAGGACGGTCGATAGCGCTTTTAATCTGTGTCAATTTAACCTTTTTCATGGAATAGTCTCCTTTTTCTTCAGGGCTTAGCCGTTAAACACTTGGTCCAGTTCAATGCCTCTCAACTGGGCTACCGTATAGGGATCCCGCATCTGCGAAAGTGCATTGATGGTGGCCTTTACTACCGAGTGCGCATTGGAAGAACCTTTCGATTTGGCCAATACGTCCTTTATACCCACGCTTTCCAATACGGCACGCATGGCACCGCCGGCGATAACTCCCGTACCGGGTGCGGCCGGCTTGAGGAAAACGGTGGCACCGCTATACTTGCCATACTGTTCGTGGGGAATGGTGCCTTTCAACACGGGAACCTTGATAAGGTTCTTTTTGGCATCGTCCAAACCCTTTTGAACGGCGGCCTGAACTTCCTTGGCTTTTCCAAGACCATAACCGACAACACCGTTTCCGTTTCCTACCACCACAATGGCGGAGAAACTGAAGGTTCGCCCCCCCTTGGTTACCTTGGTAACACGGTTGATGGCTACCAACTTATCCTGAAACTCGATATCGCTCGATTTCACTCTCTTTACGTTTGCGTCTGTCATAGTCTTATATCCTTAGAATTTGAGACCTGCTTCCCTGGCACCGTCAGCCAATGCTTTAACACGTCCGTGATACAAATAGCCGTTGCGGTCAAAAGCAACTTTTTCGATGCCGGCACTCTTGGCACGTTCAGCCAAAAGTTTGCCCACTTCGGCCGATCTTTCGGTCTTGGTTCCTTTCGCGGAAAAGGTTTTTTCCTTGGAAGAAGCCTGCACAAGCGTTTTACCGTCAAGGTCGTTGATAATCTGGGCGTAGATATCGCGATTGCTTCTGAACACGCTCAGACGGGGCATCTCTGCATGCCCCGTAACTTTCTTGCGAATGCGCATCTTGATGCGCGTTCTTCTATATGATTTCGTAATAGCCATCGTACAAAAATATTTAAAAATCCGCTATTTCTTGGCACTTGCAGCCGACTTACCGGCTTTTCTGCGCAAAACTTCGCCTTCAAACTTGATACCTTTTCCTTTGTAGGGTTCGGGCTTACGATAGGAGCGGATCTTGGCGCAAACCATACCCAACAGTTCCTTACCGTGCGATTCCAAGGTCAGGGTATGGTTCTTACCTTTTTCTGCCGTAGCCGTGGCTTTGATTTCTTTCGGCAATTCGAGGAACAGGTTGTGGGAGAAACCCAACGCGAGGTCAAGGATTTGTCCGTTGACCGTGGCCCTGTAACCTACACCCACAATTTCCAATGTGGTCTTGAATCCTTCCGAAACCCCTACGACCATGTTGTTGATCAACGCTCTGTACAGACCGTGGAGGGCGCGGTGACGCTTTTGATCGGTAGGACGCTGAACCAAAACGTGGTTGGTTTCTGTATCGACATGCACCGTAATATCGGGATCTACCATACGGCTCAATTCGCCCTTGGGGCCTTTAACCGTAACCAGATTGTTTTGGGCTACGGTGACCGTTACTCCCTTAGGAAGGTTTATAGGTGCTTTACCAATTCTTGACATTGTGTTTTGTTGTTTAGCTAATGAAACAAATAACTTCGCCGCCAACATTTTCTTTCCGGGCTTCCTTGTCGGTCATCAGACCTTTGGAAGTGGACATGATGGCAATACCCAAGCCGTTCATTACGCGGGGCAGGTTTTCGGTGTCGGCATACTGACGCAAACCCGGCGTACTGATGCGGTCTATCTGGTGGATAGCCGGCGTCTTGGTGGAGGGGTGGTATTTCAAAGCAATCTTGAGCGTGGGCTTCACGCCTTCTTCCACCTTGTAGTTTACGATATAACCTTTTTCAAACAGAATGCGCGCGATGCCCGCTCTCATCTTGGAGGAAGGAACTTCCACCATTCTTTTCCTGGCCATGCTGGCATTTCTGATAACGGTCAAAAAGTCCGCAATAGAATCTGATATCATTGTCTTCTCTCTTTTTTAGGTTAAGGAACTACCAACTGGCTTTTTTTACCCCCGGAATCAGTCCCTGAAGCGCCATTTCCCTAAAGTTGATACGCGAGATACCGAATACCCGCATATAACCCTTGGGTCTTCCGGTAAGTTTGCAACGGTTGTGCAAACGTACGGGAGAAGCATTCTTAGGAATTCTCTGCAGGGCATCGTAATCCCCGGCTTTCTTGAGCTCGGCACGCTTCTGGGCGTATTTAGCAACCATGCGTTCTCTCTTGAGCTCTCTGGCTTTCATTGATTCTTTTGCCATAACGCGCTACTTGTTTTGTTTTTGAAACGGCATACCAAACTCTCTCAGCAAAGCGTATGCTTCTTTATCGTTGGTTGCGGTAGTTACAAAGGTAATGTCCATACCGCTGATTTTGTTAATCTTGTCGATGTTGATTTCGGGGAAGATAATCTGTTCGGTAATACCGAAAGAGAAGTTTCCCTTACCGTCAAACCCTTTGTCGCTGATACCTCTGAAGTCGCGGATACGGGGAATGGCCACCGAAATAAGGCGATCGAGGAATTCGTACATGCGTTCACCGCGCAAGGTAACCCTTACACCGATAGGCATGCCCTTACGAACCTTGAAGTTCGAGATATCCTTCTTTGATTTGGTGGGGACGGCTTTCTGACCCGTGATGGCGGTCATTTCATCAATGCCGGCATCAACCAATTTCTTATCGGCAACGGCAGCCCCGATACCTTGGTTCAAGCAGATCTTAACCAAACGGGGAACCTGCATCACACTCTTGTAGCCGAATTCGTTTTTCAAATTCGCGACAATCGTGTTGTCGTATTTTTCTCTAAGTCTAGGCGAATAACTCATTACTTAATTACCTCCCCTGATTTTTTAGAATAGCGAACTGATTTGTTGGTCTTTTCATCCAGTTTACGGCCGATACGGCTCGCATTTCCCTTACTGTCAACCACCATCAGGTTGGAAATATGGATCCCCGCTTCCATCTTGATGATGCCTCCCTGAGGATTCTTGGCATTCGGCTTGGTGTGTTTGGAAACCATGTTGAGTCCTTCCACTTTGGCACGCAACTTCTCGCGGTCAACCGCAAGAACCTTGCCCTGCTGGCCCTTGTCGTTACCTGCCAGCACCTTGACAGTGTCTCCTTTTTTGATGTGTAATTTCATGGTCGTATTTCCTATTAGAGCACTTCGGGTGCCAGTGAAACAATCTTCATGAATTGCTTTTCGCGCAGTTCGCGCGCCACGGGACCGAAGATACGGGTGCCCCGCATTTCATCGGCTGCGTTAAGCAATACCACGGCGTTATCGTCAAAACGGATGTAGGATCCGTCGGGTCTGCGAACTTCTTTGGTCGTTCTTACGACAACAGCCTTCGACACGGTTCCTTTCTTAACATTGCCGGAAGGAAGCGCGTCTTTGATGGCGACAACAATCTTGTCGCCCACACTCGCGTATCTTCTCTTGGTGCCACCTAACACGCGGATGCAGAGTACCGACTTGGCTCCACTGTTATCGGCAACACTAAGTCTAGTTTCTTGCTGTATCATGATTATTTAGCTCTTTCAATGATTTCAACTAATCTCCAACATTTATCTTTGCTCAAAGGACGTGTTTCCATGATGCGTACCGTATCGCCGATATTGCAATCGTTCTTTTCATCGTGCGCTTTGAACTTGGTCGATTTCTTGACGAACTTACCATAGATAGGGTGTTTCGTCTTGCGCTCAACCAAAACGGTAATGGTCTTCTGCATTTTATTGCTAACCACAACACCGATTCTCTCTTTTCTAAGATTCCTTTCCATGTTTTCCTCTTTTGGGCTTTAGTTAGCCAATTCCCTGCGGCGCAATTCCGTCAGGATACGGGCGATGTTTTTCTTGTGGTTCTTGATAAGGTTCGGGTTTTCAATAGGCGAAATCGCGTGATTCAATTTCATCTTGTTCAACTCGGCCCTTTCCGTGTCCAAGCGGTCTTTCAATTCCGCGGTCGATAATTCCTTTACTACGAATTCTGATTTCATGGCTTTGATCCCTTATTATTCGGCTACGTAATCTCTTCTCACAACAAACTTAACGGCGATGGGAAGTTTTTGCGATGCCAACCGGAGCGCTTCCTTGGCAACATCCATAGGCACCCCGTCGGCTTCGAACAGAATGCGGCCCGGATTGATGCGGGCAACAAAATATTCGGGCGCACCTTTACCTTTACCCATGCGGACTTCGGCAGGTTTCTTGGTGATGGGCTTGTCGGGGAAAACACGAATCCAAATCTGACCTTCACGTTTCATGTAACGTGTTACGGCCTGACGGGCGGCTTCTATCTGGCGAGCTGTCAGAAAAGCGGTTTCCAACGCCTTGATCCCGAACGATCCGAATGCTATTTCTGCACCTCTTTTGGTATTGCCTTTCAGTCTGCCTTTCTGTTGCTTTCTGAATTTGGTTTTCTTGGGTTGTAACATCTCTGTAAAATGTTAAAATGTTAGCATTAATTTGGTGGGTTCTTTCGAACCTACATTTAATTGCCGTGGCTTGAATTAAGCGTTAGCCTTTTTTCTTCTGCCGCCCATGCCGGAACGGGGGGCCATCGGTCTGCCGGCGTTTTCCTTGGCGGCGGGAGCGGTCGAAAATCCGACGGTCAAATCGCATTTGCCGTAGATGACACCGCGGCAAATCCAAACCTTGATACCCAAACGGCCATAGGTGGTGTGTGCTTCAGCCAAGGCGTAATCGATGTCTGCACGCAAGGTATGTAATGGCGTACGGCCTTCCTTGAAATGTTCGGTACGTGCCATTTCAGCACCGCCCAAACGACCGGAAATCTGCACCTTCACACCTTCGGCTCCCATGCGCATGGCAGATGAAATGGCCGTCTTGATGGCCTTGCGGTAGGAGACACGGCCTTCCAACTGGCGGGCAATCGAAGAAGCCACGATAACGGCATCCAATTCGGGACGTTTAATTTCGGAAATGCTGATTTGGATTTCCTTGCCGGTGAGTTTCTTCAACTCTTCCTTGAGTTTATCGACTTCCTGACCGGCTTTTCCGATAATCAGACCCGGACGGGCGGTGAAAATGGTAATGGTGACCATCTTCAGGGTACGCTCAATCAAAATCTTGGAAACACTGGCTTTGGCCAGACGAACGTTCAAGTATTTGCGGATTTTGTCGTCTTCCACCAATTTGGTTTCAAAACGACGACCGCCATACCAACTGGAATCCCAGCCTCTGATGATACCCAATCTATTGCCTATAGGGTTAGTTTTTTGTCCCATGGTTACTTGTTTTCAGCTTCTTTTTCAACATTCGTTTTCTTCGGTTCGGCCTGTGCGGTCAAATCGCGGCTACCCAAAATAAGGGTTACATGGTTGGAACGTTTGCGAATCCGGTAACCCCGACCTTGGGGTGCGGGACGCAAACGTTTGAGTTGAGCGCCACCGTCCACAAAAATTTCCTTTACGTACAGGTGGGCGTCTTCCATGCGCATGCCTTCGTTCTTGTTTTGCCAGTTGGCCATAGCCGAACGGAGCAGTTTATGCAGCTTGGGTGCCGCTTCCCGATGACCGTATTGGAGAACGGCCAAAGCCTTGTCAACATCCAGACCCCGGATCAAATCGGCCGTGTAGCGCGTTTTGCGAGGCGAGGTGGGGTTGTTGTTCAACTTGGCCACGTAGAGCGTTTTCTTCTGCTCTTTTATCTTTTCAGCACGAATACGTTTTCTCGATCCCATTGCTCTATGTTATTTCAAACGGTGATTACTTTTTACCTTTATCTTTATTACCGGCGTGACCACGGAAGGTACGGGTGGGGGCGAATTCGCCCAATTTGTGTCCTACCATGTTTTCGGTAACGTAAACGGGAACGAATTTGTTTCCGTTGTGAACAGCGATGGTCTGTCCTACAAAGTCGGGAGAGATCATGGATGCGCGCGACCAGGTTTTAATCGTAACCTTTTTCTTGCTTTCGACAGCCGCAAGCACTTTCTTCTCCAATTTGTAGTGTATATATGGACCCTTTTTAATTGAACGGCTCATGATTCTGCGTTTTTAAAAATTACTTCTTCCTTCTTTCGATGATAAACTGATTCGAAGGATTCTTCAAGCGGCGAGTCTTGTATCCTTTTGCCGGCATCCCTTTTCTGGAGCGGGGATGACCACCGGAAGCACGACCTTCACCACCACCCATCGGGTGATCGACAGGGTTCATTACAACACCACGGTTGCGCGGCCTGCGGCCCAACCAACGGCTGCGTCCCGCTTTTCCGGAAGATTCCAGATTGTGGTCAACATTGGAGGTTACGCCAATCGTGGCTTTGCAAGCTTGGAGAATCTTACGGGTTTCACCGGAAGGCAACTTGATGATAGCGTACTTGCCGTCGCGCGAAAGCAACTGCGCATAGGTACCGGCGCTACGTACAATCTTGGCACCTTGACCGGGACGCAATTCAATGTTGTGAATCAACGTACCGAAAGGAATTTCGCTCAGGTAAAGCGCGTTGCCCAAATCGGGCGCGATATCCTTGCCGGAAATCACCTTTTGGCCTACTTGAAGACCCTGGGGCGCCAGAATATATCTCTTTTCACCATCGGCGTATGCCAACAGGGCGATACGTGCCGTACGATTGGGATCGTATTCAATGGTTTTTACGATAGCGGGTATCTGATCCTTTTCGCGTTTAAAGTCAATGATACGGTATTGTCTTTTATGACCACCGCCGATATAACGCATGGTTCTGTGACCTTGGTTATTGCGACCGCCCGTTTTACGGAAGGAAACGACCAGCGATTTTTCGGGCTTGGTAGCCGTGATTTCCTCAAACGTGCTGGTGCTTCTAAAACGCTGACCCGCCGAAGTGGGTTTTAATTTCTTTAAAGCCATCTCTCTTAAATGTTACTATAAAAATCGATAGTGTCGCCTTGTGCCAAGGTTACCATTGCTTTCTTAACCGCGCTCGTACGGCCTTCGATAAAACCGGCCTTCGTGTAACGGGCCTTTCTTTTGCCGTCGTGATTCAAGGTATTCACTTTGGTTACCTTGACGCCGTACATCGATTCCACCGCCTTTTTAATCTCAATCTTGTTCGCATCCCTGTCAACGATGAAACCGACGCGGTTCAGTTTTTCCGCCACCTTGGTCATTTTTTCGGTGACGATAGGTTTAATTATCACGTTCATTGCTCTTTAATTAAATCGGTTCCCTATTTCTGGCTCGCGTAAATTTCGTCCAGTTTCTTGGCCGAACTTTCTACAAACAGCAGATTTTTGGCATTAAGGATTTCATAAGTGTTTAAGTCAGAAACATTTATAACCTTAATCCGCGGCAGATTTCGGGAGGACAAAAATACAAATTTATTTGATTCTGCAAGCACGATAAGCGATTTTTTTTCAGCAAGATTCAGATTTTTCAGAATCTCCGTCATTTTCTTGGTCTTGGGTGCATCGAAAACAAGGTCTTCCACTACAGTGACGTTATTTTCTTTGAACTTGTAGGCCAAGGCCGATAAACGGGCAAGACTTTTAAGCTTTTTGTTCAGCTTGAAGCTGTAATCGCGCGGACGGGGACCGAACACGCGGGCACCGCCGTGCAACAGGGGAGAATTGATATCCCCGCGACGGGCGCCGCCGCCACCTTTCTGCTTGCCGAGCTTTTTGGTACTGCCCGACATTTCCGATCTTTCCTTGCTCTTATGCGTACCCTGACGCT
>CAYTCD010000057.1:0-11992 GCA_964436335.1 uncultured Bacteroidaceae bacterium
TTCTGGAGGACGTGACGCCTCTACTCCGACCGGAGATTGAGTTCAATCCAAAGAAAGCATATTCGCTAGTGTATGAGAAACTGATAGACAGGATGCCTGGGAGGAGGGATTGATATGGCGATAAAAGACAAAACGCTATTTTATCCGTACCAACCTCCACAAGTACCTAATGGAAAACGGCGACTTGGAGCGGGCGATGTCAAACTCCGAGAAACTTTGCCAACTCTGTAAAGATTCTCCGGAGGATTTGATGGCGTATTCGGAGATACACCGAGTTATTGAGATGCTGAATGATTTAAGATAATCTTCACACTAGCACATATCAATAAATTCCTCAACCGACAAAACGCGCTTGAATAATGAAAACCATCCACTTTGATTTTGAACATTGTTTTGGTATATCCAAATTTGAGGCAACCATTGATTTTGATCGATGCAATGCAATAATGATTTATGCACCTAACGGTACGATGAAAACATCATTTGCCAAAACGCTTCAATTATTGAGCACAAAACCGACCATAGGAAAAAATCCTAAACGAAGTGAAATAAAAGAATCTATTTGTGATAGATTGTACAAAAGTTTACCCACAAAATCAGAAATAACCATTGAAGATGGAAGTAAACTAAACACAGAAAGTATATTGGTCGTAAATCCTGACGATGGAAGATACGATGCAACCGAAAGCGTTACAAGTTTCCTTGCCAGTACAGAATTGAAAGAAAGATATGATAACGTAATTAAAAAGATTAATCGAGCCAAAGATTTGTTTATTAGGCAATATAAAAAAGTGTCGCAAAGTTCTGATTGCGAAGAAGAATTAGTATCTTGCTTTTCTACTTCTGTTAACCCTTCTATATACGATATCCTGGATATATTAAAAAAGGAAATAGATACGACCCATTACCCTCTTTATTCCATACGATTTAATGATATTTTCGACAAAACAGGTATAGTAAAAGACTTCTTGAACAAACACACACTTCACTTGTCGTTATTCGTTAATCGTTATAGGGCTTTACTATCGCAATCGGTATTCTTTCACGTTTCAGATGATGGGAAATCGACATTTGGAACCTATCAGGCTAAAATTCTTAGTAATGGATTAAAAGATGACTCATTTTTCAAGGTTAATCACAAATTACAGTTGCAAGACAATAGTAGTATTAGCTCTCGATCTGAATTAGATAAAAAGATTGCAGATGAAATCAACACAATTGAAACCGATACTGAGTTACAAACAATATTTAAAGGTATTCTCGAACAACTTGATGGAAATAAAGTACTTCGCACATTCAAAAATTGCATAAGCGATAACATTACTATTCTTGAGGTACTTATCAATTATGAATGTTTTAGAAAAAAAATGCTTTTAGGGTATCTTTCCGATGGAGAAACAAGGAGTGCTTTTAATGAGTTATACACTCTATACTCTTCAAATAAAGAGGAGTTAATACAGATTATCCATGACGCACAAGCTGAACAAACCCGCTGGAAGAATATAATAGAGTTATTTAATGCACGTTTTTATGTTCCATTTGGAATAAAAATTGATAATCAAGAAGATATAATCCTAAGACAACAAACGCCAAAACTAACTTTTGTGTATAATACTCTAACAGGTGCATCAATCGAGCAATCTAGAGATGAATTGTTAGATATCCTTTCTAATGGTGAAAAGAGAGCCTTTTTCATTTTACAAATGCTTTTCGAAATAGAAGCGCGCAAAGACAGCGAATATGAAACCTTGGTCGTATTAGATGATATTTCAGACTCATTTGACTATCAGAACAAGTTTGCTATTATTGAGTATATTAACGACATTTCAAATAATAGCAACAATTATTTTAAAGTTATCCTTCTGACACATAATTTTGATTTTTATAGAAATGCCACTCAACGACTTCATATTAAGAAGTGTTTTATGGCGACGAAAGAGCCCAACGGAAGTATTACCCTATCTCCAGGACAATATGTCTTGCACATTCCTTTTGAGACCGAGATAAAAGATGTAAACACATCCAACTTTATTTGTATGATACCCTTTGTGCGTAACATCATTGAATATACAGAAGGAAATGAGAGCACAGACTATATGACGCTTACCAAGTGTCTGCATTTAATGGATGCCACAATGATACTTATTGATACAGAAATAGATAACGTAATTCGCAGACATATAAAAAAACCACAATACAATTACACTCCTACTGACAAAAAACTGATTGACATCATTTTTGAAGAAGCCAAATCTATAATTCAGAATATTACAGATGATCATCATATCGAGAACAAAGTGGTTTTATCTATTGCCATTCGCCTCAAAGCAGAAACTTATATGAAAACACAACTCTTGGCAATAGGAGAGACCGAAGAATCATTAAAGTCCAGTAAAAGCCAAACTACTAAATGGATTAGAAAGATGAACGAGAAATATCCTGACCTGCCAAATTTAAAAATACTGGAACGAGTGAATATGATGACACCAGAATGCATCCATCTAAATAGATTTATGTTTGAGCCTCTAATAGACATGTCTATTAGGCATCTTTCTCAACTATATAAAGACGTAAATGCCCTAAGCTAAAAGTAGCCAAAAGTCGAGTTGCTTATACCTCAACTTTTGGCTACCATCACAAATGTCTTAATCTCCGATTCATCGACCGAATACAAGTCTCATTATGAATATCCAATTAAGACTTTGATGCATACGGCGGTTTATTCTTTGTAAGATAAGTATTCAAACCGCTTTGTGCATCGGCAAGACGTTTCATGGTAGTAAGATGATGTACTCCACAAGAAGCAAGTGTGTATGTATAAACAACTCCACTTGTAAAGTAAATGGTCATGTAATCATCACCATAATCATACCCCATTATTCCTGTACGTTTGCCCGTTGAAGAACTAATACTTGAATAACTCTTCATACGCAAAATAGAATTTGGATTAAACTTCTGCATAACACCTCGCCAGTTATGCCTTGGCGGCTCATTTGATAAACAAGTCTATTTTCACTTTCCTATTAGGAAAATCTGATGTATTTCCCACTTCAAATAATATACCAAAGCATATAATTCCGCCATAATGACATAACCAACTTCCCCCCGTGGCATTTTGTTATCCATTTTGTCTTATATCGATGTTTTTTTTGCAGAATTCTTATCACCAAAATATTAATAAACCTACATTATCTGCCTCAGTTCTGTTCACATTTATATAATATTTTATCTTTGCTAAAACAATACATTATGGGATATTATAAATCTGCATAATAAAACATTTAAATCCAAACAGATGAAAAAGTTAATCACGATAATAATACTTCTGTTACCGATTATGGCAACGGCTCAGAAGATAGAAAAAAATGAGATTGACAAGTTTACGAAACAGCGTCTTGTTGAAACAAGAATGGAAACTCTTGCAAAATTCAATAAGTGGAAAAGCCTTAAGGCTGACAACACCAAATTGAATATCAGTGCCAGATTTTGCAATGGTGAATGGAATTTTCCTGCTTTAATTATTCTTGATAACTGCGAAAAAGTTACTGACCAAGACGGGGTTTGGTTTCTTCTTGAAAATGGCGAGACCGTAATATCAAAAACAGCATACACAGGTATTTTCGAAAGTTCTAATATACCAGGAAGTTCTCTATGGAGCTTTAATACCGTTTTAAACATCAATCAAGATGACATAAACCTATTGAAAAACTATAAAATAACAGATATTCGTATAACCGTTTTGGGACAAAACTACGACTTACCTGTAGAAGAAGGGAAACAAGACCTAATCAAAAGAATGATAAGTCTGATAGAATCAAAACTATAACACAAAAACTTTCTTCACTAAATATCACCCAAAAACAAGAAAGAAGATAATAAATAAAATCTAAGCCTTACCTTGGCGTCAGTTTCAAAGTCTTGGCAAGGTTTAAATTTCCTGCCAATATCTATTTCGCCCCACCCTATTTCTCCAACCTCTTGGCTTCCTTCCAATACCCATCCATCTCCTGCAAACTCATGTCGTGCAGGGATTTGCCTTTCTGTATGGTCTGTTCTTCCAGGTAGGTGAAGCGGCGGATAAACTTGCGGTTGGTGTGTTCCAGCGCATCTTCGGGATTGATGCCGATAAAACGGGCGTAGTTGATGAGCGCAAAGAACACATCGCCCAGCTCGCTCAAGGTCTTTTCTTTCTGCGCCGCCAAAGTATCGGCATCGGCTTGGCGGGATTCCAGTTCCTGCGATTTCATTACCTCATCCCGTAATTCGCCCAGTTCCTCGCCCACCTTTTCCCATACCTGTTCGCCGTTTTCCCAATCGAAACCCACACCCCGCGCCTTATCCTGAATCCGGAAAGCCTTGATCATGGCGGGCAAAGACTTGGGAACGCCGCTCAATACCGAATGTTTCTTGCCTTCCGTGAGCTTGATTTCTTCCCAGTTCTTCTTGACATCTTCGGCCGACTGTACCTGCACGTCGGCAAAGATATGGGGATGGCGGCGGATAAGTTTCTCGCAGATGCCGTTGCACACATCGGTAAAGTTGAACCGCCCTTCTTCCTTGCCCAACTGGGCGTAGAAAGCGATATGCAGCAGCACGTCGCCCAACTCCTTCTGTATTTCGGGGTAATCCTTTTCCGTAACGGCATCCGAAAGTTCAAAAACCTCCTCCACCGTAAGGGTACGCAGGCTCTCGAAAGTCTGCTTCCTGTCCCAAGGGCATTCCTTGCGCAACAGTTCCAATATGCGTATCAAACGGGCTATGCCCTCCTGCGGCGTGGTGGCCGAAATCAATTCAGGCATATCTTCCGTTTTTTCTTTTTGCTTTCTGAAACTCAACTTAGACTCGTTTCCCTTTAGCAGACGGCCTATGTTCTTGCGATGCGTAATCAAAATAAAAAGACCGATAAAAATAGAGAAGCCACACAATGTGAGATTGGTTTGTCTGAAAACAAAAATTTCCAGAAACGGAAACGCCACGGCGGAAATCACCGAAGCCAAGGAAACATAACGGGTAAGGATAAAGACAAAGGCAAAGATGAGCAAAGCGGTCACAAAAGCCTCCGGATAAACGGCCATCACGACCCCGAGAAGCGTGGCCACGCCTTTTCCACCCTTGAATCCCGTATAAAGCGGGAACACATGCCCCAACAAGACCGCCAAAGCCAAGGCCACATCGAAATACACTTCGTAGGCAACCATGGAGGGCTGCATAAAAAGGTAGTCCATCCTCACCGCCAACCAGCCTTTAAAGGCATCGATGAACAACACCACAATACCGGGTGCCAGGCCCAACACCCGTATGGTATTGGTGGTTCCGGCATTATGACTGCCGTATTCCCGAACATCCTTATTGAAAAACCAACGGCCAATCCATACGGCCGAAGAGAAACTGCCTATCAGATATGCGACAAGCACGCCCAATGCCAACAAATACATATCGCTACTTATATTCTTTAAACACCGGACACAAAGGTATTAAAAAAGTATGTACACCATGCATGCGCTACTCCCGCATCAAAAAGGAATTCACAAAAGTGTTCCTTTTCGACAAGGTAGAAAGGTAAAATTCATACCTACCCTTTTTCCTGCTCCGGCTCTTGAGTTGCATGATATGGTTGTTCAATTGTTCGTTCGAGGTAACCATCTGCATATAATGGTTGGTGTAACTGAAGTAACACCAGGAATTCGGCGTGGCTTCCATATAGATATCCGCCACATCTCCCTTTCTTGTCTTACGCAGACTCACATACACCTTCAGTTTTTTATTTACCGGCGTACCGCCCACAGATAGCAATTCAGCCTTTCCCGAACCCATGTAAGCCTTTTTTCCCGCTTCCCATTCCAATGCAAGATCCGAAAAAACCAACGATGGGTTCAAGACCTCAGGAATACGGGTCATGACACCGGTCAAAGCTACATCTTCCCGCATCCGTTCAACCACCCTGCGTCCGGCCTTCTTTTCAAGATAAGCCTCCACTGCCTTCCGTTTGGAGATCTCGGCACGCTCCAACTGAGGATTGGCATTAAGCATACCCGCTATCTGCTTTTGAACTTCGGAGGTAAGGTAGAAATCGAAAATGCCCATTCCCCGAAACATAACATTCCCTTCTGCAGCGGTAGTCATCATATCGCCATATAGAATCGGGTGAAATTCGTAAGTATTGAGATGCAAATCAACTTGCCCGAAAGCACGGGCAAAACAAGACTGCACATTAACCGAAAGTGTGTTCCGACCCGTGCTGTCAAATATTCTATAAGCCCGTTCTTCCGGCGAAAAATTAAGCCAACCGGTCAAGGCTATGTTAGGCAAATCCGTACTTATCTTTTGTTCCATAAACAAGAAACGGGGCATACCGGAACGGGACTGGGTATAGTATCCGCACCCCAACAGCCGCCCTATCGTGGAACGGGTTTTTTCCGTTACAGGAATCATTACCGAATCGGAATTGATCAGGCTCTCGAACTGAAATCCGTCGGCAAGGAAAGGATTGCCGGGTTTAAGACGTGCGGCATCTTCGGAAGGAACAGGTTCGTCAACATCTTTCTTCTTTCCTTTCTTAGGCGTTTCCACCTTCTGGGTCTCCGCCTTTTTAGGCTCATCCCAAACAGCGTCCCATTCGCTCTCCGGTTCTTTTGCTTCCGATTGTTCTCCTGTATTCTCCGAATCCTCTTCCTCTTCGGAATATTCATATTCATCGTATTCCGACTGTTGCTTGGCCGCCGTCAACTGGTTGTCCGCCGTAGCCTTTCCGTTAAAACCGCATGCATACACCATCCTTACACTTCCGGCAAAATACGGATAGGTTTGATGTGCATCCAGATTGATTTTGCCGATAAACTGAAAGGCTTCATTCATCATCAACGCCCCCGAATCGGCCGAAATCCGCGCCGCCGCCTGCGAATATCCATCAGAAGCCGGACGGATACCGGCAAACCAGATAGACTGGGCTTCTATACCGGGTGCCTGGTAATCGAACATTCCCGAAGCCCGGTATTGCTTGGCCGAAAGGATATTGGCCCGTACATGATGAAAGGAATGAAGGCGTTGTCTGTCGCCGAAATACAATTTGGCCTTTGCCAACGGCTCCATCTGCCCCGAGCGCTCTATCTCCACCGTTTCACCTTCGGGCACAAACAAAGCATCGGCCACCAATACCCGTTTAACACCATCGAAACGCAAAAGGGTATCGGCATAAGAAAGCATGGAATGCGTGGCATTGAAATGCAATCCCGCCTGTGCCCGCCGTGTGGAAACGAAATCCTCTCCCGGCAAGGGGCAGGTATAGAGTGCACCCGGATCTATCGAATCCGGTACGGCCAGCCTTTCGTTCATCGCCGCATCGCCATGTTGCATCGCCACCGTCCGGCCAGTCATATCCCAATTTAATGAAGATGCTTTCCCCTCGTATTGGTGTAGCCCGAATGCGATGGGGGAATGCCCGTCCAAAGCCTTGAAAGAAGCCTGCCGGCGTTCCACATTCACCTGCAACACATACGGTGACGAATACAGGAATTGCTGGTTGAGGCCCGCCATAAGCTTAAAGTCGCCAGAATCAGAAGCAAAGGTATTGGAACGCACCTCGAAATGCGAAGAATAAAGGCGGGCTTCGTTTTGTTTGATGAAGGTACCGTTTGCCGAAGAACTTGAAGCCGAAAACGAATACCGGCCCAAAAGCAGCCACGGTTCGGAATAACAACGCAAGAGGGAGTCTTTGATGGAAGACACCGCATACAGCCCGGAATTCTTCTCAAAGGTACAGTTTACCCCGCCCGCCTCTATATCGGGATAAGATACAGTGGCCGAAACAGCTTGTTTCAATCTGAAAGTTTTGGCTTTCATAAACATGCGGGACGGCAGGAACGTGAGGATAGGCGAAGATGCGTGGGAAGTAAGGTAATCGAAATCTCCCTTGCCGCGCAATCCTTTGCGGTCAAGAGACAGTTCGCCCATATAGAGAGCCTTTCCCTTATAGGCTGGCCAACCGTTCTCTGGTGAGGAAGTTCTGAATCCCAGCGAGTAATCGGGACGGATCACCAAAGCTTCCTGAATATCGGGGAATATTCCGGCCGACACCAAAGTACCCTCAAAACGGATGCTGTCCATATCTACCGTATAAAGCCGTTCCATTCTGAATGGATTCACCTTGAAATAAAAGGAATCCCGGGTATAGGCCCCGTTCTGTATATCGAGGTCATCGTAATACACATAGGAAGGTTGCAGACTTTCAAAAATCGGATAACGGGGATTGTTTTTCCGGCCTCCCTTGTTATCCGGTTCATCGATATATACCGTTCCCGAAAGAGAATGAAGCAAGGATGAAACCGGATGCCGTTTTTCCTCTCCATCCTCAATCCGTATCACTTCCAGTCCGAGCCTTTCCACATCAGCGATATCCACTTTAAAATCATCATAGTAAAAACACGCACCCCGAACCTTGAAATTAAAGGTACCCGCATGCAGATAACCGTCGAAATGAAAGTCCCGGTTCTTAAAGATCTCCACCACCGAATCGGCTGGATGCAGATACACGTTCTGCTTTCCGCTAAGGTTCACATACGATACGCCGCTCATACGGATATCAAGGCTGTCGGTACGCAACACCGCTTTAACGATACCCGTTTCCGATGTAATGAATTCTATCTCGTCGTTATCCGCCTTACCGGCCGAAACCTCCAGATTGTGGAAAAGTTGCGGCAGAAGCCGAATTGTCTTCTTAAGCGGGTCATAACTTACAAAACCGAATGCGATGGGATAGCGCAACATAGCCAGAACCTGCGTAGAAGCGAGCTTGAGGCCGGCGGCCACCGTTTCGATAGAAAGTTCCTTTTTGCGCTCGCGTTTGGAAATGGAAGCCAAGGCATAAAGCGGATTGTTATCCACCCCCAGCAACATGCGGCCCAATTCCTCGCGCGAATAGAGCTGCAGCGACTTAAAGCTGACCACACCCACCCTGCCGGGCATATTGAGCAAGCCGATTTCGATTTTCTTTTGGTCGATATACCAGCGCATCTGCTCAAAGTCCATTCGCAACTGGTGGTAGGTGTCGATAAACGGAATGTCCAGGCCGTATTTTTCCATAGGCCCCACCTGAAACACGCGGCTGCCGGCATCGAACCGCACGGAAACCGCCGGATTGTAGAGCGAATCGTTTTCTAAGTAGAACACAAAATGCGACTCAGGCCCCGAAAGCCGCCCCGGTTCACAGATAAAGCGGTTGGCGGTAATCTTGCTGCGCAAAACGCCCTCTTCATAAACGTACAGCACCGCCTGACGTTCTCCCGAACCGAAATGCGTCTTGGAACCCTGCTGCACGAAAGGCCCCACGATATCCATACCGGGAAAGATTCCCTTGATCGACAAGACCGAACTTTCGGAAACGAACTGCGGGTAATTGCTTTGGCGCCCCTGCCCCAAAGACACCAGACGTTCCGAAAAACGGCCGCGCAGAGGCATGGAAAACAGATATTTGTTGATCAGCTCGGCTTCTTCGGCCTCGTAGCCGCCTTGCTTGAGGTTCACCGAATAAGACAGCACCCGGGTGCGGCAACTGTCGGGGCTGAAACCGGTACGGGTCCAATACACATCGCCTTTCTTGCCTTCGAAACGGTCGCTCATCGGATAGAAATAGCCCGATGTGCCGTAGATAAACGTGCTGTCTTGGTAGGCGCGGCAACTGAGGTCGGTGTTCTTGAAATAAAAAGCCGCCTCCGGTTCACGTTGAAACGTAAAGTCGGTGTTCGACACCTTCCAATGGGCGGCATTGCTCTGATAGAGCCGGTTATGGGAAAGCAAGGCTTCAGTCTTATCCACCAGAGTCTTGAAATGGCGGGCGCGGCTTTTCTTGAGCATCTGCCGCAGGGCATCCATCCATTCGGCCTGGGCGGCAGGGTGTTCGGTGTGCATTTTCTGTTGAACGCGCAGGAACGCCAGCAAATCGGGATAGGCCGCCAGACGCGCCGTATAGGAAAGCTGGGCGATGGAGGCCACTTCTTCCTGCCATTTGCCGGGCAGCGTGGCGAAGAATCCCAGATACTCGTTGGCGGCAAGAGTAATCGCCTGCTTCGTTTCGCGGTCGATGTTGGGGTCGGATATCAGGTAGGCAGGAAGGTTGGCGCGGAAACTTTCCACATCCTTGCCCAAAGGGTTGTTCCGCTGGGCGTGAACCGGAAGCGCGGCACAGGCCAGGAACAGCAGAATACAGTTTATGCGGAGGGATAAGGGTTTCATGGTACAAAGTTACATTCTTAGAAACAATCCACGAAGGAACACCGTTGCATGTAACTTCACGGGCAGTTCCTGTGCCCGCTAAAGTTACATCCTTAGAAACAATCTACGAAGAAATCTACAACCATATCAATCAAACCCTCAAACAAGAGACCTCCTCCTGCAGCCGGGCTAAGAAGCGTGCCGCATGGGCACCGTCCATTTGCGTGTGGTGGAATTGAAAAGAAACAGTAAGTTGTGTTTTCAGGAAACGGCGGCGGTATTTTCCCCAAATCAGAAACGGATTATTGAAAATGCCGCTGTACATGCCCACCGCCCCGTCTATTTCGTATCGCGCCAGGGCGGACGTGCCTATCACCATGCTCTCCGTCAGATCGTGGTTGGCGCAACGGGTCGCAACTTCTTGTGTCAATTGCAGATAATTTCGGTTAAAGGCATCCAGATCTTCGGAAAACGGAATGTCGCAGGAACTCACTTCGCCTTCTTTGTTCAGCACAATCGTATTGACGGCGATAGTGTCGTATTGCATCAGCTTATCGCCCACCGGCAACATATAAAACTCCTTGATGCCGCTTGCCGCCTTTCCGATGCAATAACACATCAGCATATTGAATTTTATCTTTTTTCTTCGGCAGACCCGCCGAAGATGCGAAACATCCAAAGTTCTAAACAGCGTAACCATCGGCATCGGAGCCTTCATCCACATTTCAAAAGCATAAGCCCTCGATGTCAACTTCGGATCAATCTCTCTAAGCATATCTTCAAAAATTTCCTCAAATATACCATAAATTCCCCTCGCCACAGCACCCCAAACAAGAGCGAAGCGACTTGTTTTAATAAACCGCCGGAGGCACCGACCGCAGCGCCGGGGCGCGTTCATGCCGCAAGGCATGCGCTCCGTCGGGAGCAAGCCCGTGTGCAGGGGTAGGCCAGCCTCGCGCCAAAGCCAGCATCCACATGCCGTCCGCTAAGGACCGCCCTCCGCGCAGGAGTCGCCTTTCTTTTGGTTACTTTTCTTTGGCGAAACAAAGAAAAGTAACATGGCAGGAGAAAGGCGCGCAGCGCCCTCAATAATAAAAACCCCAAATTTTTAATAACTTTACACTCCTATTTCCCGACTATGGCAGGGCAACAACCAGAAAAAGAAACGACATTTCAGGACACGCTTTTCATGCGCGAAGCCTTGAAACAGGCGCAGAAAGCCTTTGAGGAAGGCGAAGTGCCCGTAGGTGCCATCGTGGTCTGGAAAGACAAGATTCTGGCAAAAGCCTGCAACTATACCGAAAAACTCACCGATGTAACCGCCCATGCCGAAATGCAGGCCATTACTGCCGCCTGCAACGCCATCGGCGGCAAATACCTTACCGGCTGCACGCTCTACGTTACCCTGGAACCCTGCGTGATGTGCGCCGGAGCGCTCTATTGGTCGCAGATAAGCCGCGTGGTCTATGGCGCCTCCGACCCCAAACGCGGATGCAGCCAAACGGGCATCAACCTTTTCCATCCCAAAACGGAAATCTGCGGCGGCGTGCTGCAGGAAGAATGCGCGCAACTCCTTTCCGATTTCTTCAAAAACCGGCGATAATCCACCAGCATATGGAAAAAGAACTGAAAATACACTACGTCGAATACGACGAGCAGGATCTACCCCAGGCCGACCGGGAACTCTTGGCCAAGGCCGCACAGATGGCGCAGACCGCCTATGCCCCCTACTCGCGTTTCAAGGTGGGGGCGGCCTTACGCCTCAAGAACGGCGTGGTGGTATGCG
>CAYTCD010000058.1:0-785 GCA_964436335.1 uncultured Bacteroidaceae bacterium
GCCAAGACAGGTATGGGTGTGGAATCCTTGCTCGAAAAAGTGTTGCTCGAAGCCGAAATGCTCGAACTCAAGGCGCATCCGCAGAAGAGGGGCAAGGGTACGATTATCGAATCCTCGCTCGACAAGGGACGCGGCTATGTGGCCAAGATTCTGGTGCAGGACGGTAGCATCCGTGTGGGCGATTTCGTGTTGGCGGGCTACAACTACGGCCGCATCAAGGCTATGTATAACGAACGTAACCAGGCCGTAAAGGAGGCCGGTCCGTCACAGCCCGTGCTGTTGCTCGGTTTGAACGGCGCTCCCCAGCCCGGCGATGTGTTCAATATGATGACCGACGAAAAGGAGGCCAAGGAAATCGCCAACAAGCGTATGCAGCTGCAACGCGAACTGGGTCTGCGTACACAGAAACACATTACGCTCGACGAAATCGGCCGCCGTATCGCTATCGGCGATTTCAAGGAGTTGAATGTGATTGTGAAAGCCGATGTGGACGGTTCGGTGGAAGCGCTCTCCGATTCGTTGCTCAAGCTTTCCACGCCCGAGGTTCAGGTGAATGTCATCCACAAGTCGGTGGGTCAGATTACCGAAAGCGATGTCTTGTTGGCTTCGGCTTCCGAGGCCATCATCATCGGTTTCCAGGTGCGTCCCTCCGTGGCCGCGCGCAAGCTGGCCGAGAGCGAGCAAATCGACATCCGCCTCTATTCGGTTATCTACAAGGCCATCGAAGAACTCAAGGACGCTATCGAAGGTATGCTTTCGCCCGAAATTCAGGAAAAGATCGTGGC
>CAYTCD010000058.1:795-11535 GCA_964436335.1 uncultured Bacteroidaceae bacterium
ATCCGCGAGGTGTTCAAGATCAGCAAGGTGGGCAGCGTGGCAGGATGTATGGTCTTGGATGGCAAACTTGCCCGCAACTCCAAAATCCGCATTATCCGCGACGGTATTGTGGTCTATACGGGCGAATTGGGTTCGTTGCGCCGCTTTAAGGACGATGTCAAGGAAGTGGCGGTAGGGCAGGATTGCGGTTTGAACATCAAGAACTTCAACGATATCAAGGTAAGCGATATCATCGAAGGCTACGATCAGGTAGAAATCAAACGTACCTTGTAACTCCGGCGGCTATGTGGCGTCGTTTTAACGGATTTGTAACCAAGGAGCATCTTTTTGCCGGGCGCAGAAAGTTGCTCCTTGCCGTTAGCGGCGGGCTGGATTCGGTGGTGCTGTTGCATCTTATGGCGCGTTATGCAAGGGAAAACACCTCTTTGCGTCTTGCTGTAGTCCATTGCAATTTTCATTTACGGGAACAGGAATCGGATCGCGACGAAAGGTTTGTTTGTCGTCTTGCACAAGATTACGGTGTTCCGTTTTTTGTTGCATCTTTTGATACGGAAACCTATGCGCGGCAGCAGGGAATATCGGTAGAAATGGCGGCGCGGGAACTCCGTTACGGCTATTTTTCGGAACTTATACAGAAAGAAGGTTTTGATGCCTGTCTGTTGGCGCATCATGCCGATGACAACGCTGAAACTTTCTTCATCAACCTTTTTCGGGGAAGCGGGGTGAAAGGTTTGCGGGGCATGTTGCCTTGTAGCGGAAAAGAGGCGGTGTATCTCCGCCCGCTGTTGTTTGCCCGCCGTGCCGAAATAACTGCCTATGCGGAACAGGAGGGACTGGAACATGTGGAGGACAGCACCAATGCCGAGCTTATGTGTGTGCGCAACCGGGTGCGGCACGAGGTTTTGCCGATGCTTGAAAGATATGGCGAGGGTTTTGTGGGCAAACTGAACCAAAGCATGCAGACCCTGCGTTTGGCGGATGCCTTGATCAGCGATTGGTTCACCCGTCTTTCGGAGAAGATGGTGGAAAGGGGAGACCCGCAGGAGGCCGGCAAGGGAACGCCCGAATTCATTCCTATGGAACGTTTGCCGTTGGCGGGTGAGCATCAGGATTTGTTCTGGGAACTTTATCTGCGCGGCCATGCCTTTAACCGCCAACAAATCGAACAGATTGCCGTGAACCGCGAGAACGGCATCTCAGGAAAACGATTCTACAATGCCGACGGCAGCGGTTTCCTTTTGCGTGAGCCGGAGGGTTGGCGTTGGCTTCCGCAAGGCTTTGGGGAACATGAAACCGGGCCTTTGCACGAGGAGGCGAAGGTGGAGGTGCTGCGCAAGGAAGACATGGATACCGGCCCCGATGTGGCGTATCTGGATTTTGACAAGCTGGAATTTCCTCTTTTCTGGCGGCATTGGATGCCCGGCGACCGTTTCTGTCCCTTGGGTATGAAAGGTTTTCGGAAACTGAGCGATTTTTTCAAAGACCTGCATCTGGGCGGCGTTCAGAAAGAAAGGGCGTGGCTGCTCTGTTCGGGCAAAGACATCGTTTGGGTGGCGGGCTACCGCATAGACAACCGTTACAAACTGGATTTCTCGACCGCTGGCCGCAAAACAGCCTGGGTGGTGAGACTGCGAAAAGATAGAAAATGAAGACCGTCAGAGCCGTTTATTTCAGCGCCACCGGTACCACGCGGCGCGTGGTGTGCGCCATCGCAGACAAATTGGCCGGACAATTAGGTTTGCCGTGCGTGCAGGTGGATTTTACCTTGCCTGCGGCGCGTACGGAGCCGCTTGTTTTCGGCAGCGGAGACATCGTGGTGCTGGGTACGCCCGTCTATGCCGGACGTGTGCCCAATGTGTTGCTCAAATATCTGCAAACCATGCACGGGGTAGGAGCGGTGGGTGTTCCCGTAACGGTATTCGGAAACCGAAACTATGATGATGCGCTCATAGAGTTGCGCGATTTGATGGAGAACGCCGGCATCCGTACCATAGCGGCGGCGGCCTTTGTGGGCGAACACGCCTTTTCACGCGTTTTGGGGGCTTGCCGTCCCGATGCGGAAGATTTGGCGGTGGCGGAAGGTTTTGCGCTGTCCGTAGCGGAAAAAATAAACGGTATTTCTAAAAACGGTTTGCCGGAATCTCCCGTTTTTGTGGAGGGTACGCCTTTTCCTTATCGGGGCTACTACCAGCCGCGCGACCGCCACGGAGTGGCCATCAATATTCTGAAAGTAAAATCCTTGGTAAACGAAAAATGCACCGACTGCAAGCGTTGCGCCGAACGCTGCCCCATGGGTTCGATAAGCCGTGAAAATGTGCGCGAATACACGGGCATCTGCATCAAATGCGGCGCGTGCATCAAGGGTTGCCCCGAAAATGCCCGCTACTACGAAGACGAGGGCTATCTCTACCACCAACACGAACTGGAAGAGATGTATGTCCGGCGTGCCGAACCGGAACTATTTCTTTGATTCCGCAATCAGTTTTTCAAGTTCTTCCAGTGCTTTTTCTTCGGAAACACTGGCTTTTTCCAATACACCGTGCCGGTACAGGTTCACTTTGCCGTTGCCGCAACCGATATAGCCGAAGTCTGCATCGGCCATCTCGCCCGGACCGTTCACCACACAGCCCATCACGGCGATGGTGAGGTCGGGATAGTCGGGAAACGTTTCCTTTACCTGCGCCAAGGCTTTCTGAATGTCGTATTTGGTTCTGCCGCAGGAAGGGCAGGCGATGAAGCGCGTTTTATGAAATTTCAGCCCTGAGGCCTGCAACAGGTCGTTTACCAAGCGTTCTCCCTCCGAGGAGTCTTGCGTTTCGATGCGGAAACCCTCTTTTTCTCCTTGCAGCATGCGTTTTCCCAAACGGATGGCGGCGATGGTCTTCTGTTCTTCCGAAATCGGACATCCTTCTATCTTCAGGTGCTTCTGTTCCCAAACGGATGGCGGCAGTTCCCGCAGTTCTTTGGCGGCATCCACGATGCGCCTTGCCACGGGAACTTCGTTTTCGGGGGCTTCGGTAAGCGAGACCCGTATTGTGTTGCCGATGCCGTCGCAGAGCAGGCCGCCGATACCGATGGCCGACAGCAGACGGGCGTCTTCGCCGTTTCCGGCTTCGGTAACGCCCAAGTGCAGGGGATAGATCAGGCCGTTCTGCATCATGCGGCGGGCAAACATACGCACCGCTTGGTCCATGGTCCTTACGCGGCTCGATTTCATCGAAACCACGATTTGGTCAAAGCCTAAGTCATGGCAGATGCCGGTAAACTCCAGCGCGCTTTCCACCATGGCCAGCGGCGTGTTGCCGTAGAGGCTCACCATGCGTTCCGAAAGCGAACCTTGGTTCACGCCGATGCGGATGGCCGTGCCGTGCTGCCGGCAGATTTCCAGGAGCGGGGCGATGCGTTGGCCGATACGTTGGCGTTCGGCTTGCTGTTCGGCGGGAGAAAATTCGGTTTTTCCGGTTTTTCTATCGCAGTAGTTGCCCGGATTGATGCGTACCTTCTCCACGATTTGCGCCGCCACCGAAGCCGCTTCGGGCAAAAAATGAATGTCGGCGCAGAGCGGGTCGGTGTAGCCTTTCTGAACCAGGCGGCTCTTGATGTTCTCCAGATTGTGCGCTTCCTTGAGACCGGGGGCGGTGATGCGCACCAGCCGGCAGCCGAGGTCGAACAGGCGTTGGCTCTGTTCCACGGTGGCTTCGGTGTTGAGGGTGTCGGTGTTGGTCATCGACTGAATCACCACGGGATGGTTGCCCCCTATGTGGAGATTGCCCACGCGCACCGTTCGGGAAAGAAGCGGAGAGTTCATGCCGGGTGCGGATTAAGCGAGCAGTTTCTTCACGATGTCCGAAATCACCTTGCCGTCGGCCTTTCCTGCCAGCGCCTTGGAGGCCGCGCCCATTACCTTGCCCATGTCCTTCATCGAGGCCGCGCCGGTCTGTTCCATGATTTTCTTTACTTCCGCCTCGATTTCTTCGGGCGAGAGCTGCTTGGGCAGGTAGGCTTCGATAAAGCCGGCTTCCGCCAATTCGTTTTCCGCCAGATCCGCGCGGTTCTGTTCGGTAAAGATGGCAGCGGATTCCTTGCGCTGTTTCACCATTTTCTGCAGGATCTTGACGGCGGTTTCATCACTCAGTTCGCCGTTGGCGTTCTTGGAGGTCTTGGCTTCCAGAAATTCTTTCTTTACGCCGCGCAAAGCGGCCAGCTTAACGGTTTCGTGCGCCAGCATGGCGGCCTTGATGTCGTTGTTGATTTGTTCGAACAAGTCCATGTCTTGAAAAAATTTGCCTATAAAAAAGGCTGTATGGCATTCACCACACAGCCCGTTCTACAATCAGAGGTCTCAAGCAGATTCGAACTGCTGTACACGGTTTTGCAGACCGTTGCCTAACCACTCGGCCATGAGACCATTCCCTGAAAACAATGGGGTGCAAAGTTACGAAATTTTTTTAATCGGCAAAAAAAAACTACTTTTGCAGTTCGGAGATGGTTTGGTTCTTCCGGATGGTCTCCAAAAACCAATTATTAATCACTTTTTAAGAAAGGAAAAGGTATTTAGTATGATCATTGTTCCTGTAAAAGAAGGCGAAAACATTGAACGCTCGCTTAAGAAACTCAAAAGAAAGTTTGAAAAGACGGGCGTGGTAAGGGAATTGAGAAACCGTCAAAAGTTTACCAAACCCTCTGTTGTGGCCAGGGAACGCAGACTAAAAGCCATTTACATCCAGCAGCTGCAAACGAAAGCCGAAAACAGCGCGATGTAAGAAAAGAGGCGGAGCAGCAAGCTCCGCTTTTTTTTTGCCGAAGTACCCCAAGTATATGAAACCTCTTTTGTTTATTGAAACCTACGGATGCCAGATGAATTTTGCCGATTCGGAAATCTTGGCATCCATCTTGAAAGAAAAATACGATACCGCTTCTGATTATGCGCAGGCGGATCTGATATTGGTCAACACCTGTTCCATACGCGACCATGCCGAACAAAGGGTATTCAACCGTCTTAAGGAATTTGTGGCCCTTAAAAAGAAACGTCCCGGCATGAAGGTGGGCATTGTGGGTTGTATGGCCGAAAGGCTTAAGGAAGAGTTGTTGGCCTCGAATCTGGATATAGACCTGGTGGTGGGACCGGATGCCTACCGGAGCCTGCCGCGTTTGCTGAATGAGGTGGAAGCGGGACAAAAGGGCATCGATGTGATTCTCTCCAACGATGAAACCTATCAGGATATAGAACCGGTTCGTCTGGGTTCCAATCATATTTCGGCTTTTATTTCGATTATGCGCGGATGTCAGAATTTCTGCGCCTATTGTGTGGTGCCCTACACAAGAGGAAAGGAACGTAGCCGTGCGGCAAACACTATTGTGCGTGAGGCGGAAACTCTTTTAGAAGCGGGCTATCGGGAGGTTACGCTTTTAGGACAGAATGTCAATTCTTATCAGGCCGACGGCGTTAATTTTGCCGAACTGATGCGGCGCGTGGCCTCGATAGATCCGGGTTTGCGGGTGCGTTTCTCCACTTCCCACCCCAAAGACCTTTCCGATGAACTGATTGCGGTAATGGCGGCGTTCCCCAATATCTGCAAGGCTGTCCATCTTCCGGTGCAGTCGGGAAGTTCGGCCATGCTGGCCAAAATGAAACGCAAGTACGACCGGGAATGGTATCTTGGGCGGATAGCCGCCATCCGCGAAAAAATACCCGACTGCGGCATCTCCACCGATATTATCGCCGGTTTTTGCGGCGAAACGGAAGAAGACCATAGGCAAACACTCTCGCTGATGCGCGAAGTGGGTTACGATTCGGCCTTTATGTTCAAGTATTCCGAGCGTCCGGGCACTTTCGCCTCCAAAAACTATCCCGATGACATACCCGAAGAGGTGAAACTGCGCCGTCTCAACGAAATTATAGGCCTTCAACAGCAACTCTCTCTCGAAAGCAACCGCCGGGATGTGGGAAAGACATTTGAAATTTTGGTGGAAGGTGTTTCAAAGAAAAATGCTTTGCAGTATTTCGGCCGCAACTCGCAGAACAAAGTGGCGGTGTTCGACAATCCGTCGCTTGCCGGTGAAAAACCAAAGGTATCCGTGGGTGATTATGTAAAGGTGAAGGTGGAAGACTGCACGGCGGCCACACTCTTGGGACGGCTTACCGAGTAAGTTAATGTATCACCACTAGTTTTACGCTCTGTTGCACCACTTTTCCGTCTGCGCTGACGGCTTTCATGTGGCATACATACATGCCGGCTTGCAATGGTTTTCCTGAGTTTGAAGATAGATTCCAACGCAAGGGCCCTATCGAATATCCGGAAAGATCGGAAATTCGGTAACTGAAATCGGCCACTCTCGTACCCTGCAAACTGAAAACATTGAAATCGCAACGTTCCACACCACCGCCCACTCCGTTGTGGTTGAAGTAAAAGTCAACGTAGCCTCCCCGCACAGGATTGGGAACGGCTTTCATATCGAACACCTTGAATCGGGAAGAACCGTCCACGTTAAAGGAAATGGTCCGGGTGGTGGAGATGTTGTTGATGTTCCATACCTTGAGTCTTACCGTATGCCGGCCTGGTTCAAGGTGATTCAGCGGATAACGCAGGTATCCCTCCTTGTAACTGCCCGTATTGTAGCGGAAATGATTGTTGACCACAATGGGATTCCGCAGGTCGTCGTCAAGCACAACCGTCATGTCGTGGCCAATGCCGGCGCCGGTGGTGTTGATGCCGTAGGCATCGCTGATTTCCGCATACAGGTAGGGTTCCTCTCCCACCGTTCCCCCGAGATAATTGTTTTTTTCTATGAAGAGATCCACAATCGGGGCGGTGGTGTCTAAAACGGCGTCTTCGTTGAATCCCCCCACAACGATGCGGTCGAAACTGCCGTTGGCATCGCTGTTTTCGGAGTAGGCATAATAACTGATACGTCCGTTTCCGTAACTGTATTGTATGTCTTTTGGCACGATGAAACTAAATGAGAAAAAACCGTCTTTAACCTCTGTGGTGCCTTGAAAAAGCAGGCTGTTCTGATCGGTATAAGTTACAGGTTCGTTATATTTCTGGATTTGCGGATTGTAAAGTCCCAGCGTGGTCTTGGTAACGGTCTTGTCGTAGATTTTTATCATCAAAGTGCCGTTGAAGTCTTCTATCCGCGTGTTGTCATGGCGTACTATCTGACCTTCGATGGTGATGGGCGAGAGGGCTTTCAAGGTGTCCAAATCCGCCGAACCGGCTTCTTTTCCGTTGATCCGGAGCGTTTCTATATTGTGTTCGGGCAAAGCCACCCGCAGGGCGGGATCCCCCAGCAGCATAAATTTATTCGCACCTCCCCCTTGTGCGGTGGTTTTGGCAAATAGAAAGGCTTCACCTATAGTGGTTATCTTTCCTTCGTTTTTTTGGATAAGGCTTTCGGCAAAGCGTTTCTGTATATCTTCGATAGACTTCGTTGTGGCGATACGGCTAGTGGCGACCATTGCGATAGCACCGGCATGTGCCTTGAGAACACTGCGTTCCGCACCCGAAACCTGGGCAATTTGGTCGTAATAGGCAAAAGAACAAGACGAGGCCATCATGATGGGAAAAGTATAACTGGTTTTCCAGCTGTCGATGATATCGTTGGTCAGGATTTTTTCGTCAGACCACGAATTCCAGCCGCTGTGTCCGTAATATCCGATAAACAGACAGCCGTTTTCCACTTGTTCGCGTATGGCGTTCTCAAGGTCGGGAATCCGGCTCGTTACCGAGGAAGATTCCCGCTGGTAATAGTCCGAATACAATTTGGAGAGATGGATGTAGGGAATATGGTTCAGGATGTAATCTTGTGAGAGAATCATGGTCTCCATACCTTCTTCAAATCCGTCGTCGGTAACAAAAACCACTTCATTCCGCCAATTACCGAAATTGCCCGACAGGTTGGGTTGTCCCGGGTCATGAATATAGGAGCGGCTGGAGTAGATATCTATCTTTTCCACCATATTCCGGGCTTCTTCTACCGTTCGTACGGGTAAACGTCCTATGGCTACTTCCAATTTTCCATAAGATGTGGCATTTTCCGGATTGGTGCCGGCATTGTCGTCCAGATAGCCGAAATTGTCTTCGGAAGGTGTGCCAGCCCCTTCGATGTTGTTTCCATAAGCTTCCAAGGTGGGTACAAAATCCGAAACATTGCCGAGAATGTTTTTGTAATCGTACGAGGCCGCTCCGAAAAGCAAAAGAGAGGAAGGGCGTTTGGCTTCGTCTGATTTGTCGCGGATGCATTTGAGAAAAAGACGTATGGCAGACGGATCCTTCGCGCCGGACGAGAATTCGTTGTACACTTCTTCGGTGGTGGCTACGTAGGCCGTTATGCCATCGCGTTCCCGATGCAGTCGGGCAATCTGTTGCGCCTGCTCCAGAAAATCGGGATACGAAACCACGATAAACGAGATATTTTGTAATTCGTGTAGGTTTTGGGCTTTTACCTTGCCGTCGAACCGGGGGGAGGGACAATGGGCGGGGTCAAAGGCTATGTATTCATGCAGTTGCCCGTCGGCACGGGTTGAGAAGCTTATTTTTCCAGATCCTTCAACGGTGGTGGCCAGTTCGGCGATATGGTAGATGTCTGTTATATCCCAGATCCGGCTTGAAGAAGAGGCTTCCACTATAAAGCGGGCGTTTTTTCCGATAGCTTCCGGACTGCGGAAGGAAAGCATCGGTTCGGAAAGCCTGAGCCGGCGGGTATAGAAGAGGTTGATGTAGTCTAAATAGCCGGCTTCGGTACTGCCGGTTTTATTAAAACTAAGCCGTACCGTGGTGTTGTTTCCGTTTACCGATACGGTTCTTTGGGCAGACCGGTTGTCGGCACACACCGAGGTGGAACTATATGCGGAATGATAGATGCTGAACGATACATCGTTGCAGGAAACAAGGAAAGAGGCCGTTCCGTTAAAGGAGGTGGCGATGGTGGCCACTTCCAGCGTCGCTTTTTCTCCGGCCTTCGGGTCGGGAGAACTGAGGGTGAAACTACGTTCATTACCCGAAAAGGCAAAAGTTTCGCCTACCCAGGTATAACCGCCGTGGCAAAGGTTTACCGTGTTGGTTTCATAACGGATGTGTTCGGGAAAATCTTCTATGCTGAGCGGGGCCTCAACCGTTTGAACGGTGGCGGATTCCACCCGATGCTCTATTTCGGCGTGAAGGCTTACGAAATAAAAAGATAAGTCGCTGTAATTATGTGGAATATAACGAAATTTCTCATTTTCATAGGTCCAACGGTGGGGCGATTCACCGAAAAAAAGAAAGTAGTCGCCCGGACCGAACATGCCGTCCCCTCCGTCGTGGAGCGAGATTGGCAGCGGGCTGAGGTCATCGTAGGTTTCCGCCAGATTGAAGGTGGGCAGCATGCCCGAAACATTGCCGTACAAGGCTATTTTCTGCGAGGCTATTTCATCCGACAGCAGGCCGCCCGACAACAGGTCTTCATACGTTATCTTGTAGATGCCGTTCCGCTCAACCGCCACTTTGAGCGTTTCACCCAAAGCCAATACCGAATAGCTTTTCTTGTGGGCGGGAGCGGGGTAGGATTGTGCCTGTAAGGAACCCGATACCATCCACAATGCTATCAACATGAAATGAACGCTAGGTTCATAAAGAAGTCGGTTAAAAATCAGGGTTATCCGTTTCATAACAAGTTCCGGAATTTTGGTTCGACAAAAGCCGGAATACTCAAAGATACGAAAATTCGGCGAAACGCTCAAAGATTTTTCGGATGGATTTAGGGTTTATGAACGGGCGTAGGGAGTGGCCGATAAATCGCAGAACGCTTTTTGTTGCAGTTTGAAGTAACCGGCGATGCCCACCATGGCGGCGTTGTCGGTGGTAAAGGAAAGAGGGGGGATAAAGGCTTCCCAACCATGGCATGCGGCATGTTGGGTCAATTGTTCGCGCAGGAGGGAATTGGCTGAAACGCCTCCTGCGATTGCTACCTGCCGTATGCCGGTCTGTTTGCAGGCCGCCACCAGTTTTTCGAGCAGGCAATCCACTACGGCTTTCTGAACCGAAGCACAGAGGTCGTTGAGATTCCGGGTAATGAACTCGGGGTCTTTCTTGAGTTCATCGCGTACCATATACAGAAACGAAGTCTTGAGTCCGCTGAAACTGTAGTCTAAACCGGGGATACGTGGTCTGGCGATACGGAAACGCTGTCCGTTGCCTTCTTTTGCCAGCTTGTCTATCACGGGTCCTCCCGGATAAGGCAATCCCATGATTTTTGCCGCTTTGTCGATGCATTCTCCGGCCGCGTCGTCTATCGTGCCGCCCAAGATCTTGAAATCGTCCGGCCGGTTCACTTGTAGAATCTGGGTATGTCCGCCCGAAACGAGCAGGCAAAGAAACGGAAATTGCGGCACATGGCTGTATTGCGGTGTACGCAGAAAATGCGAAAGCACATGTGCCTGTAGATGGTTTACCTCCACCAGCGGGATATTGAGCGAAAGGGCCATCGCCTTGGCGAAAGATACTCCGACCAGTAAGGAACCGAGCAGGCCCGGACCGCGTGTAAAGGCGATGGCGTCGAGTTGCTGTTTAGGGATGCCGGCCGTCTTGAGGGCGGTATCCACCACAGGAACGATATTCTGCAAATGTGCCCGGGAAGCCAGTTCCGGTACCACACCGCCATAGAGCTCATGCACTTTTTGTCCGGCAATCATGTTGGAAAGCAACAGGTCGTCGTTCAAAACGGCGGCCGAGGTATCGTCGCAGGAAGATTCTATCGCAA
>CAYTCD010000059.1:0-11462 GCA_964436335.1 uncultured Bacteroidaceae bacterium
ATGAAGGAGATGAAATACGTCAATATGTTCAATCAGGGCGTGAAGCGGGTGCAGGATATATTACGCGAGAACGGCAACAAGGAGGCCGCCTTCGACGTCTCGAAACTGACGGTTTTCTGTGTAGAAGTCTATTCGAACGAAGAGGATGTTTCTCAGGATATTACCAATGAAACTACCCAGAAAACTACCCAGAGTTTATCTAATGTACAGGTAAGCATACTTGAATATGTGCAGAGTCATCCGAATGCCAGCCGTAAGGAAATTGCTGCGGGTATCGATGGTATTACTGAAGATGGTGTGAAATATCATCTCCAAAAACTGCAAAACCAAGGAATCCTAAAGCGTATAGACCCCGATAAAGGTGGCCATTGGGAGATTGTTTAGAGAACTCACAAGAAATCCTTGTGGCCCCCCCTACATCCTCGCCACCGCATAAAGGGGACAAATCCGTACTTGTCGGATAGCGCCTTTGGTTTCTTAGTCTTTATAAAAAGGCAATAAGTTACAAATAAATAACATAAGCAATCAAATTAAATAAAAGCCAACAAAAACATCACTTGTGGACGGGTAAATCTGCCTATATTTGCACGTGCGGGCGGCAATATACCCTTTCGGTGTGTATCCCGCGCCAAAACAACAGGTTATGAACCTCAATCATCAACATCTTTTCAAGCGTTACATCGCACAGGCTTCCGAGTTCGAACCTTTTATCATCGATGTGGCCAAGGGCGAAGGCGTTTACATCTGGGACACGGATGGAAAACGCTATATGGACTTTATCTCAAGCATCTGTGTAAACAATGTAGGGCATCGAAACCCCGTTGTTCTCCAAGCCATTGAGGAACAGATGCAGAAATATCTCCATATCATGGTGTACGGGGAGTTTATCCAAAAACCTCAACTGGAATTGGCCGAAACCCTTTGCCGGCATTTACCGCCACAATTGCAAAAGGTATTCCTGCTCAATTCGGGTTCGGAAGCTATCGAAGGCGCCATCAAACTCTCCCGGCTCTACAATCACCGCAGCGAAATCATCTCCTTCGGCAATTCCTATCACGGCAGCACGATGGGGGCGATGAGTGCTCTGGGAAACAATCCTATCCGTCACCGCTTCGACCCGCTTTTGCCCGAACACCGCATGCTTGAATACAACAACACCGGTCAATTGTCGCAAATTACCGATAAAACCTGTTGTGTGATTACGGAAGTAATTCAATCGGGCAGCGGTATGACAGAAGCCGACACCTTCTTTTTGCAAGCTTTGCGTCAACGTTGCACCCAGACGGGCACACTGCTGATCTTCGATGAGATACAAAGCGGTTTCGGACGGAGCGGTAAACTCTTTGCCTTTGAACATTCCGGCATTGTACCCGATATACTCTGCATTGCCAAAGGTATGGGAGGGGGTATGCCCATCGGAGCCTTTGTGGCAAGCGAAGCATTGATGGAGCTGCTCAACAACGAACATCCGCTTATGGGACACGCCTCCACTTTCGGAGGGCATCCCCTGAGCTGCGCGGCGGCCTTGGCCTCCCTCAACCTCATCCTGCATCCCGATGTGCTGCCCCTTGTGAACCCTAAAGGAGAAAGAATACGCCGCCACTTGGCCGAAATTCCGCAAGTGGTTTCGGTTCACGGAAAAGGGCTTTTCCTTGCCGCCCATTTCGACAACGAACCGCTCACGGCCAGGATTCAGGAAAAATGCATGCAAAACGGACTCATCACGTTCTGGTTGCTCTTCAACCATAAGGCATTGGCACTCACCCCGCCGCTCACTGTTTCCGAAGCCGAAATAGACGAAGGCATGGAAATTTTCAAGCAATCGGTAAGGGAAGCCGCTCTTTGACGGACAACTTTTTCTAAAACAACAAACATCAAATTTACACCGATATGTTTACAGGTATCATCGAAAAAATCGCCACGGTAACAAAAATCGAACAGGAAGGCAGCAACTTCCATTTCACACTCCGTACGCCGGTGGCAAAAGAGCTCAAGATAGACCAAAGCATGGCGCACAACGGCGTTTGTCTTACGGTAGTGAAGCTTGATCCGCAAAACGATCAATATACGGTGACGGCCATGGACGAAACCATGCAACGCACCAATCTCCGTTTCTGGCAAGTAGGCACGGAAGTGAACATAGAACGTTCCATGCGCATGGACGGCCGCTTCGATGGGCATATCGTACAAGGACATGTAGATCAGACCGCCGTGTGCGAAAAAGTGGAAGTCCTGGACGGAAGTTGGAAATTCCATTTCGGATTCACACCCGGCAATCACGAACATTTTACGGTAGAGAAAGGCTCCATCTGCGTAAACGGCGTTAGCCTCACCGTAGTGGACTCTCTGCCCGGCAAGTTTTCGGTAGCCATCATTCCCTACACTTTTGCCGAAACCAATTTCCACAATATCAAGGAAGGCACGGTTGTAAACATAGAATTCGATGTATTCGGCAAATACGTGGCACGCCTTTTTAACGAATACCTCAAACAACAAGGTAAATAATGGTTTTCTCCTGTCTTTTGGGGCTTGCTCCGGCAATATTGGCAACGGTGCTCTACCTACTTTCGCAACGTAGCCGATTCCTTGCCCGCCTTTATTCTCCTCTCTCGCTCTGCATCTGCACGGTGTTGTTGCTTTTCGTATGCCTGTGTATGGGGTCGATCCGTCAGGATGCCGACCAAAGCGATGGTCTCGCTTTTTTGCGGAACCTCAAGCAGTCGGCTTTACTGATTGCCACCGTGTCGCTCTTTCTCACGGTGTTGGGCATGTTTATCCTGCAGCGTTTCAAAACGGATGCCAAGCAGCTTTCCAATCTGATTCCAACCGGTATTTTCATCACTGTACTCTCCCTTCTTTTTGGCAGCGGAAGTCTGGAACGGCATCAAATTGAAGTCTGGGCCAATTCCACCCCCGTGTGGACAGCCCACAACCGGGAAGGCGAGCGCAAACAACTTCCTTTCGCCGTGGCCCTCAACCGTTTTCAGATAGACTACCATCCACCCGTGTTGTATATCGTAAACAGCCATAACGGCTACATCCTTCCTGAAGGCAGACCGCAGTATTTCAGGTTGCGGGCAAATTCCGGAATTCCGGCAGAAGGCGATCTTCTTGACTGCCATATCCGCATTCTCTCCTACCTGCCGCAAGCACGGATACTTACCGAAAACGGAAAGACCTTTGCCGAACCCTTTGATGGAGACGGGCATATACCGGCGGTACTGGCCGAAATTTCGGTCGGCGGAACGAACCGCACCGATACAGCATGGCTCAGTGGCGGCAACGCACTGCAACTGCCAACGGTTTTTGAAATTGATCCCGACCGTATTCTGGGAATAGGCAAACGTGCCCCCTCCGGTTACCGCGCCGACCTGACGATCTATGAAATCAAAAACGACAGCGGCATGACCCGCCTTGCAACAGTCCGGCCCAACCACCCCTGCCGCGTGGGGAATCATGCCATTTACCTCAAATCCTACAAAGAAGAATATGGATTCTGGGATCCCTATGTTGCCCTTGAGGTTGTGAAAGACCCTTGGAAACCGGTAACCGATCTCGGCATCCTGCTCATTTTTATCGGCATGTTAGGCGCATGGCTTCAAAACCTGTTGGCTTCACGCAAAACCCAAACCCTCACGCGATGAACTGGAATCACTTTATCGGATTTGCCTTGGCAAGCATACTTTGCCAAATCACCGCCTCGATATTGGCCATGTTGCACAAACGCAAACCCGCCCTTCTCTCAGCCATTGCCGGCATAGCGATACTGGGGGGCTTTATTACCGGTTTTTGGATAGAAGCGCAGCGCCCGCCCTTGGCCAGTATGGGCGAAACGCGGCTTTGGTATGCGTTCTTCCTCTCACTCTGCGGTCTATGTGTATATGCAACCTACCGTTATCGCTGGATATTGGGATTGAGCACGGTGGTTTCCACCGTTTTTCTCTTGCTCAACCTGCTTCGGCCCGAACTGCAGACCCGTCCGTTGATGCCCATTTTACAAAGCATCTGGTTCATTCCGCACGTAATCGTCTATATCTTTGCTTACGGCCTGCTTTCGGTGTCTTTTCTGCTCTCCCTTCTGAGCCTTATCCGCCCCTGTTATGCCGCCGACACACGGTACATGCGCCATATAGACCAGCTTACGCAGCTCGGGGCCGGCTTCATTCTGGCCGGCATCTGCCTGGGCGCGGTCTGGGCCAAACAGGCCTGGGGATACTATTGGAACTGGGATCCTAAGGAGACATGGGCCTTGATCACTTTGCTCTGCTACGGACTTTATATAGGTATGCGCCACTGTTTTACAGAAAACCGTCTGTTCGGCCCCATGACATGCGCAGGGGTGCAGATACTGGGTTTCATCGCGCTCCAGATAAGCTGGTATGGTATCAACTACCTCAAGGCCGCCCAAGGAATGAGTGTACATACTTACGCTTGAAAACACTCCGAATAAGGAGTTTTTCATAAATTTGCAGGTTAGACCCATTTTCAATGTCATTGCCATGAACAAACTCAACATTGCCCTTGTCTGCGGAGGATTCTCCAAAGAAAGCGTTATTTCGATCAACGGTGCCGAATCGATTGCCAAACATATTCCCACCGACCGCTATCGGGTTTTCAAAATCATCATCGAGCCCAACCGCTGGTACTATAAGGCGGAGGACGGCAGCACCGATGAAATAGACAAGAACAATTTCACGCTCTCCAGCAGTAATATCCGCTTTGACCTGGCATTCATCAACATTCACGGAACGCCTGGCGAAAACGGCCTTCTGCAAGGGTACTTCGATTTGCTCCATATTCCCTACACCACCTGTAACGCCTGTACCTCGGCCCTTACCTTCAACAAGGCGTTCTGCAACGCCATCCTCGCCCAACACGGCATCCGTGTATCGGAATCGGTGCATCTGCTGCGGCAGGAAAACTACGATACCGAAGAAATCGGAAAGCGCCTCGGTTTCCCCTGCTTTGTTAAACCCAATTCAGAAGGTTCCAGTATCGGTGTAAGCAAGGTCAAGAATCCCGATGACCTGCCGGCGGCCATCGCCAACGCCTTTATGGAAGACAAGGAAGTGTTGGTGGAACGTTTTGTGAAGGGCAAGGAGTATTCGTGTGGCCTTATGCGTATCAATGGAAAAATCACCGTGCTGCCTTTGGCCGCCATCGTTCCCAAAAACGAGTTTTTCGATTATCAGGCAAAATACGAAGGAGCTTCAGAAGAAATCGTTCCGGCACCCGTTCCCGATGAACTGGCACAGGAAATCGGAGAGATTTCCACCCGTGTCTATCGGATTTTAAACTGTTCGGGCATTGTCCGCTGCGATTTTATTGTGGAAGACGAATCCCGCCACGTTTATTTTCTTGAGGTGAACACCACCCCCGGACAGTCTGAAGAAAGCATCGTTCCCAAAATGGTCCGCCAGATGGGTTGGACATTGGAAGAATTTTACCAGACATTGATTTTGGAAGCGCTCAACAAATAACCCGCCATGGCTTCTTTTCTCCCCAACTTTTTTCCAACGCCCAAACACCGTCAATTCAATATCAATCCGCGTTATTACGACCCGGAAAAAGAACGTTTGGAGCAACTGAAAAAGAAATACGCCGCCGAGACACCCCAAGACGAACAGCTTGCCGAAGCCAAAGTGCGCATACGCGAGTCGTTCCAACGCAACACAAAACAAACCAAGGGTTTGCTTTCATCCCGCAGGCTGATGATTTATCTCGTGTTGCTTCTGGCTCTTTTATGGTGGGTTCTCCAATAAAGGATTGTATCGGGCATGGAAAGTGTGATTAATCTTCTTCCCGAATTTATCGCCAACCAGATTGCGGCAGGCGAAGTGGTGAACCGTCCCGCTTCGGCGGTAAAGGAATTGTTCGAAAATGCGGTGGATGCCGGCGCGTCTGAAATAGAACTGCACGTTCAGGACGGTGGACGCACGCTTATCCAAGTATCCGACAACGGTTGCGGCATGAATGCGGAAGATGCCGAACGATGCTTTCTACCCCACGCCACCTCTAAATTGCGTTCAGCCGAAGACCTGCAGAATATCCGCACCATGGGATTCCGGGGGGAAGCCCTAGCCTCGATTGCCGCTGTGGCACAGGTTGAAGTGCAGACCCGTCTGCACAATAATGAAACGGGAACAAAGGTTCTTATCGAAGGTAACAAAATCTTATCGGTGGAGGATTGCTCCTGCCCCCCCGGTACGGTATTTTTTGTACGCAACCTCTATTTCAATACGCCCGCCCGCCGCGAGTTTCTCAAAAGCGACGAGGTGGAATACCGCTATATCGAAGACGAGTTCAACCGTATCGCCCTTGCTCAACCCGGTATTTGTTTTCAACTTTACCGGAACGGAAAAAAGGTTTACCATCTGGAAGCGACCAACCTCAACCGCAGGATCATCCAGTTGATGGGAAAAGCCTACGAAGCCCGTTTGGTAAAGACCTCCGAGAGCGTTTCGGGGCTCAAGGTAATGGGCTATATCTGTTCGCCAGACTATTGCATAAAAGGGCGCAACAAACAGTTTATTTTTGTCAACCGCCGCTACATACGCCACAGCGGCTTGTCAAATGCCGTTGAAAAAGCCTATCAGAGCTTGCTTCCGGAAGGCAAGTCACCGGTATTTTTCCTTCATCTGGAGGTAGAACCCGAAACCATCGATGTCAATATCCATCCAACCAAAACCGAGATACGCTTCTGTAATCAGGAACTGATTTACGGCGTATTGGTTTCGGCCGTGAAACACGCACTTGGCCTAAACCAGATGGGGAACGTTATTGATTTTGAATCGGAACAGGCCCTTCCCTACGAACATAAACCGCAAGGTTATGTTCCCACGCCCCCTTCGCTACACTTCAATCCAGACTACAACCCGTTCACCAATCCACATCCGGCATCAACTCCACAAAAACACAATAAAACCTACAACGAGGCTTACGCTGAAAGTTTTGCCTTGATGCAGTCTTCCATACAAATTCAAGAAAAACCCGTACAATTGCTGTTGGATTGTTGCGAAGAAGTGGAAAGCGACACCCGTATCGAAGATAGTTCCCGCCCCCCGCAGCCGGAAAAGACACAAACGAACACCATCCGGATTTTTCAACTTTTCGATAGTTACATCATAACCCCGCTCAAATCAGGCTTAGCCCTTATTGATCAGGAAGCCGCCTCCGAAAGGATCATCTTTAACGACTACACCGTGCTCAAAGAAGGCAATTGTCCCTCCCAAAGCACGCTTTTTCCGCAAACGGTGGAACTTTCCACAGCCAATGCCGAAATGTTGCAGGAAATCCGCCAAGAACTGAACGGACTGGGATGGAGCATCGAATGGGTGGGAGGAAACGCTTTTCTTGTCAACGCATTGCCCGTCGGCATTCAGGAAAGCCGCGTGCAAGACATTTTGGAAGGTATCATTGAGACCTATAACGCCCGCCGGCCGCATACCACGGGTAAAAAGCCCGAAGATATCGCGTTGGCGGTGGCAAAAGAACTCTCCATCAAATCCGGAACACCTCTATCTCAAGAAGAAATCTTATATTTGACGAACAGATTGTTTTCCGGTCCCATGCCGGATCTATCTCCGTCAGGCAAACGGATCATCAGGGTGGTGGACCGTCGGGAAATGGCCGAACTATTGGCATCTCCCCGACAAAACAAACAAAATTAAAGCAAAAAAATGTACACGCAGGATAACAATTACCGCATACAAGGGTTTTCCTTTCTGCCTCCGGTGGTAAAGAACCTCTTGATACTGAACGTGCTCTTTTATCTGGCCGACATCAGCCTAGCCACAAGGGGCATCGACCTGAGCCGATGGCTGGGGCTGCACTATTTCACCGCCGAGCATTTCTATCCGTTCCAGTTCATCACCTACATGTTCATGCACGGCAACTTCTCGCACCTGTTCTTCAATATGTTCGCGCTCTGGATGTTCGGTCATGCGCTCGAAAACTATTGGGGAAGCAAGCGTTTTCTGGTCTATTATCTGGTGACGGGCATCGGCGCAGGGCTCATACAGAGCGGTGTGCAGGCCTGGGAATTGGTTCCCGTCATGCAGAAATACGACCCGGTTTCGGTGCAGCACTATGTCAACAATATCGTTACGGTAGGAGCTTCCGGAGCCGTCTTCGGCATTTTGCTGGCTTTCGGGATGTGTTTTCCCAACGTGCCCATCTACCTCTACTTCTTTATTCCCATCCGTGCCAAATGGTTCGTCATCATCTACGGGTTGATTGAACTCTTTGCCGGCATCGGAGGAACCGCCGACGGGGTGGCGCACTTCGCCCATCTGGGCGGCATGATATTTGGTTTCCTGCTGATCCTTTACTGGAAAAGGCACGGCAGCCGGATACGCTGATAAAACGAAAAAGATTTTTAAACAAAATAACCATGATCACAAACAACTTTGCCTGCCGTCACAACGGGCCCAATCCCGAACAGACGCAGAAAATGCTCGAAACCATCGGGGTAAAGAGCATGGACGAACTGATCGAAAAAACGGTTCCGGCCGCTATCCGGCTCTCCAAACCGCTGGATCTGCCCCAACCCATGAACGAATACCAGTATCTGAACCACCTGCACGCCCTGGCGGCCAAGAACCAAGTATTCCGCTCCTATATCGGCATGGGCTACTACAACTGTATCACGCCGGCCGTCATTACGCGCAATATCCTTGAAAATCCGGGTTGGTACACCTCCTACACCCCGTATCAGGCCGAAATTTCCCAAGGCCGTCTGGAAGCGCTGCTCAACTATCAGACCGTTATCGCCGACATGACCGGGCTTCCCCTCACCAACGCTTCGCTGCTGGACGAAGGCACTTCGGCGGCCGAAGCCATGATTATGTTCTACCACGGCCGCAACCGCGACAAGGTGAAAGCCAACGCCAACGTATGCTTTGTGGATGAACGTGTGTTCCCGCAAACCCTCAGCGTTATCGAAACGCGCGCCCACCTGCTCGGCTTCGTGGTCAAGACCGGCCGCATGGAAGACTTCGAGTTCACGCCCGAAGTGTTCGGCGCCGTGATTCAACAAGTAGATCGCAACGGACAGGTTCACGAACTGAAAGCCTTTATCGACAAAGCCCACGCCGCCGGTGCCTTGGTGGCGGTGGCCTCCGACCTGATGGCTTTGGCCGTGCTGCGCGCTCCCGGACAGGACGGGGCGGACTGCGTGTTCGGCAACAGCCAGCGTTTCGGGCTTCCGTTGGGCTTCGGCGGGCCTTCGGCCGGTTTCTTTGCCTGCACCGACGCTTTCAAACGCTCCATGCCCGGCCGTATCATCGGCATTACCGTAGATGCCCAGGGCAACCGCGCCCTGCGTCTTGCCCTGCAGACCCGCGAACAGCACATCAAACGCGACAAAGCCACCTCCAACATCTGTACCGCCCAGGCCTTGATGGCGGTGATGTCGGGCATGTACGCCGTATATCACGGCAAAGACGGTATCCGCCAAATCGCGCTCGATATCCACGCCAACGCCAAACGTCTTGCCAAACGCGGCACGGAATACGGCTTCAAGCAGCTCAATACCGTTTTCTTCGATACCCTCTGCTTCGAAAGCCCGGTTTCGATCGAAACCATCCGCAAAATCGCGCTCGAACACCGCATGAACTTCAACTATATCGACGACAAGCATTTCAGTGTCAGCATCGATGAAACGACCGCACTGGAAGATGTGCGCGAAATCATCGGCGTGCTGGCTCAGGCGGTGGGCAAGGAACATGTTTGCCAAGGCGGCCAATGCTGCCACGGCCATTGCAACCACGAAATTCTGGAAGACATTCCCGAATCCCTGCGCCGCAACACGCCTTATCTGGAACACCCCGTGTTCAACACCTACCACAGCGAAACGGAAATGATGCGCTACATCAAGAAGCTCGAAGAAAAGGACCTTTCGCTCAACCGCGCCATGATTCCGCTGGGTTCCTGCACGATGAAACTCAACGCGGCTGCCGAAATGATGTGCCTGAGCCTGCCCGAAATGGCCGCCATCCATCCTTTCGTGCCCGCCGACCAAGCCCAAGGATACCACGAGCTCATCGACCAACTGGAAAAAGACCTCTGCGAAATAACCGGCTTTGCCAAAGCCTCCTTCCAACCCAATTCGGGTGCGGCGGGCGAATACACGGGTCTTTCGGTGATCCGCGCCTACCAGGAAGCCAAGGGCGAAAGCCACCGCAACATCTGCCTTATTCCCGCTTCGGCGCATGGCACCAATCCGGCTTCGGCGGCCATGGCGGGCTTGAAAGTGGTGGTGGTGGCCTCCACGCCCGAAGGCGAGATCGATGTAAACGACCTCAAGGCCAAGGTAGCCGAACACGGCCCGAACGTTTCCTGCCTCATGATTACCTATCCTTCCACGCACGGCGTGTTTGAAGAAGCGGTGCTGGAAATCCTCGGCATCGTTCACGGCTGCGGCGCGCAGGTTTATATGGACGGCGCCAACATGAACGCCCAGGTAGGGCTCACCTCGCCCGGCCACATGGGCGCCGACGTATGCCACCTCAACCTGCACAAGACCTTTGCCATGCCCCACGGCGGCGGCGGTCCCGGCGTAGGCCCCATCTGCGTGGCCAAACACCTGGCTCCCTACCTGCCCGACCACGTGCTGGTTCCGGTAAGCCATACGGGAAGGAACGCCGTTTCGTCTTCGCCCTACGGAAGCGCCTTCATCCTGCCCATCACCTACGGTTATATCCGCATGCTGGGGGCCGAAGGCCTCAAATCGGCCACCGAATATGCCATCCTGAACGCCAACTACCTGCGCGCCCGTCTCAAAGACCACTACAAGATTTTCTTTACCGGCAAACAGGGCATGTGCGCCCACGAAATGATTTTGGATTGCAACCAATTCATGATGAGCGCCAACGTTCAAGTGGGCGATATCGCCAAGCGTTTGATGGACTACGGTTTCCACGCTCCTACCGTGGCATTCCCGGTTCACGGCACCTTGATGGTGGAACCTACCGAAAGCGAACCTCTTTCCGAACTCGACCGTCTGGTGGATGCCTTTATCGCCATCCGCGCCGAAATCAAGGAGATTGAAGACGGCAAGGCCGACCGCGAAAACAACGTGATCCACAACGCGCCGCATACCCAGCTGGTGGTTTGCGCCGACGAATGGAAATACCCCTATTCGCGCAAGCAGGCCGCATTCCCGCTGCCGCACGATGACAAGTATTGGCCTACGGTCGGCAAAGTGGATGATGCCTACGGCGACCGCAACCTGCAATGCACGTTGGTGTAAGCGTGTCTTTCCGGAAATAAAAAAGGAGCCGATGGAATCGGCTCCTTTTTTATTTTATACCCATCAAAGGGGAAAAATGTGTATCTTCGAACCTGTATGAACCCTATGAACACCAAAGCCAAAGGATATATCATCGGCTCGATTGCGGCGGCCACCTATGGGCTGAACCCGCTGTTCGCGCTGCCGCTCTACGGGGCGGGGCTCGATCCGG
>CAYTCD010000060.1:0-11284 GCA_964436335.1 uncultured Bacteroidaceae bacterium
TGGGAAGTGGAAACCTACGATGAAAACACCGGTCTGCCCACCTCCGACCTTCCGGCCAACATCGAAACGCCCTTGCGTCACTCGCCCAACTTTGTTACCTATGACGCTGCCACGGGTTACATCTATGTAGCCTACGGTCAGACTGGTGTCCGCGTTTACCGTTTCAGAACGGATGAAAATCCCAATCCTACCCCCACCGATGAAGGCGTGGATATGGGAGGCGATGTTCTCTGGGCGCCCGAAAACCTCGAAGGCTATTATGCCTGGGGTGAAATCTTCAACATCGAGGACGAAGCCGGCAAAAGCTTTACGCACAACGGGGTCACCTACACCAACGACGGAACCTACTACACCTTCTCCGGCACCAACAAAACCTCATACAAGGATTATTCCAACTACAAGTTCTTCAACAATACCGCCAAACTGACCAAATACACGTGGCAAGCAGCCCCCACCGCCATTTCGGAAGACGGAAAGACTATTCTTGAGTCGATGGATGACGCCGCCGCCGTGCGGTTGGGTAACGGTTGGCGTATGCCCACGCGTGAAGAATGGAAAGAATTACTTGACAATGCTTCGAATGCGGAAGAAGTGGAACAAGACGGTGTAACGGGACTGCTTATCACGGCCGACAACGGCAACACGCTTTTCTTGCCCCAGACCGGTTTTTACAACAGATCCGGCAACTTGAAAAGCGCCGATGAATATTATTACTGGTCTTCTTCTTTGAGCACACGGATTACCAATAACGCCGATACAGACGAAAATATGCCCGGCGGCTTTATCTGGGGTGGAGCCATCAACCGCAAATGGTGCACCGAATCCTTAGGCACTTGTTTCGTTGTCAGCACCTATTACGGATTATCCCTTTCGTTTGAGGGATATGACCGTTGCTTCGGCATGAAAATCCGTCCTGTAAAAGATAAATAATCTTTATTAACTTTGTGGTGCTTGATCGCACCGCAAAGTGCGAATGCAAAGGTTGCTTGCACGATATCCGCAGACAGCCTTTGCTTTTTTCCTTTCAATCAGATTTGAATATGTTACACAAACGCTCTGCCTTTACTTTACAAAGCAAGCCGTCCAGACACCGATGCCTTGCTGTCTGGGTCTGTCTTCTGGTTATGCCTCTTTTTCTGTTCGGTCCGGCTTTCGGTCAACAGAAAAGCGAACGGAAACGGTTGGGTATTATCAGTGCCTATCACGAAGCCGCCCCTTGGGCAAAGGATATCTTGCTGGCGGTCAGATTGGGTCTGGCAAACAATCCCGATGTTGTCATCGACCCCGTCTATATGAATGTTTCGCTGATTACAGACAGAAATTATTTTGACCGTACCGTAGATGGCGTTTTCAAACATTTCGAAGGCAATCGCCCCGACTATCTGCTTTTGATCGGAGGTATGGGAATCGCGTTGCGCGACCGCATTGTAGAAGAATGGGGAGACATTCCTATCGTTTTGGTATCCAAGACCGATGTATATGGACCTCCTGAATACTACATCACCGGTGATATTGACGCATGCGACCCATCCTTGCACCGCCCCTTGGCAGAGTTACAGGGAAAATACAATTTTACCTATCTCCATTACCCCGATCTCGACACGGCTACCGTTGAACTGATGCTGCGCATGCAACCTACCATCCGCAAGATTGTTGTTCTTGCGGACGCCAGTTATCAGAACCGGCACGTAGCATTGAACATAAGGAATTTTTTGGCCGAGCGGCATCCCGACATAGAATGCGAATGGGTTGTCGGCCATCGCCAAAACGTAAACAAACTGCAATCCTACCTCACCAATTTCGATCCCAACATCGGCCTCCTGCTTTGCGCATGGTTCTACGGCCGTGAGGGTACACTCGGTGTCAGAGAAATTCTTTCAGCCGGTATCGGACTGATACCCTCTGTACTTCAACCTGTCTTCACTGTCCGCGAACCTTATCTCAAAGACGGTGCCATCGCCGGGTATTTTCCCGACTACAACCAGATACACCGCACGGTGGCCAACATGATCGACACCATGTTGGACGGAGCCTCCATGCGCTCCATTCCTTTCGTATCGGGAAAAGACTTGCATTCCTTTCCAATCGTGGATTATGCGCAACTCAAGCCACTGAACATTCCCGTTTCCCTCTGCCCGCCCGACACAAGATTCATCAACAAACCGCCCACTTTCTGGCAACACTATAAATGGCAAATCTTCTGCATCGGATTTATTTTTATCGCCGGCTGTATAGTGGCCATCCTAAGTTTAGCCTTTCAACGCCGAAGAATAGCCTATCTTAAGCAACATCAGAACCTTATCAACAATATGCCTATCGGATACACCCAGGCCTATGTCATCTTTTCCAAAACAGGCAAGGTGTGCGATATCCAGTATCATTCGGGCAACGATTCGTTCCTTACATTGCTCAAGGAAAATTCAATGCCGGACAAACCCGACAAACTTTTCCCTGCCGAATACATCTCGGGATTTGTGCAGACTATGCTGGAGACCCAGCGACCGGTAAACTTTACCTTCTACTTCAAGCAATCCGACTCCTATCATGAATTTCGTCTGTATTTCCCTGAAAAGCAGAATTACACAGACAATAGCAAGATAAACATAGAACTTTTCTGCATCGATGTAACCACTCGCAGTCTGGCGGAGAATAACTTGCGGCAACTGACCAACAAATTGGATCTGACACTGAGTCTGGCGCATATCATTCCCTGGCGGTGGAATCTCTACGAACACCGTATTTATTGCGAGGCGCAACGCATTCTCAAAAATATCGATGTAAAGGCACAATACTCCAAAAAAGACGCCGCCTACATCATCAACGAAGCAGACTATATCGAACGCATTCATCCTGATGACGCGGATCGTATCAGGGCCATCTATGTTGATCTCTACGAAGGTCGTGAGCAATATGCCAAAACCGAATTCCGCCTGCTCTCCTCCAAAGAAAACGCACATTCCTATTGGTTGGAAATCAATGCCACCGTTACCGAATACGATAACCAACACCATCCTGCCGTAATTTCCGGTTCCTTGTTGTTGATTACCGAACGGAAAAAACAGGAAAAGGCCTTGATCGAGGCACGGGAAAAAGCGATGGAATCCGACCGGATGAAATCGGTGTTCCTGGCCAATATGAGCCATGAAATCCGAACACCGCTCAACGCCATCGTAGGTTTTTCCAACCTGATCGGCCGCACAGAAGACGAAGAGAAGAAGCGCAAGTTTATGGATATCATCAAAACCAACAACCAGTTGCTTCTCCAACTTATCAGCGATGTGCTCGATCTTGCCAAGGTGGAAGCCAACACGCTCGATTTTTACTATCAGGATGTGGATCTCAACGATCTGTTACACACCATTGAGAAATCGGTAGGATTGCGTATCCGGGAAACAGTCAAACTCAATTGCCTGCCCGGTATGGAACAATGCCATATCCAGACCGAACCAAACCGCTTGTCTCAAGTACTGATCAACCTGATCACCAACGCCAATAAGTTCACGATGCAGGGTTCTATCGACTTTGGTTATACCCTGAAAGAAGACGAGCTCTATTTCTTCGTGAAAGACACCGGATTAGGCATCTCCAAAGAAAATCAGACCAAGTTGTTCCAACGCTTCTCCAAACTCAACAACTTTGCGCAGGGAACCGGCCTGGGGCTTTCCATCAGTAAGGGTATTATAGAAAAGATGGGCGGCCATATCGGAATGGAATCCGAAGGCGAAGGATTGGGTTCTACCTTCTGGTTTACGATTCCTTATCTGCCCTTAAAGCAAGAAGGTATTCTCAACGAAGGGAGAACGCCCATCGCGAGCATAAAGAAAAAAGACATCACGATTCTGATCGCCGAAGACAACGAAAGCAACTATCTGCTTTTCCAGTCTATCCTCGAACCCAACTACAAGCTGTTGCACGCTTGGGATGGAGAAGAAGCCGTGGCTATGTACAAAGAACACAATCCGCAACTTATCCTGATGGATATCAATATGCCCAAGATGGACGGTTACGAAGCCACACACGAAATCCGTAAACTTTCGGAGACCGTGCCTATCATCGCCGTTACCGCCTACGCTTTCGCTTCCGACCAGAAGCGGATTCGGGAAAACGGATTCAACAGTTTTGTACCCAAACCCATAGATGCAGAGACACTCACCACCGAGCTCAAATCGATGCTCAACAAGAGTTTCATTCTGCTGTAACGTTTAAAACGGAAATCATATCATCATGACAAAAGAACAGATCGAGGCGTTTTTGAAGAATATCCGCATGCCCTTAGACATGATTGTGGATTACTCGCAGAAGATTGCCGGTGAAGACAATGCCGACACAAGGAAACTGTACGCCGACCTCTTAGGTACCAACAGCAAGTTGTTGCAACAGTTCGTCCTCATGCAGCAGGACGAGAACGATGCCTTTCTGAAAAGTATCCGCACGCCTTTGGACATGATTGTGGACTATGCACAGAAAATTGCCGGTGAAGACAATGCGGCCACAAGAAAGTTGTATGCCGATCTGGTAGGAACCAACAGCTTGTTGTTGCAACAGATTTTCAATACCCAAAGTGCAGGTACTGCAGCACCTGCACCCATACAGACGGCTCCTGCACCAACTCCCTTTCCTGCACCGGATACCGCAACGCCACCCGTTGCCCAACAAGTGGTTTCCCATGCCGAACCCCGTAGCAAGGCCACGTTGTTGGTTGCCGAAGATACCGAAAACAACTATCTCCTCTTGCAGGCGCTATTGGAAGACAGTGATAATCTGGTCCATGCCTGGGATGGAGAAGAAGCCGTAGCGCTCTTTAAAGAACATAATCCCAACCTTATCCTGATGGATATAAGCATGCCGAAAATGGACGGGTACGAAGCCACCAAGGAAATCCGAAAACTCTCGGCTTCCGTGCCCATCATCGCCGTTTCCGCCTATGCTTTCGCCTCCGATAAGGAAATGATCATTAGCATCGGCTTCAGCAGTTATATTTCCAAACCTATCAATCCCGAAAAATTGGAGAGCGAAATCACTCATCTCCTATAGTGTTTCAAACCTCTCTATATGAGCAGGAGGATATTTTTACTTGCATGCTTTTCCATATTACTCAATTTTCGCGTGCAGGCAACCGGTGACACAAAAGAAATCACCGAAAATCTATTGGAAACCTTACATGCGGCGGCCACGGCCGAAGACAGCATAAAGACACTTTATAACCTTTATGATATCTCGAACCGCCGCATGCAGGCAGTGTATGGTATGCAATTGATGCAGACCGCCATGCGTGCCAAAGATTATCCAACGGAAATGGATCTGCTCATGCAGCTTTCCATCCTGTTTGCCAGCAATGACAGCATTCTCTCCTATTTGCTCCATTCCGCGCAGGAACTACCTGAATCAGACGAGAAAAAGGAATGCGAGACATTCCTGCAACTGCACATCATCACCTTGCAGGCCAAATTAGCCGCACAACAACAAAAAGAACTACAACAAGCCGCTGAGTTCATCAAGGAACTTGAAAACGAAGCCGATCAAGACATATTTTCACAAATCCGTCAACTCTATACGATTTGTATCTATTTGGATTACGCATCCTCAGGTATCATGTACACCGAATACCTGGACCAGCTCAAATCGCTCGTTGACCAACTTCCACCGCAGTTATATGCATTGAGATCTAATCTATACACCCGCGCCGCCATTGTACATACGGCTAACAACAACTATCTCAAAGCCATCAATGCCGACAAGATGACATTGGACCTCATTAAGAAATTGGAGCAACGATACAGTGCCATGGGGCGGATCTACCGTAACTACGATATCAACTATTACATCTGCTATCGCCGTATATTGAGCAATTACCCCGGTCTGACCCGTAAGGAATTAGACGAATACTACAGCAAGAGCCTTGAAATCTGCCAACGGAACGCAGACGTACAGAACGACCGTCTCAAGATACCCCGTATAGACGCCTACTACCTGTTCGCCACAAAACGTTATCAGGAGGCCATTCCTTATATCCAGCAATGTCTTTCGGCCGATCTCAGTCCGACCAATCGCCGCGCGATATTGCTGATGCTTAGGGAATCTGCCGAAATTGCCGGCAACAACACGCTGCTCTTGCAGGCACTGAATGAATATAACGTACTACTGGAGGATTACATAAGCAAGAAGTCGGATGAATTCTTTAGGGAATTGCAGATACGCTATGATGTAGAAGAGCTCAAGTTGCAGAATACCAATCTACAGCTTAACCATCAACAGATGACAATCAAAAACAACCGCCGTATCCTATGGATTGTCTCTTTATCGTTTGTCATCACTATAATTCTGCTTGTCATCGCCATAAATGGATTTTTACGTTCCAGTATACTTGCCATACATATTCAACGTGTCAACGAAACGCTTCTTCTCGAACGGGACGTACTGAATCAGACGCAGACCGAACTGGTAGTGGCTTACAAAAAGGCAGAGGCTGCCAACCATGCCAAGAGCGAATTCCTGCACAGCATGAGCCACGAGATACGCACACCGCTCAACTCCATCTTGGGTTTTTCACAGTTGATCGTTAAGAAAATACCCAAAGAATCGCGCGCCCAATTGAGTAACTTCGCCAGTCTGGTGCAGAAAAATACCGATTACTTAGCCACCTTGATCAACAATATCCTGGAAATCTCTTCGATAGAAAGCGATGAAATAACCTTTCCGCAAACGCACCATGTTACGATACATACCCTTTGCCAATACGCGATAGATGAAATAAAAGGACATGTCAAAGACGGTGTATGCCTGTATTTTGATTCATCCCATCCCGATCTGGAAATAACCACCGACCGCCAACACGTGGAACAGGTATTGGTAAGCCTGCTCAGCAATGCCGCCAAGTTCACCAAACAAGGCAGTATTATTCTGAATTACTATTTCAAGGGGCTGAACAAACTCGTATTTGAAATTACCGATACCGGTATCGGCATCCCACCCGGAAAAGAAGAACTCATCTTTGACCGCTTTGTAAAATTGGATTCTTTCTCGCAAGGTTCAGGTTTGGGACTTTACCTGAGCCGTCAACTTGCCATCCGCTTGGGAGGTGAACTCTATGTGGATCAAAGTTATCTTGACGGAGCAAGATTCTGCTTTACTATTCCCTTTACGCAAAAAGGCTGAAACGATAATCAAGGATGACCGAAAACCGGAATCATCATTTTTTACAGAACAACATCGCCGCCCAGTTATCCTGGTTGTGATGTTGCTTGTAAAACAGCCGATGCGCATTGCACGCCCGCTCCAATACTTCCATGTCTTCCAGATAGAAGCCGCTCAGATAAAGGCTTCCACCCACTTCCAAGGCATCGGAATAGGCCTGCATATCGCCTACGAGGATATTACGGTTTATATTGGCGATGATACGGTCAAACTTGTTACCTGAAAGCAACCGGGCATCCCCTAACCTTATGGAAAACGGACATTCCCCCTTCTGCTCCGAAAAACCATTGGCCTGTACATTTTCGAGTGCGTTGCGGTAGGCCCATTCGTCCACATCGATACCCGTTACACTTTTGGCGCCCTGCATAGCCGCCAGAATGCCCAACACGCCCGTGCCGCATCCCATATCCAGCACCTTTTCTCCTACCGGTGGATTCTCCTGCAGAAACTTTATCATAAGCGCCGTGGTGGGATGGTGCGCTGTACCGAACGACATTTTGGGTTCGATACGGATATTGTACTTCACTTCTTGGAGCGGTTCATGAAAGGGAGCGTGAACAAAGCAGAAATCGCCAAACCGCACAGGTTCGTAGGAACTTTCCCACACCGCATTCCAATCCTGATCGGGAATCAACTCATCCTGGCGTTCCGTTATGGATGTATATCTCGCCAAAAGCGTGTTGATGTCCGCAATATTTTTTTCATATTCCGGCTTAGGTATATAGGCCGTAAGCCTGTTGTCTTCCGTTTCATTACTTTCAAAACCCAATTCGGCCAAAGCGTCCACGCATAGATCCGCATCCGTTTCGCACAGTGTGTGGTGCAGTTTCACGGCAAAATAGTCCATACCGTCTATTCAAAGGAATTGATGATGCGGATAAATTCATCGGCTTTCAACGAGGCACCACCGATAAGTCCGCCGTCTATATCGGGACAGGCAAACAGTTCGGGTGCAGTGGCCGCATTGCAACTGCCACCGTAGAGCAAAGTGGTCTGCCGGGCCATTTCCTTGCCGTATTTTTCCTGTATCAGATTGCGTATAAAGGCATGCATCTCCTGCGCCTGCTCCGGCGTGGCGGTCTTGCCTGTTCCGATGGCCCACACAGGTTCGTAGGCAATCACCAAACGGGCAAAATCGAGCGGTTTGAGATGAAAGAGGCCCGTTGCAAGTTGTGTTTCAATAACTTTGAAATGGTCGCCCGATTCCCGTTCCTGCAAAGACTCCCCACAACATACGATGGGCACGATTTCGTTCTGCAGAAGGATTTCCACCTTGCGGGCCACCTGCTGGTCGGTCTCGGCAAAATATTTGCGTCTTTCCGAATGCCCCACAATGCAATACTCCACATTCATCGAAGCAAGCATGCCGGCCGATATCTCACCCGTATAGGCACCTTTTCCGTATTCGCTTACATTTTGTGCCCCTACACTGTAATACACATGATTCTCGTCTTCTTCCGAAGAACCGAGATCGTAGGCCATTTCCAGATACGGAGCGGGCGGACAGACAACCACATCCACATCATTGCATTCCTGCTCTTTGTCGAGGCGATCCACCAATTCATCCAACAACTCTTCGGCTTCCTGAAAATTCATGTTCATCTTCCAGTTGCCGGCCACCATTTTTCTTCTCATAGCGTTTTCCTTTCTCGATTTTCGTATCTTCAACGTAGTTCTTTAAAACGAAGCGAAATCCACATCTTCGGGTGAGGGAAGCCGCCTCCAATCCCACAACTTCAACACCCGCGCGTTCTTAAGCAACACAATGCCCGGATTGGAACGTATCACTGCCTTGATAGAGGTATCGTCGGCATAATAGAAGGTAAAATCCGACAGACCGTAGGCATTCTTGAAATTTTCGGCTTCCGCCACCGAAGATGCGGTCAGAAAGCAACTTTCGTAGCCGGCTTCCTGCATTCTTTTCACCAAGTCCGCAGTTTTTTCCAGACCTGCCTTGGAAGATGCATCCAGATCATAAACAGCCACAAGAAATAAAAAGCCTTCTCCGGTCAACAGACGGCGGGTGATATCCATGCCCGGATCTTCATCATCGAATTTTTCTAAAATATTGATATTGGCCGTGCGGATGTTCGGATCAAAATCCCGACGTGACACAAAGGTCCATCGGGCTGTCCACTCAGGATCCGAAAACGGGCATTCGTCCATCGCGTATTCCTTCTCCTCTCCTGTAACCTCATCGCGGTAGGTAAGATAATGCGCTACTGGAAGCGGATTTTCCGGAAACAACCTCTCCCCCTCTTTCCAGTCCAGAAAATTCACCACCGGCAGATAACGGTAATTATAGGTTTCAAAACCAAGAAACACCACCACCGTCGCCACCGCGATTGTCCAATCCACGGATTTCCGCTTATGGCTCTTGATGATGTTTTGTGAAAACAGCAGAATCAGCAGACAGGCGTCCAAAACAAGGTTTTTATAGAAAGTCTGCCAATTGGTCATTACCAGAGCCTTTCCAAAACAGCCGCAGTCCGGCACGGGATTGGCCACGGCATCGTACCATGTGGTGGCCGTAAAGAAAACCATCATCAGGGCCGCCACACGCACTGTCCATTTGAAACGCACGTTGCAGATAAGAAACACGCCAACCGTAAATTCCACCAGATTGAGCATGAAAGAACCCAAGAGAGAGAGCCCGGTAAGCCACGGCAGATTATACGCTTCCAGATAATCGTGAATCACGTACGTGGTTCCCAATGGATCCACGCCCTTGGAAAAGCCCGAAAAGACAAACAAAGCCCCCACCAGCGTGCGGGCAATCACCACTGCCGAATAAGAAAAATATTTGCGGTTCAGCAGACAGAAAATCAAATCAAGAATCAAAACACCCAAAAAGAGCAGACTCTTTTCGTGTACGAATGGAATGGCAGCCGCCGCCAAAACCGTAAAAAGCAAGATACCGTAAGATGGTATCCATGCAGGCACAGAGATTCTATTCTTCATCGGAAGTATATTTTACTTTTTCCGTCTTCCATTTCCCTTTTTGTCCGAGGCTGATACGGCGGGCAATTTTCCCGCACCTATATCGCCCCCCAGTTTAATCAAGGCGAAAACGGCATAATTGAGCATATCGTAATAATTGGCGTCCAATCCTTCCGACACCAAGGTTTTTCCCCCCGCATCCTCTATCTGTTTGGTCCGCAAAATCTTCATCAAGATGATATCTACCAATGAGCCGACCCGCATCTCACGCCATGCTTCTCCGTAATCATGGTTCTTGCGCACCATCAGTTCAAAAGCCTTGCGGGCATATTCATCGTATTTCCGGGTAGCGGTCGAAGCAGGCAGAACGGTGTCTTCATAGCCGAGTTCAAGTTGGATCAGGGCCATTATCGAATAATTGACGATGGCGGCGAAAGCATCGCGGATATCTTCTTCCACCTTCTGTTCTCCCGTAATCTGGAAAGTACGGATACGCTTGGCCTTGATAAAAATCTGATCGGTAAGCGAAGGGGTGCGGAGAATATGCCAAGCCGCGCCATAATCCTGCATTTTGGCCATGTATAAGCGGCGGCATAAAGCGATCACTTGTTCGAACTCGAGATTGGTCTGTTGGGCCTGCATACTGTATTTCATTGCGATGTCTTGCAAAAGTACGCATGTTTAGGTACTTTTGCAACCTGGTAATTTCTTTAAAAATGGCGTATTCTCTTAATCTCGGAGGCACTTTTTATTCGCTCCACGAGCCGAAGATTATGGGAATATTGAATTTCACGCCCGATTCCTTTTACGACCGTAGCCGTGTATCCGATACGAAAACAGCCGTTGAAAAAACCCGCAGGATGCTTGCCGAAGGAATGGACATTCTAGATTTGGGTGCCATTTCCTCACGCCCCGGTGCTGAATTACCCGATGCAGAAGAGGAATGGAGACGATTGGAATCTCCGCTCAGGGCCATTGTAAAGGAATTTCCCGAACTTCCCGTTTCGGTGGATACATTCCGTGCCGATATCGCCCGCCGTTGCGCCGATTGCGGCGCAACCATCATCAACGACATATCAGGGGGAAACTACGACCGGGAAATGTTCGCCACTATGGGGGCGTTGCAACTTCCCTATATCTTGATGCACCT
>CAYTCD010000061.1:0-11045 GCA_964436335.1 uncultured Bacteroidaceae bacterium
GTACAAAAGATGTATCTTTAGCGGACAAAGGAACCGTCCGTGAAGGTACATGAAACTTCTCCGCTTCGTGGATTGTCCACAATAATGTACCTTTAGCGGACAACGGAACTGTCCGTGAAGATACATGCACCGGCAGTGCATCTAAGAAGATACAAAAGATGTATCTTTAGCGGACAACGGAACAGTCCGTGAAGGTACATGAAACTTCTCCGCTTCGTGGATTGTCCACAATAATGTACCTTTGCATACGCAAAAAGAATACCCATGACAGAAATTAGAAACGTGGCGATTATCGCTCACGTCGATCACGGCAAAACTACTTTGGTCGATAGAATCCTCTATCAATCCAACCTGTTCAGAGACAATCAGGAAAAGAAAGAACTCATTCTCGACAACAACGATTTGGAGCGGGAACGCGGCATTACCATCCTCTCCAAAAACGTGGCGGTGCGCTACAAGAATACCAAGATCAATATCATCGATACCCCGGGCCACGCCGATTTCGGCGGCGAAGTGGAACGGGTGCTCAATATGGCCGACGGCGTATTGCTGGTGGTGGATGCCTTCGAAGGCCCGATGCCCCAGACCCGTTTCGTATTGCAGAAAGCCTTGCAATTGAATCTCAAACCCATTGTGGTTATCAATAAGGTGGATAAACCCAACTGCGATCCCGAACTGACGCAGGAAAAGGTGTTCGACCTGATGTTCAGCCTCGGCGCCACCGAAGACCAGTTGGATTTCCCCACCGCTTTCGGTTCCTCCAAAAACGGCTGGATGAGCGAAGACTGGCGCAAGCCCACCACCGACATCACCTATCTGCTCGACCTTATCCTTAAATATATCCCCACGCCCAAGGTGGAACAGGGAACGACCCAGATGATGGTGACCTCGCTGGATTATTCTTCCTATATCGGACGTATCGCCGTGGGCCGTCTTACACGCGGCACCCTGCAGGCGGGGCAGAACGTGAGCCTTGTAAAGCGGGACGGCAAGATCGAAAAGCAGAAAATCAAAGAACTCTACATATTCGAAGGCTTGGGCAAGGAAAAGGTAAAGACCCCCGTGGAAGCCGGCGAAATCTGCGCCGTGATGGGGCTCGAAAACTTTGAAATCGGCGATACGGTGGCGGATTTTGAAAATCCGGAAGCCCTGAAGCCCATTTCGGTCGATGAACCCACGATGAGCATGCTTTTCACGATCAACAATTCGCCTTTCTTCGGCAAAGACGGCAAATACGTTACTTCCCGCCACGTGCGCGAACGCTTGGAAAAGGAACTGGAAAAGAACCTTGCCCTGCGTCTGGAGGAAACCGGTTCGCCCGATTCGATTTTGGTATATGGTCGCGGCATCCTGCATTTGTCGGTGCTTATCGAAACCATGCGGCGCGAAGGCTACGAATTGCAGGTAGGGCAGCCGCAGGTTATCATCAAAGAAATAGACGGGCAGAAATGCGAGCCTATGGAAGAGCTCACGATTGTGGTTCCCGAAGAATTTTCGGGCAAGGCCATCGAATTGGCCACGCAGCGCAAGGGAGAGATCAAGTCGATAGAAACCCAGTCCGACCGCACGCATATCATTTTCAGTATTCCGGCCCGCGGTATGATAGGCTTGCGCAACAACGTGCTCACCGCCACCGAAGGCGAAGCGGTGATGGCCAGCCGTTTCGACGGTTTCGCGCCTTGGAAAGGCGAAATCGGAACGCGCCGCAACGGAGCCCTGGTGGTGATGGAAACCGGTACGGCCTATGCTTATGCCATCGACAAACTGCAAGACCGCGGCACGTTCTTTATCGACCCCAACGAAGAGGTGTATGCCGGGCAGGTAATCGGCGAACATATACGCTTGGATGACCTGGTGATCAATGTCTGCAAGAGCAAGAAGCTTACCAATATGCGGGCTTCGGGTGCGGACGAGGCCACCCATATCGCGCCGGCGCGCAGGATGTCGTTGGAAGAGTTCATGGAGTACATCGGTCCCGACGAATATCTCGAAATTACGCCCCAACACTTGCGTCTGCGCAAAATTATCCTGGACGAGAACGAACGCAAGCGTTTGGCCAAACGTGCCGAAAACGCCGAAAAATAAGAGGTCAGGGAAATGGAAAACAACCGCAGGAAACCGGATTGGCTCAAGATTAAGTTACCGATGGGCGATTTGTCGCGTCAAGTGCAGGACACGATTCGCGACAACGGGCTGCATACCATCTGCACCAGCGGCCGTTGCCCCAATCAGGGCGAATGCTGGGGATGCGGCACGGCCACTTTCATGATCGGGGGCGATATCTGCACCCGTGCCTGCCGTTACTGCAACGTTACCACGGGCAAGCCGCTTCCCTTGGATCCCGATGAACCGCAACGGGTGGCGGAAGCGGTAAAGAACCTCAAGATAAAACATGTGGTGCTCACCTCGGTGGACCGCGATGACCTGCCCGATTTGGGCGCGGCGCATTGGGCGGCGGTGATCCGTGCGGTCAAGACGCTCAATCCTTCCGTCACGATGGAAGTGCTGATACCCGATTTTCAAGGCAGGACGGAACTCATCGACCGGGTGATTGCCGAAAAACCGGAAGTGATTTCGCACAATATGGAGACCGTGCGCCGTCTTACGCCCTCTATCCGCAGCCGCGCCACCTACGAGGGTTCGCTCAAAGTGCTGCGGCACGTGGCCGGCAGCGGCATCACCGCCAAAAGCGGCATCATGCTGGGTTTGGGCGAGACCCGCGAGGAGATTCTGGCCGTGATGGACGACTTGCTGCAGGCGGGCTGCCGGGTGATGACCATCGGGCAATACCTGCGCCCCACGCTCAAGAATGTGGAGGTTCAGGAATATGTTACGCCCGAAACCTTTGCCGAATACGCGCGTATCGGCAAGGAAAAAGGTTTTCGTTTTGTGGAGAGCGGCCCGTTGGTGCGCTCCAGTTACCATGCCGAACGCCATGTTTCGGCATAGCGATGTTTAGAAATTCTTTTGCCGTGATGGTTCCCTGTACGTTCGAAAACTTGGGCAGACGTTCCTACCGTGAGGTATGGGCGTTGCAGGAAAGCTTGCTGGAGGAGGTAAAGCAGGCCAAGGCCGCCGGAAAGATAGGCTGCAACCGCCTCTTGTTTGTGGAGCACGACCCGGTGTTTACCGTGGGGCGAAGCGGTAAAGACAGCAATATGCTCGCATCGGCGGCCTTGCTGCAATCTAAGAACGTCGAATTTATCCATGTGGATAGGGGCGGCGACGTTACCTTTCACGGCCCGGGGCAGTTGGTGGGCTATCCGATATTCAATCTGGAAGAGTTTCCTTTGGGTGTAAAAACTTATGTGGATAAGATAGAAGAAGTGATTATCCGCAGCATGGCTGAATACGGCATTTTATGTGAACGCCTGCCAGGGGCTACCGGCGTGTGGATTGAACCGCATACGCCTCGCGCCCGCAAGATCTGCGCCATCGGCGTAAAGTGTTCGCGCTACGTTACGATGCACGGCTTCGCGCTCAATGTCAATACCGATTTGTCTTATTTTGGTATGATAAACCCCTGCGGCTTTACCGACAAAGGCGTTACCTCCATGCAACAGGAACTGGGCAAACCCCTGGATTTTGCGCAAGTCTGCGACTGTCTGCGCCAAAATTTTTCCCGTGTGTTCGGCCTGGAATACCGGTAAGACGGGATGCTTTCCATCCGTTTGAAAAGTTGCCGGGGCAAAAAATAAGGCTTAGTTTTGTAGAGAAAAAGATTGAAAGATGGACATCGATTTCGTCGTTACATGGGTTGACATGAACACCCCCGAATGGAAAAATGAATTCGCGCGATATGCAGGGGGGCGGGATAACGAGAAAAATGGCGTTTCCGAGGCCCGTTTCCGTGATTACGGTTTCTTGAAATATTGGTTCCGCGGCGTGGAAAAGTTCGCCCCTTGGGTCCGCAAGATACATTTTGTTACCTGCGGGCAGAAACCGGAATGGCTGGATGCTTCGAACCCGAAAATCAATTGGGTGGATCATCGGGATTTCATTCCACAGCAATTCCTGCCTACCTATAATTCCGTCGTTATCGAGCGGTATATGCACAAGATTCCCGGTTTGGCGGAACATTTCGTTTATTTCAACGACGATTTCTATATTACCTCTCCCATCGGTCCGGAACGTTTCTTTAAAAACGGATTGCCTTGCGATATCGCGGTTTTTCAATACAACCCGGCATGGTCGCAATGGTATAAAAGAATCAAGAACAACCTGCGCATCATCAACCGCCATTTCGATAAAAAGGAAGTGCTGGCACGTTTTCATGATAAATGGTTCGACAAAAGTTATGGTTCGCGGGCGCGTTGGAACTATCTCCTGAAACCGTATGGAAAGTTCATCACGCTCCGTACCCCCCACAATGCCCAGCCTTATCTTAAAAGCACCTTTGAGGAAGTTTGGGCGGTGGCCGGAAAGGAATTGACCGAGACTTCCGCCAACCGCTTCCGTACCGTAACCGATTATACGCCGGAATTATTCCGCACTTGGCAGATCTGCAAAGGCGATTTCGAGCCTTACAACACCTATGCCGATACCAAGATGTTCCCGCTCATGATTAAGTCGAAAAAAGCCATCAAGGCGATATACGGCCAATCCTACAAATTGATATGCCTCAACGACAACGTGCATATCCGCCATTACGGGCTGGTGATGGAGAATCTCAAGGCGGCTTTTGACCATATCCTGCCCGAAAAATCAAGTTTTGAACGATGAACAAGGTTGCCGCAGAAATAATAGCGGGAATGATTCCCTGCAAGATGGCGCGGAACAGATGGCGCGGAATCTTGCGCTATGGGGTGATGAACGCCTTGAAGCTGAAGCGTGACATAAGAAAAAACAATACGGGACCTCGCTATTATCTGGCGGTCTGTGCGATAGCCAAGAATGAAGGGGCTTATTTCAAGGAATGGATTGAGTGGCATCGCGGCATGGGGGTGGAGAAATTCTATATCTACGACAACGAAAGCACCGATGGTACCCGTCAGGTGCTGGAACCTTATATCGCTTCGGGTTTGGTGGAATACCGCTTTTTTCCGGGACACCGCATGCAATTGGCCGCTTACGACGATTGTCTGGAAAAGTACCGGTTCGATGTGCGATGGCTGGCATTCATCGATCTCGATGAGTTTATCGTTCCGGTACGGGATGTTTCTATACCTGCGTTCCTTAAACGTTTTGAACACGCTCCGGCAGTGGAAATCAATTGGCTGATTTATGGTAGTGGCGGAGCGGTAAAGAAATCGGAGGCACCGGTCATGGCGCGTTTCAGGCATCATTCCCAAGCATCCCATCCCTTGAACCGCCATGTCAAGAGTATTGTTGATCCGCGTCGGGTTTTTACCATGATAGGCTGCCATGAGGTGGCACGTATATCGGGAAAGACCGTCGATTCGCACGGGGAACCTGTACGGAAGCATTTCCGCGAACGTGAACCGCAACAAGATGTGATACGGATCAACCATTATGCGGTAAGGTCGCGGGAGGAGTTTTTTGAAAAACAGAACCGCGGAAGGGCCAGCGGCACGCAGAAAACAGTGCCGTCGGCGTATTTTGACCGTTACGATCTCAATGATATCGAGGAGAGCTAACCTTATCGCTCGAATTGGGATTTTTCCGGAAAACGTATCTTAAGATATTCGGTAACCCTTTCCCTGTCTGTCTGGTTGGCATACTGGGAATCGTTCATGCAGAAAAGCATCGGGTTGAATTTCTCTAACTTCCGATAGTGTTTGGGGTTGTCGATGTGAAACCTGAACGAAGTTTTTTGCGAGACATAGTGCAGGTGCGCCCGTTTTTGAACAATTGCCACGTAAGCGTACAGATTGCGCTGTATATCGTTGTCGCTGCGGATATGGTTGATGAGAGTCGGTTCGATATCTTCCTTGAAAATATCCTCGTAGGTATGCTGGTAGTCGCTTCTCAAGTAGGCATCGATATTGTGGTGCGTTTTGCTTCCGAAATAGATGCCGAACCTTTTTTCCACCAACAGTGCTGCATTCTGAATGATACGGTTGTAGTTGCTCATGGGCCGCTTCAGAATCTTTTCCTTAAAAAGCAGGGTGAATTTCCGGCAATAGCGGCGGTTGAACCGTATGATGGGCAGTCCGTCGGAACCGAAAAAATCGGCCGTTGAAACCGGCCGGTTGATAAACATATCGTCGTTGGCAAACAGAAAATGCTCCGCCAGTCCGGGAATACGGTACAGGAAATGTTCGATCACCGTGGCGTTGAAAGACGGCAGGCTTTGCGGCGGCAGGATCTCCGTGTGATCGACAATCTGTATCTTGGGATTGGAGGTGTCCAACCATTCGGGTTTTTGATGGTCGGTAACAATAAAAATCCTGCGGATCCAAGGAGCATACATTTCTACGGCGCGCAGACTGTATTTCAGTTCGTCGTTGTCGGCGTAGCGGCCCTCGCAGTTCACGGCAGAACCTTCTTCGGTCTTTCCGATAACGGCATTGCGTTTGGCACGCCACTGCGGGTCGTTACCGTTAACCCACAGATAAACTAAATCCACTTCTATCGGTTGCGTCATCTTTTCCATCTATTTCTCAAATTGGGATTTTTGGGGAAAACGTTCCTGCAGGTATGCGGCAGCTTGCAAACGGTCGCTGTCTTGCGCCATCTGAGAATCGTTCATACACAAAAAGGTGGGGTTGTATTGCTCCAGTTTTTTATACAGATGCCTTTCGTGGATTTGGAGCCTGAATGAAGTTCTGTTGCCTACATACTGCAAATGCGCCCGTTTTTCGGCAAGTGCGCAGTAGGAGTAGAGATGGCGTTGCACATCGTTGTCGTGGCGTATATGATGCGTGAAAGTGGGCGTCAGTTCATCTTTGAACATTTCATATATACGGGCATAGTCGCTTTTCAGGTAGGCATCTATGTTGTGGTGCGAGCGGCTTCCAAAATAAACGCCATATCTCTTTTCAACCAAATCGGCGGCGTTCTTGATAATGAGGTTGTAGTTGCCCAGTTTCTTTTTCAGTACCGTTTGTCTGAACCACAGCGATAATTTGCGGCAGGGTTTGTAGTTGAAACGGATAATGGGCAAGCCGTCTGCGGCAAAGAAAGTGTCCGGGGTAACCGGTCGGTTCAGCAGCATATCGTCGTTGGCAAACAGAAAATGTTCCGCCAGATCGGGAATGCGCGGTAAAAAATGTTCGATAACCGAGGAATTGAAGCAGGGCAGACTTTCTGCCGGCATGATTTCCGTATGATCCACAATCTGCACCTTGGGATGCGTGGTGTCTAACCATTCGGGTTTCTGGTTGTCGGTAACGATAAATATCTTGTGAATCCAAGGGGCATACATCTCGATGGAACGCAGGCTGTATTTCAGTTCATCGTTGTCGGTGTAGCGACCTTCGCCATCCAAGGATTTGAGGGCCGGGGTATTGCCGGTAACGGCATCATGCTTGGCACGCCACTGCGGATCGTTACCGTTTACCCATAGGTAAACTAAGTCTATTTCTATCGGTTGTGTCTTATTGTCCATCTTCAAGTCGTTGACTGATAATTGGATATTTTTCAAGTAGTGCATGAAATGCGGCGTCATTGCGATCCTTTCCCGCTTTAAAGTTAACCGTTTTAAGCGAGAGTTCGCGCGGTTTACCCAGTCCGTGCGGCTTGTTGTGCGGACCGAAGGGTACGGGCAGTATCGGGGTGCCGTTGACCACCGCGGCCGCCCAAAACCAGAAATCATCGGCGGTGGGGGCCAATTGTGTAAAGAGTTCCATGGCCATCATCTCCTGTTTCAGCGAATGGGGTGGATACAGCACACCGCCGCAACCGGTTTGAATATAACCGAACCCAAGGTGAATCTTTTTCAGAAGAAAGTGATACCATCTGAGTTTAGGCCAGGCCCGATAGGGTTCCCCCACCAACACCCGCTTGGCCCGGTGGGCGATGATGGCATTGGGAAACCGCGTGTGCAGACGCAGCAAATCCCGTAACATATGGCGGTGATAGGCTATGTCATCGTCAATGGTTACAACCAAGGCATCGGGAAAATCCTGTAGGGCGGGAACCAATTTGCGGTATGAGCGGATATCCGGGTCGTAGTTGCGTATTTCGAATATGGGGTTGCTCTCGGCCAGTGCGGTCAGTTCTTCCGGAATAGGAATACCTTCGGAATCGAATTGGGCGAACGTAAGGTAAAGCACCACCTTGTCGGGCAGCACCGAACCGGCAAGAATAGACCTGACAGCCCCTACCGCATAGGAAATGGCGGCGGGAAACGAGGTAAGAGACACGATAACCTCTTGCTTAGGCTTGTCTTGGCGTGCGTTCATCTTTTTGAAATTATGCGTTTTGCTTTTCTGTTTCGTCCAACTCTTCCAGCATCTTGCGCGAGCGTTCCAAGGCCAGATTGATGTTGGAGCAGACGTTTTCGCTGCCCACCACATTAAAGAAGCCCGATTTGGAGAGCGTTTCATGCACCTTGTCGCTTACCCCCGAGAGAATGATGCGGATGCCGTTCTGATGCGACATCTGGCAGAGTGATTCGAGGTTGTGCAGGCCCGAAGAGTCGATGAAAGGCACGCGCCGCATGCGGATGATCCGAATCCTGGGGCGGTCGCCGAGTTGGTTCATTGTTTCCTCGAAACGGGTGGCGATACCGAAGAAATAAGGCCCGTTGATTTCATACACTTCCACGCCTTCGGGAATGCTCAGGTGATCTTCGTGCGTTACCAAATCAGATTCGTTGCTGGGATCCAGTTCATTCTTGATGACAGAAATCTGCGTGGTTTCCATTACACGTTTGATGAACAGCACGCAGGCAATCACCAAGCCCACTTCGATAGCCACGGTAAGGTCAAAGATAACCGTCAGGAAGAACGTGAGCAGCAACACCGCCACATCGCTTTTGGGGTTCTTGAGCAGGTTCTTGAACGTGCGCCAGCCGCTCATGTTATACGAAACCACCACCAGCACCCCCGCCAGGCAAGCCATGGGAATATATTTGGCCAACGGCATCAGGAACAGCAGAATCAACAACAGCACCACCGCATGAATGATGCCCGCCACGGGGGTACGGCCACCGTTGTTGATATTGGTCATAGTACGCGCGATGGCGCCGGTGGCGGGAATCCCGCCGAAAATAGGCGTAACCATGTTGGCGTTACCTGGGGCAATCAGTTCGGTATTGGAGTTGTGGCGGTCGCCGATAACCCCGTCGGCCACGGTGGCCGAAAGCAGGCTTTCGATCGCCCCCAGCACGGCAATCGTGATCGCCACGGGAAAGAGGTTCTTGATGGCTTCCCAATCCAACGAAGGAAGCGTGGCTTCGGGCAGTTCGGCGGCAATGGTAAAGCGGTCTCCGATGGTGTCGATGCAGGTGATGCCCGCGTAGGCTTTCAGCAAATAAACACCCACCGTCACCACGATAATGGCGATGAGCGAACCGGGAATCTTCTTGAGGAACTTGGGCGTAAGGGCAATGATGAGCACACTCACCACGCTCACGATGACGTTCCACCAGTTCACGCTGCCAAAGTATTTAAAGTAGAGGATCCATTTGCCCACAAAGTCGCCCGGCACTTTTTCTCCCTGAAAGTCCAGACCGAAAATATCGGCTATCTGCGTGGTAAAGATGGTAACGGCGATACCGGCGGTAAAGCCCACGATGATAGGGTAGGGGATAAACTTGATGACCGTGCCGAGCTTGAACACCCCCAGCAGTATCAACAGCACGCCCGCCATGAGCGTGGCCACTGTGAGCCCCTCGATGCCGTATTGCTGGATGATGCCGTAGATGATAACGATGAACGCGCCCGTGGGGCCGCCGATCTGCACCTTGCTGCCGCCGAGAAAAGAGATGATGAACCCTGCCACGATGGCGGTGATGATACCTTTTTCGGGGCTTACACCCGAAGCGATACCGAAAGCGATGGCCAGCGGCAAGGCCACGATGCCCACGATAACGCCCGCCATCAGGTCGGCGGTGAACTGCGATTTGTTATAAGTCTTGAACTGTGAAAAAAGTTTCGGCTTAAAATCTATGTTTTTCATCGTACTTGTCTGTTTGGCTAAAAAAAACGTCGGCAAAAGTAGGCATAAGGACTTGAGAAAACAAAGCTCTTTCTGTTTTGATATTTTTATATTAATTTACTGTATGTTGTAATTGTTTTATATATTTGCCGCCTCTTATTCCACGGTATTGCGAATATTTAATCCTAATATAAGGTAAGATGAAAAAGATTATTCTTCTGTTGGCGGCATTGTTGCCGTTTGTAATGGTTTCCTGTGAAAAGCCGGAAAAAGGCAGCGATGATGTGGTCGGTACATCCGGTAAGATGCTGGTCAAGAAAATGACCGCAAAAGGAACGTTGGCCTCTCATGACAATGATGATGACGATGGTTATTACGATTATTACCGCTCTCAAAGTTCCCAAAAGATAGATGCTACGTTTACATTTGCGTATGCGGACGGAAAAATGTCCCGGCTTTCGGCCTCCGGTTCCTATGCGAAAGTTTATGATGAAGAACAATCTTACAACGGGAACGTTGTAAAAAATCATGAGGAAGAAAATTTCAGTGGAAAGGGAAAAGTGTCTTTTACCTATAATGGCGATGTGATGGATTTAGGCATCACGGTCCAAGGTGAATCATCCGGAAAAGACATCTATGAGCCGGATAGGTATGATGAAAATGAGGAGTGGTCCGAAAGCGGTAGCCTTTCTGGAAATTATATCCTTAATATGGAAAATGGGATCGCGGTTTCAGGAAAAGGTACTTTCAAAAGTGATGAGGGGACTTATACTACCGATAAAATTAAATTCGGGTATGACAATTCCGATCAATTGACAAGCCTCTACTACGAAGGGGAGTATGAATACAGAACGGAGATCAAATGGCAAAACGGCAATATGGTGAATGTCGGTTGGTATGACGATGATGATTACAAGGCCGGCAAGAAACATCCCATCAGGAGGCCTTTGGGCAAAAAGAGATCCAAAGCGGCTAAATCCGGCAGTATCGTATGGCACGATTGGCTCCGTGTGGAATACTCTTCCAAAGAAAACAAGAGT
>CAYTCD010000062.1:0-10752 GCA_964436335.1 uncultured Bacteroidaceae bacterium
TGCCTAACCCCAAATCCGGAAACGTTACCATGGAATTTGGCAAGGCGGTGAAGGAAGTAAAGGCCGGTAAGATCGACTTCAAGGTTGACAAGCTGGGAATTATTCATGCCAGTGTGGCGAAGGTATCGTTCGATGCCGGAAAAATCGCCGACAATGCGCGTGAACTGCTCCAGACCATCGTCAAATTGAAACCGTCGGCGGCAAAAGGTACGTACATCAACAGCATCAGCATGTCCAGTACCATGAGCCCCGGTGTCAAAATCGACCCCAAATCCATCTAATCCGGAATTTTGTAAAAACAGGTAATTTAAACGAGGTATGAAAAAAGAAGAAAAAGCCGCGATCATAGATTCCATCTATGAGCAAATCATGGCCAAGCCTCATATGTATGTAACGGATATCACCGGTATGGATGCCGTTGCTACGAGCAACTTGAGACGTGCTTGCTTCAGGAATGGGGTCAAGTTGATCATGGTGAAGAATACCTTGCTTGAGAAAGCCTTGGAAAAGACCGGTGTCGATTTCTCCGAACTGGCTCCCGCATTCAAGGGAACCACGGCGATTATGCTTTCGGAGGTTAACAAGACCCCGGCCACCGTTATCAAGGAATTCAGAAAGAGATCGGAAAAACCCGTTTTGAAAGGCGCTTATGTAGAAGAGTCTTTCTATTTGGGTGATTCGAGTCTGGATGCCTTGGTGCAGATCAAATCCAAGTCCGAACTTATCGGCGAAATCCTCACGCTCCTCCAATCGCCTATCAAGAACGTTATGGGCGCTTTGGAATCGGCACCCAACAAGGTGGCCGGTTTGGTAGAGGCTTTGGCCGAAAGACCGGAACAGGCTTAAGGTATAAAAACAACGAAGGTGTATCCTTCACAAACAAATTATTTAGAAACTTTAAAAAGTCAAAACAATGGCAGATATTAAAGCTATCGCAGAACAATTGGTCGGTTTAACCGTTAAAGAAGTTAAGGAATTGGCCGACGTATTGAAAAATGAATACGGAATCGAACCCGCAGCCGCCGCTGTAGCCGTTGCAGCTCCCGCTGCCGGTGGTGCCGCTGCCGGTGGTGCCGCCGCCGAAGAAAAAACGCACTTCGACGTTATCTTGAAATCGGGTGGTGCCAATAAGTTGGCCGTGGTTAAATTGGTTAAGGAATTGGCCAGCCTCGGCTTGAAGGAAGCCAAGGAACTCGTTGACGCGGCTCCCAAACCGGTTAAGGAAGGCATCAGCAAGGCCGAAGCCGAAGCGCTCAAGAAGAGCCTCGAAGAAGCCGGAGCTGAAGTTGAAATGAAATAATTTTAACCCTATCGGTTTTCGAACATGAGGGGGAAGGCTTAGTCCGCCCCCCTCGTGTTTTTTGCGTATATTACCACCCGGTTTCTAATCGTCTTATTTAAAACATACTACTTTGTCAACAAAGGCTGTTAAAAAGATAAATTTCGCATCGACCAAGCCGGCCGAGCACGTTGATTTTTTGGATATACAGCTCAAGTCCTTTCAGGATTTCTTTCAGCTGGAAACCAATCCCGAGAATCGTGTAAACGAAGGGCTGTACAAGGTTTTTGCAGAAAATTTTCCCATTACCGACGCCCGCAATCACTATGAATTGCGGTTCCTCGATTATTTTATCGATCCGCCCCGTTACAGCATAGAGGAATGTTTGGACAGAGGGCTCACCTATAGCGTGCCGCTCAAGGCCAAACTGCAATTAGCCTGCCAGGATCGTGAACAGGACGATGATTTTAAGGAAATCATACAGGAAGTTTATCTGGGTATGATTCCCTATATGACCCCCGGAGGTTCTTTTATCATCAACGGTGCCGAACGTGTTATCGTTTCGCAGTTGCACCGTTCGCCCGGCGTTTTCTTCGGTACAAGTTACCACACCAACGGTCAGCAGTTGTATTCTGCGCGTATCATTCCGTTCAAGGGTTCGTGGATGGAGTTCACCACCGACATCAACAACGTGATGTATGCCTACATCGACCGTAAGAAGAAACTGCCCATCACCACGCTTTTGCGTGCCATCGGTTACGAAACCGACAAGGATATTCTCGAAATTTTCGACCTGGCGAGAGAAGTGAAGGTTTCGCGCTCAGGTCTCAAAAAATATATAGGTGCCCGTCTTGCCGCGCGTGTGGTTCGCTCGTGGGTGGAAGACTTTGTGGATGAAGATACGGGCGAAGTGGTTTCGATTGAACGTACCGAGGTACTTATCGACCGCGAAACCGAATTGGAGGAAAACCATATCGATTTGATTGTGGATGCCGGCATCAAATCGATTCTTGTACACCGCGACGACAACGAAAATAATCTGGACTGCTCCATTATTTTCAACACCCTGCAAAAGGATGCGGCCAACAACGCCAAGGAAGCGGTGGAATTTATCTACAGGCAGCTTCGTAACGCCGAACCGCCCGATGAAGAAACGGCGCGCGGCATTATCGAAAAACTGTTCTTCTCCGACAAACGTTATGATTTGGGAGAAGTGGGCCGTTACCGTATCAACCGGAAACTGGACCTCAATATTTCGTTGGAAACCCGTGTGCTTACCAAGGAAGATATCATTTGCATCATCAAGCATCTGATAAAGCTTATCAACTCCCATGCGGAAGTGGATGATATCGACCACTTGAGCAACCGCCGTATCCGCACCGTGGGCGAACAGCTCTACGCTCAGTTCGGCGTGGGCTTGAACCGTATGGCGCGTACCATCCGTGAACGCATGAATGTGCGCGACAACGAGGTGTTTACGCCCGCCGACCTGATCAACGCCAAAACGCTCAGTTCGGTTATCAATTCTTTCTTTGGCACCAATCAGCTTTCGCAGTTCCTGGATCAGACCCACCCGCTTTCGGAGGTTACGCACAAACGGCGTATCTCTGCATTGGGACCCGGCGGTCTGAGTCGTGAACGCGCGGGTTTCGAGGTGCGCGACGTTCACTACACACACTACGGACGTCTTTGTACGATTGAAACGCCCGAAGGTCCCAATATCGGTCTGATTTCCTCTTTGTGTGTGTTTGCGGTTATCGATAAGCTGGGCTTTATCGAAACACCGTATTATAAGGTGGAAAAGGGAAAGGTCCGTATCGATCAGGAACCGATTTACCTTACGGCCGAAAAAGAGGAAGACCAGATTATTGCACAGGCCTGCACCCAATTGGATGCCGACGGCACCATTCACGACAGCAGGGTGAAGGTGCGCCGTTTGGCCGACTTCCCCATTGTTGACAGGGAAGACGTTACCCTTATGGACGTGGCGCCCAACCAGATTGCCTCTATCGCCGCTTCCTTGATTCCTTTCTTGGAACACGACGACGCCAACCGTGCGTTGATGGGTTCGAACATGATGCGTCAGGCCGTTCCCCTTCTGAATCCTGAAGTTCCTATTGTAGGAACGGGACTTGAACCTTATGTGGCACACGATTCCCGTATTCTGATCAATGCCGAGGGCGACGGTGTGGTAACCTATGTGGATGCCACCACCATCACGATTCGCTATGATATGGCCGAAGACGACCGTATTGTAAGTTTCGACGATGATTTGAAGACCTATAACCTTACCAAGTTCCAACGTACCAATCAAAGTTCCTGCATCAACCTTACGCCTATCGTGCGCAAGGGAGACAAAGTGAAGAAAGGTCAGGTGCTTTGCGAAGGTTACGCCACCAAAGACGGTTCGCTGGCCTTGGGCCGCAACTTGATGGTAGCGTTCATGCCTTGGAAAGGGTACAACTTCGAAGATGCCATCGTGATTTCGGAAGATGCGATCAAGAACGATCTCTTTACCTCCATCCACGTGGAAGAATATACCTTGGATGTGCGTGAAACCAAGCGCGGTATGGAAGAACTTACCGACGATATCCCCAACGTAAGCCAGGAAGCCACCAAGGATCTGGACAGCAACGGTCTGATTCGGGTGGGAGCCGAAGTGAAGGAAGGCGATATCCTTATCGGTAAGATCACGCCCAAGGGCGAATCCGATCCCACGCCCGAAGAAAAACTGCTCCGCGCCATTTTCGGCGACAAGGCGGGCGATGTGAAAGACGCCTCCTTGAAGGTTCCTCCTTCCGTAAGCGGGGTGGTTATCGGCAAACGTCTGTTCAGCCGCGCCATCAAAGACCGCAAGAGCAAGGCCAAAGACAAGGATGTGGTAAAGGCGCTCGAAAAAGACTTCAACAAGGAAAACCAAGACTTGAAGAACAAACTGGTGGAAAAGTTGCTTACTGTGTTGGGCAACAATACTTCAGCCGGTGTATATAGCAATCTCAAGGAAGAACTTATTTCGAAAAAGGCCCGCTTTACGGCAAAAGTATTGGGCGAACTCGACTACCAGACCATCAATCCTTCGGGTTGGACCAACAACGAGGAAGTGAACGCTTTGGTAAAACGTTTGCTCAACAACTATAATATCAAGTACCGCGAAATCTTTGGCCGCTACCAGCGTGATAAATTCGTGGCGACCGTGGGCGATGAACTGCCCGGCGGTATCGTTCAGATGGCCAAGGTGACGATTGCCAAGAAACGCAAGCTCAAGATCGGCGACAAGATGTCGGGCCGTCACGGTAACAAAGGTATCGTGGCCCGTATCGTACGTGCCGAAGACATGCCGTTCCTGGCCGATGGAACGCCGGTGGATATTGTGTTGAATCCTCTCGGTGTGCCTTCGCGTATGAACTTGGGGCAGATTTACGAAACCGTGCTCGGTTGGGCGGGAAAACGCCTCGGCTTGCAGTTCGCCACGCCGATTTTCGACAGCGCGACGCCCGAAGAAATAGATGCCTATACCGATGAGGCCGGTTTGCCGCGTTACGGCAGAACCTACCTCTACGACGGGGAAACCGGAGAACGTTTTGACCAGCCGGCCACAGTGGGTTATATCTACATGATCAAGCTGCACCACATGATCGATGATAAGATGCACGCCCGTTCCATCGGACCGTACTCGCTCATCACCCAGCAGCCGCTCGGCGGTAAGGCACAGTTCGGGGGCCAGCGTTTCGGGGAAATGGAAATCTGGGCGCTCGAAGCTTTCGGTGCGGCCAATATCCTGCAAGAGGTGCTGACGGTGAAGTCGGACGACGTTGCCGGTCGAGCCAAAACCTATGAAGCCATCGTGAAAGGGGACAACATGCCTACACCTTCCATTCCCGAATCGTTCAACGTTCTGGTGAATGAACTGAGGGGCTTGGGCTTGGAGATCACTTTCTCCAAATAAAGGTCCGGAGCGGAAGCCGGAGGCATTCCGGTTTCCGCAAAGGATGGTTAAAATGGCTTAGTTGTTAATATTCAATTTTACATCATAATATGGCGTTTAAGAAAGAAGGTCCGGTAGCATTGGACTTCAATAAAATCACCGTCAGCTTGGCTTCTCCCGAAACCATTTTGGAACGTTCGCATGGAGAAGTAACCAAGCCGGAGACCATCAATTACCGCACATATAAACCCGAAAGCGACGGGCTGTTCTGCGAAAGGATTTTCGGTCCCACCAAAGACTGGGAATGCCACTGCGGAAAATACAAGAGAATTCGCTATAAAGGCATTGTCTGCGACCGTTGCGGGGTGGAAGTAACCGAAAAGAAGGTTCGCCGCGAACGCATGGGGCATATTCAGTTGGTCGTACCGGTGGCGCATATCTGGTTTTTCCGTTCCCTTCCCAATAAAATCGGGGCTTTGCTGGGTATCCAGACCAAAAAATTGGAATCGATTATCTACTACGAAAAATACGTGGTGATTCAACCCGGTATCAAGGAAGCCGATGGCGTGGAAGCATTGCAGTTCCTTTCTGAAGAGGAATACTACGCCATTCTGGATACACTTCCGGCCGACAATGCCCTTTTGGATGATGAAGATCCCAACAAGTTTATCGCCAAGATGGGGGGTGAGGCCTTATACGACTTGTTGAAGAAAATCGACTTGGATGCGCTTTCCTTTGAATTGCGCGACAGGGCTGGCAAGGAAACCTCGGCTCAACGCAAGCAGGATATCCTCAAAAGGCTCAATGTTGTGGAATCTTTCCGCGATTCGCAGACCCGTGTGGAAAACCGTCCTGAATGGATGATCATGAAAGTGATTCCGGTCATTCCGCCCGATTTGCGTCCTTTGGTGCCTCTCGACGGCGGCCGTTTCGCCACGTCCGACTTGAACGATCTGTACCGTCGTGTCATTATCCGCAACAACCGTCTTAAGAAACTGATCGAAATCAAGGCTCCCGATGTGATCATGCGCAACGAAAAGCGTATGTTGCAGGAAGCTGTGGATTCGTTGTTCGACAATTCGCGCAAGGCCCGTTCTGCCAAGAGCGAAGGGGCGAGAATGCTCAAATCTCTTTCCGACAGTTTGAAAGGCAAGCAAGGCCGTTTCCGTCAGAACTTGCTCGGTAAGCGTGTGGATTACTCCGGCCGTTCGGTTATCGTGGTAGGTCCCGATTTGAAGATGAACGAAATGGGGCTGCCCAAGGATATGGCGGCCGAACTCTACAAGCCGTTCATCATCCGCAAGATGCTCGAACGCGGTATCGTAAAGACTGTAAAATCGGCTAAAAAAATTGTAGAACGCAAGGATCCCGTGGTTTGGGATATCCTTGAAAACATATTGAAAGGGCATCCCGTTCTGATGAACCGTGCCCCGACCCTGCACCGTCTGGGTATCCAGGCCTTCCAGCCCAAACTTATCGAAGGCAAGGCCATGCGCCTGCACCCCTTGTGCTGTACGGCCTTCAACGCCGACTTTGACGGTGACCAGATGGCTGTGCATGTGCCCCTTGGCAATGCGGCCATTCTGGAAGCCCAGTTGTTGATGCTGGCTTCGCATAATATCTTGAACCCCGCCAATGGTGCGCCTATCACCGTTCCTTCGCAGGATATGGTGTTGGGCTTGTACTACCTTACCAAAGGCCGCAAGAGCGAAGGTGACGATGTGGTGAAAGGCGAAGGCACCGTTTTCTATTCGGCAGAAGAAGCCATTATCGCCCACAACGAAAAACAGGTGGAACTGCACGCGTGGGTAAAGATTCGCCGCGAAGGTGAGGACGGAAAGCCCGAATTGTTGGAAACCACCGTGGGCCGTATCTTGTTCAATCAGGTGGTACCCAAGGAATATGGCTTTATCAACGAAGTTCTCACCAAGAAATCGTTGCGCGATATCATCGCCGATGTATTGAAAAAGTGCGGTATGTCTAAAACTGTGAAGTTTTTGGACGATATCAAGAGCATGGGATACCGCACGGCCTTCAAGGGGAGCCTTTCGTTCAACCTCGGTGACGTGATTATCCCGAAGGTGAAGGAAGAACTCATCGCTCAGGCCAACAGCGATGTGGATGAAGTGATGAATAACTACAACATGGGTTTCATCACCAACAACGAACGTTACAACCAGATTATCGATATCTGGACACATACCAACAACAAGCTTACCAACGCGGTGATGAAGCAGCTTTCTTCTGACCGCCAGGGATTCAACCCCGTATATATGATGTTGGATTCCGGGGCCCGTGGTTCGAAGGAACAGATCCGTCAGCTTTGCGGTATGCGTGGTCTTATGGCCAAACCGCAGAAAGCCGGTGCCGCCGGGGGTGAAATCATCGAAAACCCGATTCTTTCGAACTTCAAGGAAGGTCTTTCGGTGTTGGAATACTTCATCTCCACCCACGGTGCGCGTAAGGGTCTTGCCGATACGGCTTTGAAGACCGCCGACGCCGGTTACCTGACCCGCCGTCTGGTGGATGTGTCGCAAGATGTGATTATTTCTGAAGAAGACTGCCACACGCAACGCGGCTTGATTGCCACTGCCTTGAAAAAGAACGACGATGTGGTGGAATCGCTCTACGAACGTATCTTGGGCCGCACCACAATCGACGACGTGATTCATCCGCAAACCGGCAAGCTCATTGTAAAGGCCGGGGAAGAAATCACCGAAGAAATCGCGCGCGAAATCGAAGAATCTCCCATCGAAGAAGTGGAAATCCGTTCGGTGCTCACCTGCGAATCCAAACACGGGGTTTGTGCCAAATGTTACGGACGTAACCTCGCCACCAACAAGATGGTGCAGCGGGGCGAAGCGGTGGGTGTTATCGCCGCCCAGTCTATCGGGGAACCCGGTACGCAGCTTACCTTGCGTACGTTCCACGTCGGCGGGGTTGCCGGAGGCAGCAGTATCACGTCCAATATCACGGCTTCTTACGACGGGGTAGTGGAAATAGACGAGTTGCGCAGCGTTTCGCATACTACCGAAGAAAAGGGTAAACATGAAGTGGTAATCGGCCGTTCGGCTGAGTTGCGGATTGTGGATCCCAATACCAAAGCGGTGCTCACCACAACCAATATTCCTTATGGCGCGGCACTGTATGTGGCTTCCGGCGATACGGTGAAATCGGGCAAGCTGATTGCCGATTGGGATCCGTACAACGCGGTTATCGTTTCGGAATACGCCGGTAAGATCTCCTTCCAGAATCTGGTGGAAAACGTTACCTACCGCGAGGGTTCCGACGATCAGACAGGCTACAAGGACCGCATCATCATCGAATCGCGTCAAAAGTCGAAGAATCCCTCCATCAATATTGTGGATGGAAGCGGCAATATCCTCAAGATATACGACATTCCGATTGGGGCACACGTGCAGTTGGACGACAACAGCAAGATTCAGGCCGGTGATATATTGGTGAAGATTCCGCGTTCGTTCGGTAAGTCGGGCGATATCACGGGAGGTCTTCCCCGTGTTACCGAGTTGTTTGAAGCCCGAAACCCGTCGGATCCGGCTATCGTGGCCGAAGTGGACGGTATTGTAAGTTTCGGCAAGAAACTCAAGCGCGGTAACCGCGAAATCATCATCACCCCCAAAGTGGGCGAGCCCAAGGCCTATCTTATTCCTACTTCCAAGCAGATTCTGGCGCAGGAAAACGACTACGTGAAGGCCGGGACTCCGCTTTCGGAAGGCGCCATCACACCCGCCGACATTCTGGCTATCAAGGGCCCGATGAAGGTACAGGAATACATCGTGAACGAAATTCAGGAAGTATATCGTCTGCAAGGGGTAAAAATCAACGACAAGCACTTTGAAGTAATTGTGCGTCAGATGATGCGCAAGGTGGAAGTGATTGATCCGGGCGATACCAATTTCCTCGAAGGCGAACACGTGAACAAGGTGGACTTTGTGGAAGTGAACGACCGCATCTATGGCGAAAAAGTAGTGGTGGATCATGGCGATTCGGAAAACCTCAGAGACGGACAGATCCTTACCGCCCGTGCATTACGCGATGAAAATTCGGTTTTGCGCCGCAAGGGCTTGAAAACGGTTTCGGCCCGGGATGCCCGTCCGGCCACGGCACGGCAGATACTGCAAGGTATCACCCGCGCTTCGTTGCAGGTGCGCAGTTTCCTTTCGGCCGCTTCGTTCCAGGAAACCACAAAGGTGCTTACCGATGCGGCTGTCAACGCCAAGGTTGACTATCTGGAAGGTCTGAAAGAAAATGTTCTGGTGGGCCATTTGATTCCTGCCGGAACGGGTTTGGATGCCTATAAGGGCAACATCGTTTATTCCACCGAAGAATACGCCGATTTGGTGAACGCTTCTAAAGAAGACTAAGAGATGGAAAAGAAAGAAGAAAAGGGAAAACATTCGCTTCAGATAGAACTCTCCTCGGAAGTGGCGGAAGGTATCTATGCCAATCTGGCTATGATTACGCATTCCCAAGCCGAATTCGTGGTGGATTTTATCAGGGTGATGCCCGGTGTGGAAAAAGCCCGTGTTAAGTCGCGGATCATTCTGACGCCGCATCATGCAAAGCGTTTGTTGAAGGCCTTGAATGACAATGTGCGCCGGTATGAAAATACTTTCGGCCCCATACAGGAACCCGAGGCCGCTCCGATAGAATCTTTCCTGAATATGCCTTCGACCGAAGCTTGATTTGGATAGAAAAGGCGTTAAGCGGAATCCGTTTAAATACGGATTCCGCTTTTTTTTGTTGCGTGTTTTTCCGCTCAAAACGCTTTTTCGCGTATATTTGCGTATCGCTTGGCGTATCGTTTTTGCTTTGCGCCAACCGAAACAGAAAAAGATTTTGCGCCATGATGCACATTGCCATCGCCGGAAACATAGGGTCTGGCAAAACCACCTTGACGGGCTTGCTTTCCAAGCATTACAAATGGAAACCTCTCTATGAGGAAGTGGACGATAATCCGTATCTGAACAGTTTTTACGAGGATATGCGGCGGTGGTCGTTCAACCTGCAGATATATTTTCTCAATACCCGTTTCCGCCAGATTATCGACATAAGGAAAAAGGGCAAGAATGTGATACAGGACAGAACCATCTACGAAGATGCCTATATCTTTGCCCCCAACCTTCACGCCATGGGGCTGATGACCACGCGCGACTTTGAGAACTACGTGTCGCTTTTCGAACTTATGCAGTCTTTTCTTCAGCCGCCCGATCTGCTCATTTACCTGCGTGCGGATATCTCTACCTTGGTAAGGCAGATACAGCAAAGGGGCAGAGATTACGAAAGTTCCATCCGTCTGGATTATCTCAAGAGCCTCAATGAACGTTACGAAAACTGGATTGAACATTACAAGCAGGGAAATCTGCTTATTGTAGATGTGAACAATCTTGATTTCAGTAACAAGCCCGAGGATTTGGGATCGATTATAGAGCGGGTGGATGCCCAGATAAACGGTTTGTTTTAAACACGTGTTTGTTTTTAGGTTAGAATCAGGCGAATGATGCCTTAAAATAATTCCAATATGAAT
>CAYTCD010000063.1:0-10604 GCA_964436335.1 uncultured Bacteroidaceae bacterium
ATCCTTTCCGGCCTGAGGATACAACGAAATGAAAGATTTCAAGTCGAGGTTCTGCACCATCGCAAGGCGCTTTCAACGGTTTTACTGTCTCTCCGTTGAGGCAAAGGTACGACAACTTTCCGCCCACACCAAACTTTTAGTGATTTTTAACATTTCAAATCCCGATAATTTCGGTTCGGAACAGAACAGAAATCATCTTGGACAGCCCAATTACACAAAAGACACGGTGCATTGGTTTATCAAAGGTACGCTCTATAAACTCAACAGGCCGGAAAAGAAATGAATCCTTTCCGGCCTGAGGTTCTGCTATCTGGCCAACAGCTTTCAACGGTTTTACTGTCTCTCCGTGAGGCAAAGGTACGACAACTTTCCGCCTACACCAAACTTTTAGTGATTTTTAACATTTTAAATAATGCGACTGCATCCTACTACAGGTACCGCCGCTGCACGCAGGGTTAAAAAGTGCGATAGAGGCGTGAGGATGGATTTTACGGACAAAGGAACCGTCCGTGAAGGTATATGATGACAGACCGTGTCCTAACATTCTTCAGAAAGATATACCTTTGTACCAGTGCTTTTAAAAAAGCCGGGCTTAAGATCCGGTTTTTGTCAAAAACAAACAAAACCATGGCAAATCACGAAGAACAATTCAAGAAACTGGTTTCCCATGCGAAGGAATACGGCTTTATCTTTCCTTCGAGCGAGATTTACGACGGCCTGGCCGCCGTTTATGACTACGCGCAGTACGGGGCGGAACTCAAGAAGAATATCCGCGACTATTGGTGGAAATCGATGGTGCAGATGCACGAAAACATCGTGGGTATCGACTCGGGCATCTTCATGCATCCCACCATTTGGAAGGCTTCCGGCCACGTGGACGCGTTCAACGACCCCATGATCGACAACAAGGATTCCAAGAAGCGTTATCGCGCCGATGTGTTGATTGAGGATTACTGCGCCAAGCTGGAAGGCAAGATCGAGAAGGAAATCGAGAAGGCGGCCAAGAAATACGGCGAGGCGTTCAACAAGGAAGAATTTGTGAACACCAATGGCCGTGTGCTCGAATATACGGCCAAGATCAAGGATATTTCCCACCGCATGAACCACGATCTGGAGGTAAACGACCTGGCGGACCTCAAGCAGTTGATTGAGGAGCTGGAAATCGTCTGCCCCATTTCCGGTTCGCGCAACTGGACCGATATACGGCAGTTCAACCTGATGTTCTCCACCAAGGTGGGTTCGGTGAGCGAGGAAGCCAACACGATTTACCTGCGGCCCGAAACGGCACAGGGCATCTTTGTGAATTTCCTCAATGTACAGAAGACCGGCCGCATGAAGATTCCCTTCGGCATCGCCCAGACGGGAAAGGCTTTCCGCAACGAAATCGTGGCCCGTCAGTTTATTTTCCGCATGCGCGAGTTCGAGCAGATGGAAATGCAGTTCTTCTGCGCTCCCGGCACCGAAATGGAATGGTTCGAATACTGGAAGAAGGAACGCATGCGCTGGCATCTTTCGCTGGGCATGCCGGCGGAGAACTACCGTTTCCACGACCACGAAAAGCTGGCGCACTACGCCAATGCCGCCACCGACATCGAATTCAATTTCATGTTCGGATTCAAGGAACTCGAAGGCATCCATTCGCGCACCGACTACGATTTGAGCCGCCATCAGGAGTTCAGCGGCAAGAAGCTGCAGTATTTCGACAGCGAGCGCAACGAAAACTACGTTCCCTATGTGGTGGAAACTTCCATCGGGCTTGACCGTATGTGTCTGGCGGTGTTGAGCCAGGCCTATACCGAAGAGAAGCTGGAAGACGGCAGCGAGCGTGTGGTGATGCGGATTCCGGCCAAGGTGGCGCCCTACAAGGTGGCGGTTCTGCCGTTGGTCAAGAAAGACGGGATGCCCGAAAAGGCGCGCGAGATTCTGTCTTCCCTGCAACCGCTCTTTATGTGCCAGTACGACGAGAAAGACGCCATCGGCCGCCGTTACCGCCGTCAGGATGCCATCGGCACGCCTTTCTGCATTACCGTGGATACCGACACGATGAGCAACGATACCGTAACGGTGCGTGAACGCGACACGATGCAGCAGGAACGCATCGCCATCAAGGAAATCGCGGTCTATATCGCCGAAAAACTGCGCTAAATCATAGTTGATAGAGATGGCCAAGAAAATGCCGATAGGGGTGGTGTATTCCACCGACCCGAATTTTCAGTACCGCTACGAGGAAACCGAAGAAGCGGAAACCTTGGAACCTGCCCGCCAGGACTTGCGCGTGATGCGCGACAGCAAGCATCGGGCGGGCAAGACCGTTACGCTCATTACCGGTTTTGTGGGAACGGAGGCGGATTTGGAGAAACTGGGCAAGACGCTCAAGACCCGTTGCGGCATCGGCGGCACGGCCAAAGACGGCGAGATTGTTTTGCAGGGCGATGTGCGCGACAAGGTTTGCGAGATATTGACCAAAGAGGGCTACCGTTTTAAACGTGCCGGAGGATGATACCATGAGCAGAGCCGAGTTGTTTGCTCGGTCTATGCCGTGGCGCAAAAACGTACCTTAAAAATGAACGATATTCAGAAACACCGTGATTCGTTTGCCGCCTTGGCGATGAAACCGGGGCATCCCGCGTGGAAACAGGCCATCAGGAGGCAGCAGGAGTCGCCGCTCAAACCCGATGAGATACGGAGCGAATTCGGCCGCGATGCCGACCGTATCCTGCATTCCTTGGCCTATTCACGCCTCAAGTCCAAGACGCAGGTGTTTTTCCACACCAACGACGACCGTATCTGCACCCGTATCGAACACGTGAACCACGTTATTTCGGTAAGCAGCACGATTGCCCGTTTTCTCGGGCTCAATTCGGAGCTTACCTACGCCATTGCGATGGGGCACGACCTGGGGCATGCGCCTTTCGGGCATTCGGGCGAGGTGTTTTTGGACGAGCTCTGCAAGAAATACGGCTTGGGCGAGTTCTGGCACGAAAAGAATTCGCTGCGTGTGGTGGATGATATCGAACTTCTGAACGATACTCAGGGGCAGCACAAGAACCTGAACCTTACCTATGCCGTGCGCGACGGCATCGTTTCGCATTGCGGGGAAGTGAACCAGGCCATGCTTTGCCCGCGTCAGGAAGCCATCGACCTGAACGCCTTTACCAAGCAGAACCGTTTTGAGCCTTACACCTGGGAAGGCTGCGTGATGAAGATTTCAGACAAGATCGCTTATCTGGGGCGGGATCTGGAAGACGCCCGCCGTCTGGGAATCCTTTCGGATGCCGAACAGAAGGAACTCGACCTTATCTTGTTGGGATTTCCGAATGTGGAAGCGGCCAACAACACTAATTTCATCCATATCTTCATTACCGACCTCTGCCGCCACAGCACCCCCGAAAAAGGGCTGTGTTTTTCGGAAGAAGTGTATCGGCTGATGAAGACGGTGATGAAGTTCAACTACAAGCACATCTACAAGCATCACCGTCTCAAGAGTTACGAGGCTTACGCCCGCTTGGTGATAGTTTCGCTTTACGAAGCCTTGGCGCAGACTTTCGGTGGTGCGGACACGCTCAAAAAACTCAAAAAAGATTTCGTACCCGTCTATCCCAGATTCGGCGCGGCGTTTTTGGAATGGATCAGCCTTTTGGTAAAGGAACCGGGTACGGATACATCGTACAGACGTCTCTACGATTTGCGCGAGGAACGCGACTACAACCGCGCCATCATCGATTTTCTGTCTCTTCTCACAGACCGCGCCGTGATAGAATACTTCAACGAACTCACTTCGTTTTAGTCGTTTTTTTTGCCCGGTTGGTCGATAAAACCGCTCTTTGATAGGGTACAGGCTTGTTTGGGCTTGTGCCCCGCCGTATTTTTGTTCTGCTTTGAAGTGTTGAAGTTATGATGTCGATTCTCTTTACGTTGCCCGCTTTGCTTTCGTTTGCGTTTTTTTTACCGGCCGATACCGTTGGGGAAGTTTCTGCGGAAAAAACGGTCTTGACCGAAGAAAAGAAACCTTTACCTAAGGTGTGGTGTTTGCAGGAATGCATCGATTATGCCTGCCAGAACAATATTTCCGTAAAATCGGCGCAACTTGACCAACAGAGTGCGGAAGTGGAACTAAAGGCGGCCAAGGCTTCCCGTATTCCCTCGCTGAGTTTTGGTTCGAGCCAAGGTTTTACCAACGGCAGCAAGTTTAACGAAGGCAATGGTAATTTTGTAACCACTTCTCAATACACAGGAACCTACGCGCTCTCTACAGGTGTTACGCTCTACAACGGTGGCAGAATCAACAATACGGTAAAACAGCGGAAAGTGCTGCACGAAGCCAGCCGTTTGTTGGTGGAAAAGGCCCGCAACGATATAGAACTCTCGGTAACCGCCTCCTTTTTAGAAGTGCTGTATGCGATAGAAACTCTCCGCGCCGACTCGGCGGTGTTGGAAAATTCGCGTGCCCAATTGGAACTGGCCGAAGTTCGGTACGAAGCGGGCTCCATACGCAAGAGCGAATATACCCGCATAAAGGCTCAGTACGAAACGGATCACTACAGTTACGTGGCCGCCGAGAGCAATCTTGCCAACCGCAAACTGGAACTGAAACAACTTTTGGAGTTCGGTCCCGATGAGGAACTGGAAGTGGTGGTTCCCGAGGCCGACAGACTCGTTTTGCGGCAGGAAGAACCGTCTGTGGCCGAAATCTACGAAACGGCCCTTCGGAACATGCCCGAAATAAAAGCCTCCGAACTCCGTATCACAGCTTCCGAATACGCCCGCAAAGCCGCCCGCGCCCAGATGATTCCTTCTCTTTCGCTCAATGCCTCGGTGGGAACGGGCTATTACACCACCTCCCAATTCTCCTTTCTCAACCAGATGCATAACAACCTAAACGAAAACGTCAACGTGGGCATCAGTATTCCCATCTACCAGCAACGGCAGGCAAAATCCTCGATAGAGACGGCCAAGATAAACACCCGGCAGGCCATGCTGAACCTGCAATCCGAACAGAAACAACTGCTCAAGGAGATAGAACAGGCCTGGCAGGATACCCGTTCGGCCCGGTTGCGCTATGCAGCCGCCCGGCGCCAGTATGAGGCGGCCGAAGTGAGTTATGCCTTGGTACAGGAAGAATACGGAGCGGGTGGCAAGACCTTTGTGGATGTGTTGGCCGAAAAAGCCACATATCTGGCCTCGCTGGAAGAACTGCTGAAAGCCAAATACCAGGCGGCGCTGTCCATGCGTCTGATAGATTTTTATATGAACCGTCCGGCTTCTTTTTAAGCACCGGCGGATAACAGGGCATTGAAAAAAGAAGATGATGAAAACAAAAAAAGTATTGATTCCGGGAGCCGTGGCGCTGATAGTGGTTGTTGCGGCCGTTGGGGTATGGCGTTGGTGTAGTCACGGTGGAACACCCCGGAGCTTGTATGAGACCCAGGTGATAAGCCGTGGCGATATGGAAAACAGCGTTACCGCCACCGGCACGGTGGAACCGATGGAACAGGTGGAGGTGGGCACGCAGGTTTCGGGCATCATCGACAAGATTTACGTGGATTACAACAGCCATGTCAAGAAGGGGCAGATTATCGCCGAACTGGACAGAACCGTGTTGCAGGCTGAGTTGGAGACCGCCCGTTTGAGCGTGGAGTCGAACAAGAACGAGTTTCAGTACCAGGAAAAGAACCACAAACGGAACAAACGTCTGTACGATAAAAAGATGTTGAGCGAAAGCGAGTACGAGACCAGCCAATACAACTACAAACGCGCCAGGATAGCCTACGAGCAGTCGTTGGCGCAGGAGGTCAAGGCGCGCACCAACCTGGGTTATGCCACGATTTATTCGCCGATAGACGGCATTGTCATCTCCAAGGGCGTGGAAGTGGGGCAGACGGTGGCGGCTTCTTTCAGCACGCCCACCCTGTTTACGATAGCCAACGACTTGCACAGCATGCAGGTGGTGGCGGATGTGGACGAGGCCGATATAGGCCAGGTGAAGGAAGGTGCGGAGGTTACCTTTACCGTGGATGCCTATCCGGATGCGGTTTTCGAAGGCCGGGTGAACCAGGTGCGCATGCAGGCCAACACCAACAACAATGTGGTTACCTACGAGGTGGTGATTCATGCCGAAAATCCCGAACTCAAGCTCAAGCCGGGGCTCACCGCCAATGTGAACATCTATTCCATGCGGCGGCAAGGGGTGTTGCGCCTGCCGGTAAAGGCCACCCGTTTCCGTCCGGAAGAGCGCATGCACAAGGAAAGGCCCGACAGCATGAGGCGCAGACCGCCGTTCCCGAATGATTCCATGCACCGGAGCCGTCCTGAGAAACCCGACAGCATGAGGCGCAGACCGCCGTTCCCGGAGGGGAAAGCGTGCGCGGACTCGCTGGGGGGCGAACGGAAAATCGTTTTTGTGATGAACCGGAATGCCAAAGAGGGCGAACCGGACTTGCAGCCGAGAAGAGTCCGCGTGGGTGTTTCCGACCGTATCTATTACGAGGTTCTGGACGGATTGAAAGAGGGCGATGAGGTATGCGTGGGCATGGGCGTGGCCGGTGCCGCCCAAAAGACGGGGCCTGCCGCGGCCAGAAGCCCTTTCATGCCGGGACCTCCGGGTAGGAACGGCGGCAATAACAACCGCAAAAAGTAAGGTGTCATGGCTTCCAAAAAAATCATAGAGGTTTCGGAGCTGCGCCGCGATTTCAAGGTGGGCGGGGAAACCGTGCATGCCTTGCGCGGCGTGAGTTTCGAGATAGAAGAAGGCGAGTTCGTTACCATTATGGGCACCAGCGGTTCGGGAAAGAGCACCTTGCTCAACGTGCTGGGATGCCTCGATACGCCTACGGCGGGCGAATACCGCCTGGACGGCATTTCGGTGCGCAGCATGAACAGGAACCAGCGGGCGGATATCCGGAACCGGAAAATCGGTTTCGTATTCCAGTCGTACAACCTGTTGCCCAAGACCACCGCGCTTGAGAATGTGGAGCTTCCGTTGCTCTACAACAAGTCGGTCAATGCCGCCCAACGCCGCCGGTATGCCGAGGAAGCCTTGCGCAAGGTGGGGCTGGCAGACCGCATGGCGCACCGTTCCAACCAGATGTCGGGCGGCCAACAACAGCGGGTGGCCATTGCCCGCGCCTTGGTGAACGTTCCGGTGCTGATTCTGGCGGACGAAGCCACCGGAAACCTCGATTCCCGCACTTCTTACGAGATACTGAGCCTCTTTCAGGATTTGCACCGGGAGGGGCGCACCATCGTTTTCGTTACGCACAATCCCGAACTGTCGGGCTTCAGCAGCCGCACCATCGTGCTCAAGGACGGGCGCATCACCGAAGACCGCCGCAACGGAGACATCCGTTCGGCCAGAGCCGTCTTGGAATCGCTGCCCCAAGAAGACGATTCCCTTTAAACCGGACACAGGATGAATTGGAAGAATTTGATACAAATGGCATTCCGCTCGTTGAAAAGCAACAAGTTCCGTTGTTTTCTAACGATGCTGGGCATTATTATCGGCGTGTCGTCGGTCATCACGATGCTGGCCATCGGACAGGGCTCCAAGCAGAGCATACGCGCGCAGATTTCCGAAATGGGTTCCAATGTGATCATGGTCTTTCCCGGCAACCGGCGGGCCGGCGGGGTGCGGCTCAGCGCGAGCGAACAGCAGACCCTCAAGCTCAAGGATTACGAAGACATCAAGCAGGAGGCCACTTTACTGAGCCATGTCTCTCCCATGGCCAGCAGCGGCGGGCAGTTCATCTACGGTTCCAAAAACACGCCCTCCACGCTCTACGGGGTCAGCGACGACTATATGGAGATACGCAGGCTGGAAGTGGCCCAGGGCGAGATGTTCGGAAATGAAGACATCCGTTCCCTGGCAAAAGTGTGCGTGGTGGGGCAGACTGTTATCGACAACCTTTTCGAGGAGGGCGAAGAAGTGCTGGGAAAGACCATCCGCTTCAATTCCACGCCTTTCAAGATTATCGGCATCCTCAAGAAAAAAGGCTACAACAGCATGGGGCAGGACCAGGACGATCTGGTGCTGGCTCCCTATACTTCGGTGCAGAAGAGAATCCTTGCGGTCACTTACCTGCGCGGGCTGTTCGCCAGTGCGGTCAAGGAAGAGGAAAGCCAGGCCGCCATCGAACAGATAACCGCCATCCTGCGCCGCAACCATGCGTTGCAGGAATACATGGACAATGATTTCGAAGTCCGTTCGCAGGAAGAAATCAGCAACATGCTCAGCTCCACCACCAACCTGCTCACGGTGCTGCTGGCCAGCATTGCCGGCATTTCGCTGCTGGTGGGCGGCATCGGCATCATGAACATCATGTACGTTTCGGTAACCGAGCGCACCAAGGAAATAGGCCTGCGGCTTTCTATCGGCGCCAAGGGGCGGCATATCCTCTGGCAGTTCCTCATCGAATCGGTGTTCATCAGTGTAAGCGGCGGCATCGTGGGCGTTCTGGTGGGCATCCTGGCGGCTTTGGCGGTGAAACATATGGCGGGATGGCCTATCTTTGTGCAGCCTTGGTCGGTGCTGCTGGCTTTTGCGGTCTGCACCGTAACGGGTGTGTTCTTCGGCTGGTATCCCGCCAAGAAAGCGGCCAACCTCGACCCCATCGAGGCGTTGCGCTACGAATAACGACGTTTTTGTTAAGCCATGGAAACTGAAAAAACGGCACTACACAAAGGATTGGATTCCGGCAGGCGGCGGTCTTTTTTCGGGGCGGTGCATATCGCGGCCTGGCTGTTTTTCTTTTTGTGGCCGTGGCTGATGTTTCACGGCGAAACGCCCCGGTTCGAGCGTTTCTACCTGCGTTACCTGATATTTCCCTGCCTTTCGGTCCTTGTGTTCTACATCAACTATTGCCGTTGGATTCCCCAATATTTCTTTAAACACCGCATGGGGCGGTTCCTGGGCCTGAACCTGCTCTTGGTGGCGGCCGGCGTGGCGGCGATTCATTTTTGGCACGAAAACGTGGTGGATCTCCTTTACGGCACTCCTGCCGTAAAACGTCCGCCGGGCAAGGGTCTCCATTGGTTTTTCGTGTTCCAGAATTTCATGAACCTGCTTCTGATTGTGGCGGTGGCGTTGGTGCTGCGGCTCTCGCGCCGTTGGTACAGGTCGGAGATAGACCGGCAGGCCTTGGCCAATCAACGGAATCTGGCGGAACTGAAGAACCTCAAAAGCCAGCTCCATCCGCATTTTCTGTTCAACACCCTCAACAATATCTACGCCCTGATCGAGATGGATCCCACCCAGGCGCAGAATGCCGTCTATGACTTGGGCAACCTGCTGCGCTACGTGCTTAAGGAAAGCGAGCGGGAAAAGGTACCGCTCAAGGATGAAGTGCTTTTTATACGGAACTATATTGCCCTGATGCGGCTCCGTCTCCATTCAGGCACGTGCCTTACGGTGGATTTGCCGCAAGAGAACGCAATGGAGGGATATTCGGTTTCCCCTTTGCTTTATATCAATTTGATTGAAAATGCCTTTAAATACGGGGTGGGTACACAAAACACGTTTATTGAAATTGCCTTGCAGATAAACAGGGAAGATGGGCGGTTGGTTTTTAGATGCCGCAATTCCATAGCGGGCGGCCGCAATGCAGAACGGCTGCAACAGAAAATGGGCGTAGGATTGACCAATTTAAAGAAACGTTTGGAATATATTTACAAAACGGGCTACCGTTTCGATATAGCCGAGGCAGAGGGGATATATGTGGCTGAACTGGATATTCCGTTGGAAAACAGATAAGATATGCAGCTTAAATGCGTGGTGGTGGATGATGAGCCTCTGGCGCTCGAAATGATGTCGGCTTACGTAAAAAAAACGCCTTCACTGGCTTTGGCCGGTGCGTTTTCGAACAGTGTGGAGGCTTTGGATTTTCTGCGGAACCATGCCGTACAGGTGGCTTTTGTCGATATACAGATGCCCGATTTAAACGGGCTGGAATTGGGGGGACTGCTTTCGGGCAGGGAAACCCGTCTGGTTTATGTAACCGCCTACGAGCAATATGCCTTGGAAGGATTTAAGGTAGAAGCGCTGGATTATCTGTTGAAACCGGTAAGCTACAACGATTTTTTGCGTGCCGCCCAACGGGCGCAGCGTTGGTTTGAACGCGGGAATGAAAATGTTGCTGTGATGGCGGATAAAACGGGTAACGGTGATGCGGATGGCCTTATCCGGTCTGATGCAGGCGGGATGGATAGTTTTTTTGTCAGGTCTGATTACCGTTGGGTGCATGTCCGTATGGAGGATATTCTGTATGTGGAGAGCGATAAGGATTATGTAAAGATATATCTTGATCCAAAGGGCAAGTCGCGGCAGGACACACTCGGTTCTTCTTTCTGTATAATGACCCTGCAGTGCATGAAAGCATTGGAGGAAAAGCTTTCCGGCAAACAGTTTTTGCGGATACACCGTTCTTATCTCGTTAATGTGGCTCGTGTGGCAAGTGTGGAAAGGAACAAAGTGATTTTTGCCGACGGACAGAGTGTACCCGTGTCGGATTCGTATAAACCCGCTTTAGACGAATATATCGCGAAGAGGAATCTATAGGATGGAGATAACGAGGGAATCGGGGTTGTTGAGGGCGTTGAGGGCGAGTGGGGAG
>CAYTCD010000064.1:0-10568 GCA_964436335.1 uncultured Bacteroidaceae bacterium
TTTCTTTTTGGGAATGCCCCTGAGTCCGGTGCGCGAAATGATGGCGGCGGGGCTTCCGGTGGCGATGGCCTCCGATTTCAATCCCGGTTCCTCGCCTTCGGGTAACATGCAGTTCGTGATGTCGTTGGCTTGCGTGCGTTACAAGATGTATCCCGAAGAAGCGGTTCACGCCACCACCATCAACACTGCCTGCGCCATGGGCGTGAGCGATGTGTTGGGCAGCATTTCCAAGGGCAAGAAAGCCAATTTCTTTATCACCAAGGAAATTCCCACCTACGAGTATATGCCTTATTCTTTCGGCGACAACAAGGTGGAAAAAGTGTTCCTCAACGGCAAGCAGGTAAGGTAGCCTTTTCGTTCAAGGGAGGTTCCGACGGCTTTTGCAGTATAGAAGATGTTGGGCAGGATTATAGGTTTCATCAAGAATTGGGCGTTGCTGCTGGCATTGTTGATAGGCAGCCTGGGGCATGAGTTCTTTATCGCTTATGCCGACAAGACCGTCTATCTTATTTTTGCGATGCTGCTCTTTACTTTCTGCCGCATCGACCCATCTCAGATACGTTTCCGCAAGGTACACCTGGTTTTTCTCTCCGTGCAGCTTTTCGGCGCGGTGGGGCTGTATTATCTGTTCGCGACCTTGGGTTGGCACCATTTGGCCGAAAGCAGCATGATGTGCATCCTGGCGCCCACGGCGGCGGCATCGGCGGTGGTTACAATGAAATTGGGCGGCGACGCGGCTTCCAACACCACCTATGTGTTGCTTTCCAGCCTGCTGATTTCGTTTGTGGCGCCGCTCTGGTTTCCGTTCCTGCACGATTCGGCGGGTGAGATTCCTTTTTGGATAGCCTGCTGGAGCATATTGAAGCGGGTTCTGCCGATTCTGGCAGGGCCTTTCCTGCTGGCGATTCTTTTAAAATATGTGGCACCCAAGGTGCACGATTGTTTTGCGCGTTGGCACGAGGTGTCTTTCTATATGTGGGCTTCGTGCCTGATATTCGCCGCCGCTCAGATGGTGGATGCCGTTCTCCGCAGTACGGCAGGGGCCAAGATGTCGGTTCTGCTGGCTTTGGGCTCTGCGGTGCTGTGCGTGCTGATGTTCTTTTGGGGCAAACGTCTGGGGCGGTACTACGGCGACAGTATCAGCGGCGGTCAGAGCTTGGGGCAGAAAAACATGGTACTGGGCATCTGGGTGGCGAGCATGTTCCTCACGCCCGCCGACGGCACTACGCCGATGGCGATTGTAGGCATGGGAACCTACATTATCTGGCAGAACATCATCAACAGCTGGCAACTTTGGCGAAAACGGAACCCCGTGGAAATTTAGCAAACCTTCCGGGCACGGCAGGGTTCGATTAAACTCGGTTCTGCCAGGTTGGCTGAATCGGAACGTTGCCTGAAAACTGTTTTTTTAAACACCTATTTGTTTAAATAAAATTATTGACGTACTTTTGCCTCCCGATTTTGAAACAAACTGCCAGTGTCCCCATCGGGGGAGAGGCTGGCGGAAGTAGTGTTGAAGAATAAGGAGACGAAACGATATGTATTTAACCGCAGAAAGAAAACAGGAAATTTTTAAGACTTACGGCGGCTCGGAAAAGAATACGGGCAGTGCGGAAGCTCAAATCGCATTGTTTACGGAAAGAATCCTTCATCTTTCCGAACATGTAAAACAGAACAAGAAAGACCGTTTTACACAGCGTTCGTTGGTGAGGTTGGTTGGTCAGCGCCGCAAGATGCTCGATTACCTTAAAGAACGGGATATTGAGCGTTACCGCGCGATTCTCCAGAAACTGAATCTCCGTAAATAATAGTCGGGGCATTGAAAGGCTCAGTGGCAAGAAGGCAATTATGATACGTAATTGCCTTCTTGTTGTTTTAAAGAATATCTTATCGGAAGACAAAAGGGTAGGATATTTTGGATATGGAAACAAAAGCAATTTAGTATAAAGAACGCTCCGGCTGGATTCGACCAACCCAGCTTGAACGGAGCAAGAAATTCAATGTTATGGTATTAGGTACTCAAAAAAAATTCAACCTGCCCGATGGCCGGGAGGTGATTGTGGAGACAGGCAAACTTGCCAAGCAGGCCGATGGTTCGGCAGTGATTAAATGCGGAGACACCGTGATTTTGGCCACGGTATGCAGTAAGACCGAAGTGGGCGAGAATGTGGATTTTATGCCGCTTACGGTTGATTATCAAGAAAAATACGCGTCTGTGGGACGTTTCCCCGGCGGTTTCTTCAAGCGCGAAGCCCGTCTTTCGGAATATGAGATTTTGATTTCCCGTTTGATTGACCGGGCTTTGCGTCCTCTTTTCCCCGACAACTACCACGCCGATACTCAGGTGTTGGTTTACCTGATTTCGGGCGACCGCAACAACCTGCCCGATGCTTTTGCGGCTTTGGCGGCATCCACCGCGCTTACGATTTCCGATATTCCTTTCAACGGTCCTATCTCCGAAGTGCGCGTGGCGCGCGTAAACGGCCAGTTTGTCATCAACCCCTCGGTGGCGCAGATGGAGCAGGCCGATTTGGAATTGATGGTGGGCGCCACGATCGACGATATCTCGATGGTGGAAGGCGAAATGAAGGAAGTGAGCGAAGAGGTGATGATCGAAGCCCTCAAGGTGGCGCACGAAGCCATCAAGGTGCAGTGTCAGATGCAGATTGAGCTGGCCAAGGAAGTGGGCAAGCCCAAGCGCGAATACTGCCACGAAACCAACGATGAAGCCTTGAAGGCCCTGGTTCGCGAAAAGTGCTATCAGAAATGTTACGATTGCGCCCGCGAATGCGTGGCGGACAAGAAACTCCGCGCTCAGAAAATCGACGCCATCAAGAAAGCCTTTATCGAAGAAAACTTTACGCCCGAAACCATTGCGGGCAAGGAATTCATGATTTCGCGCTATTTTCACGATGTGCACCGCGATGCGGTACGCGATATGATTCTCAAGGAAAGAATCCGTCTGGACGGCCGCGGTCTGGAAGACATCCGTCCTATCTGGTGCGAAGTGGATGTATTGCCCGGCCCTCACGGTTCTTCTATCTTTACCCGTGGCGAAACCCAGTCGCTCAGTACGGTTACCCTGGGTTCCAAGCTGGATGAACAGACCATCGACGGCGCGATTGTGGAAGGCAAGAACAACTTCCTGCTCCACTACAATTTCCCGCCTTTCGCTACCGGCGAAGTAAAACCGGTACGCGGCACGGGACGTCGTGAAATCGGCCACGGCAACTTGGCCATGCGCGCCCTCAAGCAGGTGTTGCCCACCGGCGAAGAAAATCCCTACACGATCCGTGTGGTTTCCGATATCCTCGAATCCAACGGTTCTTCCTCCATGGCTACCGTTTGCGCCGGCTGTCTGGCGTTGATGGATGCCGGGGTCAAGATCAGCAAGCCCGTGAGCGGCATCGCCATGGGATTGATTACCGATCCCAAGACGGGTTCGTATGCCGTTCTTTCCGACATTCTGGGCGATGAAGACCACTTGGGCGATATGGACTTTAAGGTTTGCGGAACGCCCGACGGTATCACCGCCTGCCAGATGGATATCAAGATTGACGGTCTGTCTTACGAAATTCTCGGCAAGGCCTTGGCGCAGGCGCACCGTGGTCGTGCCCACATTCTGGGCAAGATGCTCGAAGTGATGCCCCAGCCGCGCGAAGACTACAAGCCCCATGCTCCGCGTATCGTTCAGATCCGCATTCCGCGTGAGTTCATCGGTGCCGTTATCGGAACGGGAGGCAAGGTTATTCAGGAAATGCAACGCGAAAGCGGATGCGACATTTCGATTGAAGAAGTGGGCGAATTCGGCGTGGTGGATATCGCCGGCAGCAACAAGGAAAGCATGGATATGGTCTTGGCGCGTATTCAAGCGCTTACCGCCGTTCCCGAAGTTGGCGAAGTGTATGAAGGTACGGTAAAATCGTTGCAACCTTTTGGTGCGTTTGTGGAAATTTTGCCCGGTAAGGACGGTTTGCTGCATATTTCTGAAATAAGCTGGAGCCGTGTTGACAAGGTGGAAGACGTTCTTAAGGAAGGCGATAAGATTACGGTGAAACTGATTGAAGTGGATGCCCGCACGGGCAAGCTCCGTTTGAGCCGCCGCGTGCTCGAACCCAAACCGGAAGGCTACGTGGAACCGCGTCGCGAACCGCGTGAACCCCGTGGCGAACGCCGTGGAGGTTACGACCGCCACGACCGCCCGGAACGTCCCCGTCCGGAAAACCGTCTGAGCGCTCCTAAACTGCGCAACAGCAACGAAGGCTTCAATCCGTCCGACGATATGATGTAGGATGAGGTAGAGGGCAACGCTTTGCGTTGCCCTCTATTTTTATATGAACTATGAAAAACTTAGATTCATGAGAAAAGTATGGGTATTTATCTTGGGTATTGTTACGGGTATTGTTTTGATGTTTGTTTTTTCGGTGATTTATGTTAAATGCGACAGTGGTAGAAATTCATCAGAGGAAATAACTTTGTTTGAAGAAGTAGGGGATTGTGTCAGCAATAATTCGTTTAAAGTTTTACAGGTTCTTGAGTCTGGAGCGGCGTTGGCAATAGAGAATACAGGCTATTTGACTAAAGTTTTGCAAGTTCTTGATTTTGAAACAACGTTAGCAACAGAGAATAAAGACTGTTTGACTTCAGGCTCATTGACGGTTTTGTTTTTGAACGAAGGAGGCCAATCCTATTATGATGACCAAATTATTGCGATACCTGAAGGGAAATGCGCAAGACAAGTAGGAGTATTCAAATACCTAACGAAAGGTGATCATGATGCAACAGTCCCTATTGTTGTTATACGTTAGTTTGTAGAAAACCCAACAAAAAAGGGCGATGTTTTACATCGCCCTTTTTTAGTTTTGCCACAATATTACAATATTTTTGTGGCAAAACAGTGTTGTATATATTATAGGTCTTTGTCTCTATCGGATTGACGTTCCTTGTATTCTTCCCATACAAGGGTGGCGAGGTACTTGTTGCTGCGGCAATGGAGGTCGGCGACACCTTCTTCAATGAGGTTGGACGTTTCCGACTCGTAATATATATCGGTCGCTTCTTGGATAGTTACACCAAAAAGCTCGGAAATGCTTTTGATGATTTCCGCACATTTGTCGCCACGAAGTATAAGGACGCTTTCTTCGGTCATAATTTCCTGCTTTCGATGTATTTCAAGCATTCGTCAATCATTCGTTGTGAACGGATGCAATACTGATTGTTGGGCTTTTCATATCCCAACAGCCCGATGGTGGCTTCCGCCGAAAGTTCTCCGGCAAAATAGCGGTCGAGGGTACGGATTACCTTGTCGTTGGCAATTCCCCCGATAACCATATCATAATCTGTATCATCCTCTCCTGCACGACATTTGGAAACGAATTCAAGCCACGCCATATCATAGCTGTCGAATTGACGTACTTTCCATTCGCTCATATCAAAAACAAGTTCGTAGACATTCAGCCATGCCTCTTCTTCGCGCCTGAGAAACCGATTTCCATATTTGACGGCTTGATTTTCAATCGTTGTCAAATAGAATCCTTTTCCGAAATCAAGATAATCACGCGAGTGTTCCGTATCGGGGTGTTCAACCGTTATATTTGACGCATGATATAGTTTCATTGTGGGAGCACTCCTTTCTTCTTCATAAAATCCATAAGGTCTTCCATGAGATAGCGGGAACTGAATGTATGGAGCACATCGTAAGAAGGCACAATATACCCATAGAGTATCCCCGATGTTTTAAGCCGGTGATAAACATTGCTCTGCGAAATTCCGAGCAAAGCGGAAAGTTTGCTGATGCAATATGTTACAAACTCAAGGGTGTTTGAGTCCATATATCCTTTTCTATTTCAATGTCAAAGTTACTAAAAAGTAGGATATGGTGACAACAGCAAATTATAATAGGGATTGGAATTCCCGCCATATCCGGGCGTGGTCGAAGGCCAGTTCGGGTAGGTTTTCTATCGGGAACCAGGCGGCTTGCGCGGCATCGTCTCCGCCTGTTACCGGCGGCAAGGTATCGCATTCGAGTGTGGCGTGATAGACCATCGTTACGGTGCGGCCCCGTGGGTCGCGTTCCGGTTCGCTGTAGGGGCGGAAAAATTGCGGAACAAGCCCGTAATCCTTGAGCCGGATGCCCGTTTCCTCGCGCAGTTCGCGCCCGGCTGCCCATTCCAAGGTTTCGTCTTCGTTCACAAAGCCGCCTGGAAAGGCAAAACAACCCTTGAAAGGCTCGTTTTCGCGCCTGATGAGCAACAGATGCCGGCTCTTGTTGGGCAGTTGCGCCAAAAGGATGAAATCGGCCGTCAGGGCAGGACGGGGATAGGCGTAGGTATAGCCGCTTTGGAGGCAGCCTTCCACCACCAGCACCATTTCGCCCTTGGCTTCGTTCTTCTCGTAGAAATCGGCCAGTTCCTGCAAGGTTCCGCGTTTGTTCTCCGCATAAATCTTGGATATTTCGCGGCACAGGCAGGCGCGGCGTTCCCCACCCAAGACCTCGCACAACTGTTGCAGGGTTTTGGCGATGCGGTGCGGCGATTCGTAGAGGATAAACGTCCTTTCCTGAAACCGGAGCTGTTCCAGCCGCGCGTTCCGGCCCTTCTGATGGGGCAGGAATCCTTCAAAGGCAAAGCGTTCGCAGGGCAGACCCGATTGAACCAGCGCCGGCACGAAAGCCGTGGCACCCGGCAGGCATTCCACCTCGATGTCTTCCTGCACGCAGGCGCGCACCAACAGAAAACCGGGGTCGGAAATGCCCGGCGTTCCGGCATCGGTGATCACGGCGATATCCTGCCCTTGACGGAGCATATCCACCACCTGCTGGCAGATTTTATGTTCGTTGAACTGGTGGTAGGCGCGGCAGGGCGTGCTGATGCCGTAATGTTGCAGGAGCTTGCCGCTGGTGCGGGTGTCTTCCGCCAGGATAAGCCCCACTTCTTTCAAGACACTTTCCGCCCGGTGCGTAAGGTCTGCCAGATTGCCTACCGGCGTGGGAATCAGAAACAGTTTTGCCATAGCGATTGCGATTGATGCGGTCTGTTGGACCTTGCGGTAAAGATACGTTTGTTTTTCGTATTCTGCATGTTCCTTTTTCTCTCGGTTTTCATTATCTTTGTAAGTTTATGGAAAAGGCCATAGGGCGGTCTTTTTCAAGTAACGAAAACAGCATATGCGCACCTATAAGTTTTGGAACAACCTGATTGGATGGCTCGTTTGGATTGCGGCCACATTCGTGTTTGTAGGCACCGCCGAAAGGGCGGCCAGTTGGTGGGACTGCGGGGAATACATCTCCACCGCCACCAGACTCATGGTAGGACATCCCCCTGGAGCCCCCACCTTTCAGTTGATAGGTTGTCTTTTCGGACTTCTGGCGTTCGGCGACCCTGCCAAGATAGGCTTTATGGTAAACGTGATGTCGGCGCTCTGCAGCAGTTTCACCATCTTGTTCCTCTATTGGTCCATTACCATGCTGGGACGCAAGATGGTATATGCCTTTGCCTTTTCGGTTAAGAAAAAAGACAGCCTCAAGATGGAGAAGGCCGCCGATGCGCCCGAATACACCTTGTGGGAACCTGATCTGCCGCAGCGCATCTTGATTTTTGCCGCCGGTATCGTGGGGGCTTTGGCCTACACTTTTTCCGATTCGTTTTGGTTCAGTGCCGTTGAGGGCGAGGTGTATGCCATGTCTTCGTTCTTTACAGCCGTTACCTTCTGGGCTATCCTCAAGTGGGAATCCGTGGCCGACGAGCCGCACAATCTGCGATGGATCATCTTTATATCTTTTCTGATAGGCCTTGCCATCGGGGTGCACCTGCTGAACCTTTTGGTTATTCCCGCCATTGTTTTTGTTATCTACTACAAGAAATTCCAACCTACCGTCAAGCGTTTCTGGCTTTCGCTCCTGCTCTCTTTCGTGATATTGGGCGTTACCCTGTGGGTAGTGATTCCTTGGACAGTAAAACTGGCCGGTGCTTTCGAATTGTTTTTCGTGAACCGGATCGGATTGCCGTTCAGTTCGGGTACGGTAGTGTATTTTGTTCTGTTGGTGGGATTGATTGTGTATGGACTTTATTATGCCCACAAAAAACAGCGGGTGGTGTTGCATACGGCTTTGCTCTGTCTGTGCTTCCTGCTTATCGGTTATTCCACTTTCCTTACGCTGGTAGTCCGTGCCAACGCCAATGTGCCGCTCAATCAAGGCGAGGTAAAAAACGCCATCAGTCTGTTGTCTTATCTGAACCGTGACCAATACGGGTCTGTTCCCGTTTTCTACGGGCAGTATTACAACGCCCATCTCACCGAGGTGGAGCCGGCCAATCCCCAGTATGTGCGCAACGACAGCACAGGCAAATACGAACAAGCCGGTTATTCTTCGCAAAAACTTACCTACGACGATGCCCACTGCGGTCTTTTGCCCCGTATCCATTCCAATATGGAAAGCGGCGGAAGGCCTTGTGTTACCTACAACAAGATTTGGAGCGGGCATGACGGCAGCGACCGGCGGCCCTCGCTGGGCGAGAACCTACGTTTCCTTTGGAAATATCAGTTGGGCTGGATGTACGGCCGTTATTTCATGTGGAATTTTGTAGGCCGTCAAAACGATATCATGGGGCGTGGTTATAATCCCGACGGTTCGGTGGATGTGCTGCATGGCAACTGGATCAGCGGCATCCGGTTTATCGATGAAATGCGTCTCGGCCCGCAAGACGACCTGCCGCGCGAACTGGCCGAAAATCCCGCCCGCAACACTTTCTTCTTCCTGCCTCTGCTTTTGGGGCTTATCGGACTGTATTTCCATTGGCGTTACGCACCTAAAGACACATTTGTTGTGTTCTTACTGTTCTTTATGACGGGCTTGGCGATTATCCTCTACCTAAACCAGCCCAGTACCGAACCCCGTGAGCGGGATTACGCCTCGGCCGGCTCTTTCTATGCTTTTGCCATTTGGATAGGTTTGGGTGTGGCAGGAATCGGACAGGCATTGAACGCATGGCTTAAGAACAAGGGAAAAACCGTAAAGAGCCTTGCCTATGCCGCCGTGGGGGTGGTCTGCCTGTTTGCCGTTCCTGTATTGATGGGGCAGCAGGGGTGGGACGACCACGACCGTTCCCACCGTACCTCCGCCCGCGATTTCGGCCGCAATATGCTTGAATCTTGTGAACCGAACGCAGTGCTGATTTCCGATGGCGACAACGAGACCGACCCCATGTGGTATTGCCAGCATGTGGAAGGCATACGTCCCGATGTACGCCTCATCAACAGTAGTCGGGCCAACAGTTCATGGATGATACAACCTTTGTACCGTAAGGTTTACGAGTCCGAGCCTTTCCGTTTTTCGCTGGCGGCCAAAAACTATGGCGGCGGTCAGAACGAAGTGGTGATGGTGCAGAACAGAATCGGCCAACCGGTGGAATTGTCCGAATCGTTGCGCTTTATCAATTCGGACAATGCGGCTACCAAAATCAGCGACCATCTTGGCGAAAGATATTCTTATTTCCCCTCCAACCAGGTTTCGCTTACGATCGATAAAAATAGAATGCGGGCCGGCACTGCCTTTACCCAAGCGGAAATCGATGCCATGCCCGAAAACCTTACATGGAAATTCCAAGGCAACCGTATCGGTAAATCGGAACTGATGGTTTTGGATTTTCTTGCCAATAACCTGCCCGACAGGCCATTGTATTTTGTGAGTCCTTACGGGCATCAGGCCTATATGCCGTCTTTGGCGCAGTCGCAGATAGAAGGCATGGTGTTCCGTTTCGTACCATTCCGCAACGCCAACCGGCAGGCGTTGGATTCGCGCGGAAACGGCATGAATACCGAAAAAACCTACGACCTTCTGGTCAACAAGTTTACATGGGGCGAAATCAATACCGGAAAATCCAAACTGGATCCCGAAACCCGTTCCTGGTCTGAACAGGCGCGGCATCAATACGCCACGCTGGCTATGGCGCTGTTGGCCGAAAACAAGCCAGAGAAAGCCGAAGAAGCCTTGGACAAAGGACAGTTCTTTTTCCCCGATGCCGTGTTGGCCTATAACAACAATATGTTGGTTTATGTGCAGGGGTATATGTTGTGCGGTGCCACCGAAAAGGGTAGGGAAGTGTTGGAAAGCATTGCCGGCAATTACGAACAACGTCTGCGCTATTTCGCCGGATTTCCGGCCAAATACCGTCGGGGTCTGCAATCTGAGGTGCAGGATGCGGTGAACGTGTTGGGTTCGGTAAAATATTTTGCCGACCTGTACGGACTGGATGACCTGAGCCGCCGTATGGCCGACTTGTTCGCGATGTATAACATTCAGGCATAACCGAAGCCATGAAACAATATAGACTTTGGAACAATATTATCGGCTGGATCGTTTGGGCGATTGCCACCGTGGTGTTTGTTGCGGCCGCCGAACGTACCGTGAGTTGGTGGGACTGCGGAGAATATATCAGCACCTCGGGCAAACTCATGGTGGGGCATCCTCCCGGAGCACCCACCTTTCAGATCTGAGGTTGTATCGCGCAGTGGTTCACTTTCGGGCATGCCGAATCTTCCGCTTTCGCCGTCAACGTGATGTCGGCTCT
>CAYTCD010000065.1:0-10483 GCA_964436335.1 uncultured Bacteroidaceae bacterium
TTTTTTGAAAAAAGTTTTCAACAACCCCCTCTCAGGAGTTTCAGGAAACCCGCCCCCTCCTCAGGGTATCCAAGGGCCTTCCTTTCCGGATTTGTTCTTTTTCCCTTAATTTTTTCCAAAAATAAAAAAGGAATGGTTCTATAAGCCGGGTTCTGTACCTGCAATACAGGCGACTGTCATTTATCTCGGCGGACCGTTGCCGGACCGCTCCATCGATCTACCCCCCGTCATCGGCCGAGCCCGCCTTGACATACGGTATATTTGATCTTTCAACCCATAAGGTTTACCCCGAGGTAACGTCACCGCACCCCGCGTGAGCTCTTACCTCACGTTTTCACCCTTACCGGAAAACCGGCGGTTATTTTCTGCGGCACTGTCTGTCGGCCTCGCGGCCGCCTTCCCGTTAGGAAGTATGGTGGCTCAGTGTTGCCCGGACTTTCCTCTGCATGCAGCGACAGTCCGAACCATTCCGAAAGCGAAATTACAGATATTTTTCGATTTCCGTGCGGCTTATCGGGCCGGGACAGAGTATCAGAAGGCGTTCGATAACGTTGCGCAACTGGCGGATATTGCCCTCCCAGGGTTGGGATTGCAGGCAGACCAAGGCGTCTTCGGTCATCTCAACGGCAGGTTTTCCCATCGCCGCCGACAGTTGCCCGATAAAATAGTTGACCAACAGCGGTATGTCCGCCACATGCTCGCGCAAAGGCGGCACCTTGATAACGATAACGCTCAGGCGGTGGTAGAGGTCTTCGCGGAAACGGCCTGCGGCGATTTCCGCCGGCAAGTCCTTGTTGGTGGCGGCGATGACCCGCGCGTTGACGGCAATCGGTTTCTCTCCCCCCACCCGCATGATGGTACGTTCCTGCAAGGCACGCAACACCTTGGCTTGGGCGGCCAGGCTCATATCGCCTATCTCGTCGAGAAACAGCGTGCCGTCCTGCGCCTGCTCGAAACTCCCCTTGCGCTGCTTCACTGCCGAAGTGAACGAACCCTTTTCGTGTCCGAAAAGCTCGCTCTCTATCAGTTCGGAGGGAATGGCGGCGCAGTTCACTTCTACAAAAGGTCCGTTTGCCACACGGCTGCCTTGATGAATACGGCGGGCGATCAGTTCCTTGCCCGTGCCGTTCTCGCCCGTTATCAACACACGGGCATCGGTGGGCGCAACCTTGTCGGCCATCTCCAGCGCGGTGCCGAAATCGCCGGCATTGCCCACGATACGGTATTTTTCCTCCACCTGCCGTTGCAGAGGCTGTGTCTTGGCCACCAAATGTTCGCGCTCCAAGGCGTTCTTGAGCGATACCAGAATACGGTTCAAGTCTAAAGGCTTCTCGATGAAATCGAACGCACCTTTCTTGATGCAGTCCACCGCCGTTTCTATATCGCCGTGGCCGGACACCATGATGAAAGGCACCGCTTGCAAAGACAGAGCTTTTTCCAACAGTTCCACCCCGTCCATGCCCGGCATCTTGATGTCGCAGAAAACCGCCCCATAGGTATTTTTCTGCAAAAGCGCGAGCGCTTTCTTGCCATCGGCGGCCTCATCCACCGTGAAACCCTCGTATTCGAAGATTTCACGCAGGCTTCCGCGTATCAAGGCTTCGTCATCCACCACCAGCAGGCGGCATCCTTTCACTTCCATTTCGGATAGATTTTAAAACTGAAAACTTAGGATTTATAACGGATCCACTTCCAAAGTTCCTTGTAGCTTCCTTTCTTGCCATACATAAGGATTCCCACACGGTAGATGCGCGAGGCCACCCAAATGGAAGCAATGAAGCCCAACACCAGAAGCCCTATCGAAAGCGCCAGTTCCCAAGCGGGAACGCCGAACGGGATACGGGCCAGCATCACGATGGGCGACGTGAACGGAATCATCGAACCCCAAAAGGCCAGCGGCCCCGAAGGATTCTGCAACACATTGGAGGTAATAATCAGGGCTACAATCAAAGGCACGGTAATGGGCAGCATGAATTGGGAGGCGTCTTCTTCCTTTTCCACCGCCGAACCCACGGCGGCAAACAGCGAAGCGTACAGGAGGTAACCGCCCAAGAAATAAACGAGGAAGAACAAGACCAGCTGTTTGATATGCAGGCTCGCCACAATGGCCTGAAAATCGCGCATCATTTCCTGAAACTCGTTCATTGGCATCATATCGGTAGGCATACCGCTCTGCGCGGCGGCCAACTGGGCGGCATCCACTCCGCCGCCGGTAAGCAATCCCACCACCAGCATGAGAATCAACGAAAGCACAATCCAGACCAAAAACTGGGTCAGGCAGACCAGCACCAGCCCTATCACCTTGCCCATCAGCAGCTGCATAGGCTTTACCGAAGAAATCATCACTTCGATAATGCGGCTCGACTTCTCTTCGATTACCCCGGCCATAATCATGTTGCCGAACATAAAGATGAACATGTAGATAAGAAAGCCAAGCACATAAGCCAGCACCGTCTTGACCTCGGTATAGGAACGCTCGCCGGTCTTGCGGTTCTGAGAAACGATATCCGCCTTGGCATTATTGATATAGGTAAAGGTTTCCTGGTCTATATCGCTTTCCCTTTGCAGCAGTTCCATGCGAAGCCGAGTTTCGGCCATCGTCTCTATCTTGGAAAGTTTGGATACCGAAGGTTCCGTTTTTTCGTAGAACAGCTGGATGTTCTGACGGTTGCTGTCTTGCGAACCCAGATACAGCCACAGCATGGCATCGTATTGGCCCTCGCGCATACCCTCGAAAGCCACCGCCGTGTCCTGCACGTATTCAAAGGTGTCATCGCCCTCACTCACAAAGGAGTCGGCATACATCCCCGTTTCGTCCACCACGGCAAAGACGGTCTTGCTGCCGCCGATGGTGGCGATCAAAGCCGAAGAGAACACCAGCCCCACCATCAGCACCGGCACGAGAATGGTGGCTATCAGAAAGCTCTTTTTCTTGACTCTCGTCATATACTCCCGCTGGAGCACAACCCACGTGTTATTTTTCATTTTCTTCGGCGTTTTTAACGGTTTGGATAAAGATATCGTTCATTCCGGGGAGTTTTTCCGAAAACTCCTTCACATCCCCGTACTTCATCAGGGCCTGCAAAACGGCGTTTCCGCCCGTATCGCCCTGCGGCAGGCGTATCTTGAGGTCGTACAGTCCCGGCGTGTCGCGGCGTTCGCACCCGAGTACGTCCAGTTCCGAACGCAGGCTCTCCACCCGGGCTTCCTCGCTCTTCAAGGACACGTGATACACATTGCCGCTGAACTGGCGGCGTATGTCGTCCACCTTGCCGTCCAAGACTTTCTTCGACTTGTTGATCAAGGCTATCTCGTCGCAGATTTCCTCCACCGAAGCCATGTTGTGGGTGGAAAATATCACCGTCGAACCCTCTTTGCGCAGGTTCAGTATCTCGTCTTTGAGCAACTGGGCGTTGAGCGGGTCGAATCCGCTGAAAGGCTCGTCGAAAATCAGGAGTTTGGGACGGTGCAGCACCGTCACCACAAACTGTATCTTCTGCTGCATCCCCTTGGAGAGTTCCATCACCTTCTTGTTCCACCACGAATCGATGCCGAATTTCTCGAACCATTGGTGCAGGCGCGTGGCGGCTTCCTTGCGGCCGAGCCCTTTGAGCTGCGCCAGATACATGGCTTGGTCACCCACCTTCATATTGCGGTATAATCCGCGTTCTTCGGGCAGGTAACCCACCTGATAGATATGGTGCTGTGCCAGTTTTTCGCCGGAGAGCAACACGCTGCCTTCATCGGGGGCGGTAATCTGATTGATGATGCGTATCAGGGTGGTCTTTCCCGCGCCGTTCGGCCCGAGAAGCCCGAAGATGCAGCCTTCGGGAATACGGATGCTTACATGATCCAAGGCCGTGTAGGCACCGTAACGCTTCACCACACCTTGGGTTTCCAACAAATAGTTCATTGTGCGAAATTTTATCGACAAGGCAAAGATACGCTTTTTTTGTAATCGAAGTATTTTGTATTAATATTAAACATGTACAGACACCACTTCTTTTCAGCAATATATACCACACTCATTACAAACAAGATGAATATTATTCTAGCGTATTGTTCTCCGCAGCAGAGAAAGATAATACAAAGCCTTCATGCCCATGCTGTCGGTTTTGACATGGCGAACATGAGGATCCTTCTTGTAAAAATCCTTTTTCTGTATCAATTTTCCGGCCTCGTCCAAAGCATTTCTCTCCTGTTCAAACAATCCCGCACCTGTTTTTTTCAACCTTGCCTTAAGCAAGTATCGTTGTTCAGATGGAAAAATTTTCCGCAATATCCGTATCGGCATCGGCCGCAACACCTCTCTTTTATCCTTTCGGAAATCTACTCCGAACGGCCTGAAACAAATACTGAAAAGCGCATCCTCATATATAGCCGATCCCTTTCTCTCACAACAGGGAATACTGCGCCAATAACGGACAAATGCATCATCCCACAATGGCAGATACCAATCGAACCCTTCATATTCGTAAGCCCGCACCGAATTGACAATAAGATTGGATTGCCTATTGCGGACACCCCAATCGAAAAAAGCCTCCAACAGTGATTCTTCCGATTCTCCCACATTCTCCAGTACCGAGGCAAGCGCTTTGATGACAAACCGTTTGTTTTTTGGAGTCAAAAAATTAACATTGAAATATTTCCCGAATATCTTCCTGGCTATATTTTGCCTTGTAAGACCGTTGGGGAAATGGCTTCCGCCAAGCATATCGCCCGAATGCCCAGGCATAATCAACGCATTTTCCGGCAACAGTTTTTTTTCTTTCAGTTCCCGTATCGCCACTATATCCTGAATATGCGCGATAGATTTCAGATTACCTCCGTAATGTAAATAATATTCAAAATCAGGACTTTCGATAAAATTCGCCCATTTCTCCGGGGTATATTCCACAAACAGCCACTCTAAATCAAGTTGATCGGCCACCCTGCGGGATATGGCCACTTCCGGACTTTCCTTTATCCCGTATGTATAACATATCACACGGGGAAATCCATACTTCTTGCATATACAGGCCAGTAACCGGGAATCATATCCTCCGCTCAAGGGTATCGCCACAGGCCGGCCGGCCGCAATCTCCCACATCCGTTCGGCCACTTGCCGCAACACACTGTCCAGTTCAAACAAGTCTGAGGTCTGAAGCAGATATTGTTTTTCAACGGGCCTGTCGTAGGATTTCTCCCGTACTTGCCCTTCTTCAAGCAGCACATACGAAGTAGCCGGCACCACATGGCAATCCCGCAACAACGTACGGTTCTCCCCCACATGACCCGCCGAAAGGTATTCACATACGGAAAGTTCTGAAAACGCTCTATCGCCTATCGTTTGCCACGCCGTAATTCCCGAATCGGTTACGGAATACCCGTTTTCTGTTTTATAATACAGCAAAGGATAGGTTTTCAACTTATCGGCAATAAGCAGACACCGCCCCTCCCGAATCAAAACCATACTGAAACTGCCGTTCAGGCGATACAAGCATTCGTCCAGACTGTTTTCCGCCCAAGCCTCCGCCACTTTACGGCAGAGGCATTCTGCCTGCAGCAATTCTGTATCCCAAAAGGCAAAGCCTTTCACATAGCCGCACGGAAAACGCTGCCACGCATGAATCAGATTGTTTTCCAACAGAATATTCACCATACCCGAAAAGCCCAAAAAAGAATCATCAACAAGATACCGCCTCCGATAGCCGCTTTGAGGCCAATTCCCAGCCGCAACCGCAGTGTACCGCAAATAAAGAGGCCTTCCACCATCCAAAGAAGAAATCCCGTAACACTATACAGAATCATAACGGTAGCAAAAGAAAGACGGAGATATCCGCCGCACAGCACAACCGCCATCCGGCACAAAAACATAAGCAGGTTCAAGAACATCTCGGTCTTTTGCCGGTCTTTGGCATCGAATATCCAGGCTAACGGAGATAGGCAAAGCACAGCGACAAACCACGGTGAAAGATAGATCGAATACAGTCCCACCCGTGCCCATTCCGCACCCAATACAAAAGAAAACAAACGTTCGCCACCTGCACAGAGAATCGCAAACAGCAGTGCGCCAAGCACGGCTGTAAAAGCAAAAAAACGGCCAGCAATACGACCGGTTTCCTGCAATGTACAGGCCGTAGCCTTTTTATAGAAAACCTGTCCAAGCGAAACTCCTATAAGGCTAACCGGCAAAAACAAAAGACTGAGCGACATTGAAAAATATCCAATTTCTGACTTGGGGTAAAAAACAGCCAAAAGCAGAACCGGCAGATTAGTGGAAAGGGCATTGAGCAGGTTTCCCGCCATAAGATAACGTGGAAAATCCTTGTACCGGACGGCCAGTTGCCCGATACGTTTCCAAGAAAAGCATCGCCGGACGCTCCCCGCAAGACGGTTCTTTGCGACATAAGCCACACAACCGCCCGCCCAACCGACCACACACCCCACTATCAAACCTGTTCCCACGTGCATCAAGCCCAATCCCATACGAAACACCGCCTGTACCACACTTTTGGAGATGTTTGCCACTGTGATCCGCTTGTATTTTTCGCACCGAAGGGCATAGTTGCTCAGTATCTGATACCCGGCTATAAAAAGCAGCAGCAAGGGTAAACCGTATTTTCCAGGAAAATCCGCCAAAGCCGCCACCCCAAAACCCGATCCCACTGTAAACACCACCAGTGTAAGCAAGCTCACGCCCACCGCCACGATAGCTGAAAGCGCCATCAGGTTGAGGGCATCCACCTCTCGCTTGGGACGAACGATGGCATAGTCGTAACGACCGCAGACAAACACGGCCAGAATGCCCGCGCAATTGATAAAGATGCCCAGATCTCCGTAATTCCGAGGTGTGTAAATCCGCGCAAGCACCAAAGACATCAGCACGGGAATCAATTGAGAAACCACGCTCCCCACGCTCAATATAGCCACACTGCGCACGATTTCGGACTTGCCGAGTTCCTTTAATCCTTTCAACAGCATTCAAAAAAATTTGGCGGATTTTCGCAAAAGGCAAATTTAGCAAATCGCAGAGACTCTTTCTTCTGAACTGAGAAAAAAAATCCGGACAGCAAACGCTATCCGGATTTTCCTAAAGGGCAAAGAAACTTAGCAGTGCATGAAGCGTTCCACCAGTTCCATCATCTTGGAAGGATTCTTGGCCACTTCATCGCGCAGGTTCTTGTCTTTGTAGTCTTTCAGCATCTTGATGATACCGTCGAGCAAGCCCTTGCTGAACACGCCGTATTTTTCGAACACTTCGCGCTGGGCGGCCAGGCAGTCGGCCGAATCTTCGCAGCAAACGGGAAGCTGGCGGTATTTCTTGGCCTTTTCCTGGTTTTCAGCGTGAAAGATATTCACGTCCACATAGTTGTCGGCGGCAAACTGGAGCGCGTTTTCCATTTCGAAACCGTGGCGGGCGGCCACACAAAGGCCGGCGATCAACAGATATACGTTGGCCGAACCATCCGGAGCGCGGAACTCGGCGGTCTGCTTGTTGGCATATACCGGTGCCACTTTGGCTTCGAGGGGATTGGCGTTCACGGCCATGTTCTTGTCGGTTTCCCAACCCAGCGGCACACGTACCAGCGCCGAACGGTTGCGGTCACCCCAGCAGATGTTGGTGGGAGCTTCCTGATGCGGCACCAAACGGAAATACGACATCGGGTTGGTGTTGCCGAAAGCCGTCAGGGAGGCGGCGCAGTCGAGATAACCGGCAATGGCGCGCTTGGCGGTGTCGGAAAGCTTGCGGTTGGCGTCGAGCATCTGGTTCACGCCGTCTTTCATAATGGCGGTGTGGATGTGCATGCCGCTGCCGGCCTTGCCCACGGTGATCTTGGGGGAGAACGTAACCAAAAGCCCGTATTGGTAGGCCATGGTTCGCAGAATCCACTGACCGATGATCAACTGGTCGGCGGCATCTTCGAGCGGACAGGGCAGGAATTCGATTTCGTTCTGTTCGTAGTTCTTGCCGTCCATGCTGAAATTGCCCACTTCGGAGTGACCGTATTTGATTCGGCAGCCGCAGGAAGCCATAGCCAACATGGCTTCTTTACGGAAAGATTCAAACTTGGTGTAGGGCGAGGATTCGTGGTAACCGCGCTGGTCGTCGGCCTTGAAGAGCGCATCTTCAGGTCCGATCACATAGTATTCGAGTTCGCCCATACAATAGAACTCGAAACCTGTCTTTTCCTTCATCACTTCTCCGGCGCGGCGCATCACGTAGGCGGGGTCGCTTTCAAAGGGATTGCCGTCTTTGTCGTAATAGGAGCAGAGGATATCCACGGTGGGGATTTCGGCAAAAGGATTCAGATAAGCCGTGCGGTAACGCGGAATCACGTACAGGTCGCTCGCGCCGGCATCCAGGTTCTTGAAAAGACTCGAACCGTCCACACGTTCCCCGCAACTCAACACGGTCTTGAGGTAATCCAGGTCGTTGACCACAAAATTGAGGGTCTTTAAACGTCCGTCGCCCGCCACATAGCGGAAATTAACCATCTCGATCTGGTTTTCTTCCACATAACGGAGAATGTCTTCCTTCGTGAACTCGCAAGCGGGTTTCTGAAGAAACTGCACCATCGGGTGCGGATTCATGGCAATGCTCATATCGTTTTTGTTTTTATGTTAATATGCATTCCGACACAACCGCCTCCAACGGTTGCCAAACCCGTCCGCAGCCTCTTGCAGGCCCCTATGAACGGGATGGCAAAAATAGTCTTTTATTTTCTAATGCTGCATTAAGGGAAAGAGAAGAAAATTTTCATTATCTTTGCCCATTACCTATGCCCCAAGCACGACGGTATAGGAAAACCGTTAAATTTTATTTCTATGTCAAAGAATACTTTCCGTATCCCGCGCGGATGGGTGGCCGCGCTTGCTGTGGCAACCCTTTGCTGTGCCTGCGCTCCTTCCCGACAGAGTTCCGCGCCCCTCAGGACGCCCGATTATTGTCGATTGAGCGAAAACCGAAAGATTTCGAAGAAGCCGAACAGAGCCAGTGTCGCTCCGGCCCCCAATACCCCCATAGGCGGCAATTTTACCGAAAAAAGACGCTAACATCATGACAAACATAAGCAAAGGCAAAATCGCCCAGATCATCGGTGCTGTGGTCGATGTATATTTTGAAGAAGGTCAACGGATTCCGGTTATTTATGAAGCGATGGAAATCGTGCGGCCCGATGGTCAGAAAGTGGTGTTGGAATGCCAGCAGGACATGGGAGAGAGAACCGTCCGCTCCATTTCGTTGGACTCTACCGACGGGCTATTCCGCGGCATGGAGGTTACCGCTTTGGGAACGGGTATCTCGATGCCGGTGGGAGAAGACATCAACGGTCGGCTTTTCAACGTAATCGGCCAGCCTATCGACGGCATCGGCGACATACCCTCCTCCGAACGCCGCGCCATTCACCGCAACCCACCCGAATTCGACGAACTCACCACCAACGAAGAGGTGTTGTTTACCGGCATCAAGGCCATCGATATGATTGAACCTTACATGAAAGGGGGAAAAGTGGGTCTTTTCGGTGGTGCAGGCGTAGGCAAGACCGTGCTTATCATGGAGATGATCAACAACATCGCCAAACAATATTCGGGACAGACCGTATTTGCCGGTGTAGGGGAACGCACCCGTGAAGGCAACGACCTGTTGCGGGAAATGATCCAGTCGGGTGTTATCCAATACGGAGAGGATTTCAAGAAAAGCATGGAAGAAGGCAATTGGGATCTGAGCAAGATAGACCATGACGCCTTGAAAAAATCGCAGGCCACATTAGTGTTCGGGCAGATGAACGAATCGCCCGGTGCCCGTGCCCGTGTAGCCCTTTCGGGGCTTACGCTGGCCGAATATTTCCGCGACAAGGGCGGCGACGGACAGGGAGGCGGAAACATTCTTTTCTTTGTTGACAATATTTTCCGTTTTACCCAGGCAGGTTCCGAGGTTTCGGCACTTTTGGGCCGTATGCCCTCGGCCGTAGGTTACCAACCCACCCTCGCCACCGAAATGGGATTGATGCAGGAACGCATCAACTCTACCAAACCCGGGGCCATCACCTCGGTGCAGGCAGTTTATGTGCCTGCCGATGACCTTACCGACCCCGCTCCCTCCACCACTTTTGAACACTTGGACGCCACTACGGTATTGAGCCGTAAGATTTCCGAACTCGGCATCTTTCCTGCCGTGGATCCCTTGGCTTCCACTTCACGTATCCTTACCCCGCGCATCGTGGGCAAGGAACATTATCAGACCGCCCAGCGTATCAAAAACGTGCTGCAACGCAACAGCGAGCTTCAGGATATCATTGCCATTTTGGGTATGGAAGAACTCAGTGAAGAAGACAAACTGGTGGTGAACCGCGCCCGTAAGATACAACGTTTTCTCTCCCAGCCTTTCTTTATGTCGGAGTCTTTTACGGGGCTTCCCGGAAAGTTTGTAAAGATAGAAGATACCGTGGCCGGCTTCAAGGCCATTCTGGACGGAGAAATGGACGAATATCCCGAACAAGCC
>CAYTCD010000066.1:0-2508 GCA_964436335.1 uncultured Bacteroidaceae bacterium
ACCGCGCCGGATATCTCTGGCATTATTTGGGAATACAGGCGATACTAATTGCCTTTTGAGTCCACAACATCAATACCTGTGAAAACGGGCAAAGGTGAAGGCTGATACTTCTCTTTGGCTGTCAGGCTCCAAAACAAACGGTTGTCGTGAGGGAAATCCACATTTAACCTATGGGTTCGGATGGAATCAGCCCATAACCAGGGACATGTCCGCTCATAACGTCTTTTGATGGAATCCACCGCAGAGGAAAAATCTGTTCCTATGTTACTTTGGTAATATACCGTACCACAGCCGTTCTTTATGTTGAAAGTGTCGTTCGATTTTAACACAAACTCCTTTTCTTCCACACAGTTACATACGGTCAAGGACAGCGACAAAAGAAGAATGAATGGTTTTATTGTTTTCATTGTAGGGTTATTATATTTTGTAAATCTAATAATTGTTACTGCAGTCGGGAATTTCTTCTATGGAGATATCAAGCTCTGCACCTTCTTCGACATTAAAACCTTCTTGTATGGTGACGTTTTCTCCAGCTTTCACATTGAGGGCATTCCCGATGCTGTTGATACCATCGATGGCGTCTGCAGTTAACTGAGCAAAAAGTCTACCATAACCCATCATAATGATGCCGAGTGTGAAGAGAAACTTTTTTATGGCTTTGTTTTTTTATGGTTAATATTTGGAGTTATGTCTCCCTTTTTCTTTGTGTTCTTTTGCTTTCTTTCCAGTTGCGTTTTTTTTATGAAGATTCGGTTTAATCGAGACAAAGATAAGAAATATTTTTGATTCAGAAAAGTTATAAATAATTAAAAAAAAGGTTGTTCAATAATCAAGTATGGTTTTGCAGAGAATACCCGAAGAATTTTCAGAAAGATATACCTTTACGAACCCAGAGACTGTCCGTGAATGTTTATTTGAGCCGAGAGCAGAAGCCAAGCTTGCTTGGATTATGCCGAGGCGGGATAAACATCGGCGAAGCCAAGGTATATGATGATGGCGATAGGTCTAGATACCGCAGAAAGATATACCTTTAGCGGACAAAGGAAGTGTCCGTGAAGGTATATGATGACAGGCAGTATCGTAACATTCTTCAGAAAGATATACCTTTGCACTATAGGGAGAAGGAAAGAGGCGGATGGTTTGAATACAAAGGTAAAAAAAGAAGGTTATGGATATATCGGTGGTTATACCCCTCTTTAATGAAGAAGAATCCTTGCCCGAATTGTGCGCATGGATAGAGCGGGTGATGAACGAAAACGGTTTCTCTTATGAAATTCTGCTGGTGGATGACGGAAGCAAAGACAAATCATGGTCGGTGATTCGCAGTTTACGCCAGAAGAACGATCGGATAAAAGGCATACGTTTCCGCCGTAATTATGGCAAGTCGGCTGCTTTGCAGACCGGTTTCGAAGCGGCCGAAGGCAAGGTGGTGATTACCATGGACGCCGATATGCAGGATAGTCCCGACGAAATACCGGCACTCTATAAGATGATAGCCGAAGACGGATTCGATGTGGTGTCGGGCTGGAAAAAGAAACGTTACGATCCCCTTTCAAAGACTTTGCCTACAAAGCTTTTCAATTGGGCGGTACGGCGTGTTTCTAAAATCGTGCTTCACGACTTTAATTGCGGCCTTAAGGCTTATCGGTACGAAGTGGTGAAAAGCATTGAGGTTTATGGCGAGATGCACCGTTTTATACCGGTTATCGCCAAATGGGCGGGCTTTGGTGCTATAGGCGAGAAAGTTGTGCAGCACAGGGCACGTAAGTACGGCACCACCAAATTCGGCATGAACCGATTCATCAATGGCTTCCTTGATCTGCTTTCGCTCAGTTTTGTGGGGCGTTTTTCCAAAAAACCCATGCACTTCTTCGGCAGTTTGGGCTTGTTGCTCTTTCTGCTTGGTTTTATTTCGGCCGTTTGGCTGGGTGCGCAAAAAATATATTGTCTCCGCCATGGCATTGTAGCGCCATTGGTAACATCCTCGCCTTATTTTTATATCTGCTTGGTGTGTATGCTGATGGGCTTGCAATTGTTCTTGGCCGGATATCTGGCCGAACTTGTGGGCCGAAATTCACCAACCCGCAATACCTATCTGATTGCGGAAAAACTGATTTAAGCCACTTTGAAAAACGCTTTTGTAATGCGGAAATACCTTTTGTCGCTTCTCTTGCTTTGCGGGTTTTCTTCTCTGCATGCGGCCCCGTCGGTTTCCGACACCAACCAAACGGATGCCAAGGGTAGAAAGCAAGGCTTGTGGATCAGAGTGCCGGAAAAAAACAGAGTGGGCTATACGGGGCGTTTTAAAGACGATATGCCGCAGGGTCGTTTCCTGTATGTGAAAACGGGCGACACGGTGGTGGCCGAAGCCTTCTATTTCAGAGGAGGCTATGCGAGTTACAACCAATTTTTCTATCCGGATGGCACTTTGATGGCCGAAGGGTATTATCTGGACAAGCGCAAAGACAGTGTGTGGAAAATGTATGCGCCTGGAGGCAGGTTGGTTCA
>CAYTCD010000066.1:2518-10452 GCA_964436335.1 uncultured Bacteroidaceae bacterium
GAACATTTTAAGGACGGTCATCTGCACGGAGAAAGGATCCTGTATGCGCCGGACGGGCGTATTACCGAAAAACAAAACTGGTTTCGCGGCTTGCGTAACGGAGCATGGTTCGTGCATGATGAACAGGGCTATCAGTACACTACATACAAACTCAATCTTTCGCATGGCGCATATAAGGTGTTTTATCCCGACAGCACACGCTTTATCGAAGGCACTTACGACGAAGGCCTGAAACAGGGAAAATGGTCTTTCTATCTACCTTCGGGTTCCTTATACAAGGAAGACACCTATCGGAACAATATTTTGCAGAACAGGTTGCTCTATCTTAAGATAAACAGTGTGTTGCGGCCCATCGGAACGGATACGATTCCAATGGTGATGCGACACCCTCAAGGCGGACGGGCCGAATTACTGGCTTCTTCGGGACATCGTTGGGTATGCGATGAAAAGTTCGAGACCGTTTGCGGTATCCTCGATATGGATTTTTATTTCTATGCCAATCCCAATACATTGGTTTCATTTTCGGCTTTGGATATGGCGGCTTTACCTGCGCTAATGGAAGAAGCAGAGAAAACGGATGCACAGGAAGAGAAGATGGACGGTCAGCAGGACCCGATGCGGCAGTTGGGACGGAACGCCTCTGTTACTCCTTTGCCTTTGCCCTTGCGCATACAAACGCCTTTTCCTGTTTATGTGGATGCCAACGGCTTGGATGTGTTGCGCAACAATCTCTCCAAAGCGGCTTTAGACGCTGAGTAAAAGATAAATTTGCAAGGTTCGGAAAAAGTGTGTACTTTTGTGCCCCTCTGAGCCTGAGTGGCGGAATAGGTAGACGCGTTGGTCTCAAACACCAATGAGGTAACACTCGTATCGGTTCGATTCCGATCTCAGGTACCGGACATAAGAGCTGAAAGATTTTTTTCTTTCGGCTCTTTTTATTTTGATGCCGTATTGGTATCGGCGGCGTGGCGGCCCGCTAATTTCTGGTAGAGTCCGGGTTTGAGTCCTGTGAATTTGGTAAAGGCGGATATAAAAGTGGTGTGGGACTTGTAGCCAACGCTTTCGGCAATGGCCTTGATGGTAAGATGTCCGTAATGTTCGGTATCCCCGAGCCGCAGCATGGCTTTTTTAATGCGGTATTCGTTGAGCATGGTGCGGAAACTCTTGCCGAAAACATCGTTGAGTACTTCCGAAACATAACGGGCATTGGAACCGATGGCGGTTGCCAATTTTTCGATGCTGTAATCACAGGCGCAATAATCTTCGGTATTTTCCATCACTTGCCGTATGTCTTTGGCAATCTTTTCTCGTTGGGCCTGCTGTATTACAAGTTTGCGTCCGCCGGTGGCCAAGCTTTCTGTATTTTCTCCGGCATGTGCATCTTCCAACTCCTTTTCGAGAGTCTGCAAACGATGGCGGTAGGCGGTTTCGTCAAGCAGTTGCCGGCGGTTCCGTTCATAGAGTTCGTTCCATGCGGCCTGCAATTTTTGTTTCTGAAAGTACAATCCGATGATTAATCCGATAAAGGCAAGTATCGCCGCACACGATATGGCCAGCAGGTTCCGTTGTTTTATCCGCACGGCATTGAGGTTGTTGATGGTATGGAAAGAATGTTGCAATTCATGAAGTACTTGTTTGTTTTTCAGTTCATTGAACTCTTTTTGTCCAAATATGGAATCGGAAATCGAGAGGTACTCCGATTTGTATTCCAAAGCTTTTACGCGCCCGTCCATTTTATCATAAACGCGTGCCATGTCTTTCAGGGTGGGAATCAGCAACTCGCTGAAGTTGGCCGCTCTTGCCAAATCTTCGTTGATATGCAGATACCTGATGGCGGAATCCAATTGTCCGGCATCTTCAAACAGTTGGGCAAGGCATGAATTGACGGAACCTATATGGGTAAGGGGAAAATTCTGTTCGGTGGCGTGTCTAAGCGCTTTCCGGGCGTAGGTTTCAGCGGAATCATACTGGTGCAGGCAAGCCAAGAGAAGGGCTTGGTTGAGTAATAAATCGTGTGTGAATTGCGGATCGTTGAGATTGAGTTGTCTGAAAAGCTCAAAATAATGCGATGCCGAATCGGGTTTGTTCAGAAATACATTGACCCCCACAAGATTGTTGAGTAACATGGTGTTGAGGTTGTTGTTCTGGAAACGGTTGGCATAGGGTAGTGCCCGCAAATAAAAACTTACCGCGCTTTCAAAATCGTTGCAGGAAGCATAGATGTTGCCGATATGTCCATATACCACCCCGAGGAGATCGTCAAATCCATCCCGTTCAATCATTTTTTGTGCCTGCAGGTAAAAATCCATGGCCGTGGAGTAGGCGGAATGGCAGTAACTGATGTTTCCCCTGCGGATAAAACTTTGGGTATGGATGTGGTGGTGTTTTCTGTCCGCCGTCTCATCGTAACGGGAACAAAGCAACATGAAAAGCGGTTCTGCGGTTTTAAAATCGCCTGATTGATAAGCGTTTTCCGCTAATTGAAACAGTTCTTCGGTAGATAGTCCGGCATATTGCGTAAAGGCGGCGGTATCGACAGATTGAATATTTATGCAAATTGATGATTTACATATGATTAAAAGAATAAAAAGTAGTATCGGTCTGCACGCTTTCATGCGGTGTTTTTTTTTCTTGATGTATCCGTCAAAACAAAAATAAGCATACCCTTTCAATCACCAAAACCCACAGAGACCCCGAAAGGCCGGAAAATCGTTTTGTTTTCGCGAAATTGTAACGGAATGGGGTGGCCAAACGAGGAAATAAGGTAAAAGAACCGATATATTTGCCCGAACAATAACTTAAAACGGGAGAGAACCATGAAAAAAATTTTTCTTTCGGGCTGGCTGGTGCTTGCGGCAAGCGTATTGACGGTTGTTTTGGCCCAGCAACCCTCGGTGCCGCAAAATCTGCAGGCAGACGTGTTGGGTCATAAGGTGACTTTGCGTTGGGAAAATCCTGATGTGGACAAGATGTTGATCACGAATGACTATGAGATGGACCACGTGGAGCCTGGCGAACAGGTTTCGCTGGAACAGGATGGTTGGACGGTGCGTACTACCAATACCTCTTACTATGCCTGTACATGGTTCAGTTACCCCACCGCTGAATTTATGGATTTGGATAATTATGAAATAATTATCGGAAACGGAAAACGAAGTGCCGCGATATTTCTCGATGTGATGGAAGAGGACGGGCATGCCAAGCATCAGGATGAATGGTTGATTTCGCCGGTGTTGGACAAGGCTGCCTATCTTCGTTTCAGTTATTATATAGACCCGCGCGTGGTGGCAGACGGTGTCTATCCTGAATTCCCCGACCATTATGTGGTGCTGGTGAGCACCGATGGTGGCCAGACATGGAGTGATCCGCTTTGGGATGCCCGTTACGATGCTTCTACGGAAGATAGTTGGCATACGGTGATGTTGGCCTTAACCGATGAACCTACCTCCACGATGCAGGTGGCTTTTCGTGCTTACGGCGAATGGCAGGTGGATCCCGAAACAGGAGACACGATAAACCAAGGGTTGAATGCCACATGGGCTATTGATGATGTGACCCTTTTCACCGCCAAGGATCCTTCAGCTATCATTTCTACATACAGAATTGAATTGGACGGTGAAAAACTGGCCGATGTAAAGGGCGTGGATTATGCGGATAAAAGCGAGAAGCCGTGGGGTGAGCATACCTATTCCGTTTATTCGGTAACCGCCGACGGCCTGTCTTCCGAGGCGGCTACTGTAACGGTTGATTTGCAGGAAATTGTGTTTGCCGCTCCTCGGAATTTTGTCTGCACCCCCGTTTTGGACGAAACTACGGGGAAATACAATGTAACCATGACTTGGGATGCGCCTCAAACCAATTTTAAACCATCCCATTATACCTTGTATAGCGATAAGGCCATTTGCGGTACCGAACTTACAGAAGAAGACGGAAGGGAAGGTGTAGGTGTAACGGGGTGTTTTGGGCTTTATGTATTCAGCATAGAGGCTGTATATAATTCACCGGACGGGGTTTCGGAACGTATTGCGAAGCGATTGGCATTGGGGGTACGGTATGGCGTGAATGACCTTAAGGCCGAGGTGGTAGGCAAAGATGTGTTGCTGTCGTGGGCGGCCCCCGAAGAGAGCGAATATCCGATGGGCTCCTATACCGTATATCGGGGCGGCGAGAAACTGGCCGAAGGCATTACGGAAACCTCTTGGCGCGATGAAAATGTTGAGAATGGCCATTATCAATACGTTGTAATAGCTGTTTATGCCGATGGCGAGGCGGTGCGTACAGGAATAGACTGTCAGGTGGGCGAACCTGTACGGGTAAAGTTACCTTACGAACAGAGTTTCGACACCACTTTTTGTCCCGACAATTGGAAAATCGAAAACCAAAGCGGCAGAACCCCCGACAAATATTCGTGGTATTTCGATGACAAGAGCCGTTTAGGCATTACCGGCCGTGGTTTTGACGGATGTTATGCGGCTATCGACTGCCGCAATTCGGGTTATTATTGGCTCAATGCCACTTTGGCGATGCCGGCCATCGACCTCACTTCTGCCGTAAACAGAGAAAACCTTACGCTGTTTTTCAACTACAGTTATGCCATAGGCGGTATCTTAAAGGCTGGGGTGGAATTTTCGTTCGATGGAGAGGAATGGTTTATCCTCCATATGCTTTCGAAAGAAGACGGGTATGATCCGGACGATGGTGCGGAGGATTTCAATATCCGTCTGGCAGAAATTCGGCTGGGTGATTTTTTTGCATCGGCGGGAACAACAGATCTGGAGGATGCCGAGACCATCTATCTTCGTTTCCGTTACGAAGCCATATTCTCTCATTATTGGGCCATCGACAACGTTTGGATCGGAGAGGCGGAAGTCTCGGTGGAAAAACCTGTCGAAGACATCGATGTTACGGTATCTTCCGCAAACGGTTTGCTTAAGGTGCGTGCGGGACAGGAAATCAAAAAGGTGGAAGTGTTCTCGATAGAAGGCATGAGATTGGCCGAACAGACCGTAAATGGTCAGACCGAAACCACAATGCGCTTGTCCCGTAGGGGAGCGGTTATTGTACGTGTTATCACGGCCCAAGGGGTAAAGGTGGTGAAACTGTTTGTGTAGGCTGTTTTGGGGGCACAGTTCGTTGTGCGGTATGAAAGCGGGGAGGTTCTCTTAGAGATCCTCCCCGCTTGTTTTTTGCGTACGGTCTTTTATTGTTCGGTTTGCCAACGTTTTATCTTGCCCGCCGCAAAACAGATCACTATAAAACCTATCATGGATAGAGCCACATAAGGCCATCCGGGAGCTTGTTCGAGATTCTGCGGATCAAGGGAGATGCGGCCGTTGAAATACAGGAAGTGCAGCAGGGCCAGAATACCGTTGTTGAGTGTGTGTACCAGCACCGGAAGCCAAATCGATTCCGACCATACATAAAGATAACCCAGCAACGCGCCAAGAAACAGACGGGGAAAAAAACCGAACAGATCGATATGGAAAAGGCTGAATATGGCCGCCGTTATCCAAATTGCGGCATGCGTGTTTCTCACTTTTTCCCGTACAAGGTTTTGGAGACCGCCACGAAAGAAAAATTCCTCGCATACGCCGGCACCTACGGCCACTACGATAAACGCGCAGATAAACAGGCCGGAACTTTGTACATGGAGCATCTGCCGGCTGATTTGTTCGGAAAAGGCAGTTTTGTTGCGAAAATACATTTCTATTCCGTTCCATGAAGCGGGAAAATGCCAGGCCGCATTCCATTCCTGTACAACTGCGATAAACGGACTGAGCAACAGATAACCCGCTATGGCAAGCAACAGAGGTTGAAAAGAAACGCCGTTACGGCATTGCAGATAGTCGGTCCGGGCGGCTTGTTTCATGCGTGCAAGCCAAAGGGCGGGCAGTAAGAAGCCGCCCGTTATGGAAATGCCCTGAACCACTAAAAGGGAAGGGGTTTGGTAGAAGGCATCCCTGCCAAAAATCAAAACGGAAAGCAAGCTGCCGGCATTGGCGCTCACAATAAGGCATCCGGCACTGATAAGGACAAAACAGAGAAACTGCAAGCCCCAGGGAAACTTATAAAAAACATCGTGTATTTTCATGGAATCGGATTGGCGCCATGCCCCGTCAAAAGGCGGCAACAAAGGCAAATATAAGCCGAAAAATCCGTAAATTCGCAACTTAGGTCTAAACGGAAAACGATGAGGATCAGAAAAACAGCGATTTTATGGACCGCTTTCTGGGGTTTGGCCGCAAGTGTGTGCGGACAAGGTATTGAGGTAGGAAAATGGCGTATGCACGTTGCACCTACGGAGGTTTTGCAGATGGCCCGGAGAGGTTCGGAGGTGTTCGGGGTAATGGAGAAGGAGTTGATATATGTGGATACCCGCGACAACGCATTCTACGAGATGAACCGTACCCAAGGATTGAGCGGCGTCGGGCTTTCGGCTGTAGCGTACAATGAGGCGCAGGATGTTTTGGTGGTGGGCTATGGCGATGGATTGATAGATCTTGTAGGAGGAGGGAACGAAGTGTTTTCGATAGAGGATATCCGCAATAAGAATCTCGGAACGGAAAAGACCATACACCGTATCGTTTCGGAGGGAAGGTTCTCCTATCTGGCCACGCAGTTCGGCGTGGTGGTGGTGGATGTGCGCAAGGAAGAAATCAAGGAGACTTATTTTATCGGCCAAAACAATACCTATCTGCCGGTGTATGACATAAGTCTGGATAAGGATTATATCTACGCCGCCACTGCGGAAGGCCTGCGGTATGCCCGTCGCGATGCGGCGAACCTCAATAACGATGCGGCTTGGCATCGAGACAGTCTTTTTGCGGACAAAGAGATCCGGCATTGTGTTTCCGCATGGGGTGAGACTGTGGTGTATGCATCGGGCAGGATATATGGCGGCAGTGCGGACCATTGGCGGGAGTTGAAGCAGTTTCCATCTGAGGATTCCGTTACCGCTTTGGTGGGGAATGACACCCGTGTTGCGGTTGTGATACAGAATAAAACAACGGGTGTAAACCATTCTGAGGTATGGGATAATGCATTGCAGCCTGTTTTTGTTACGCCCGGCGTTTCGCAGTCAATAACATCGGTTCTTTTGGAGCCTAACGGCTGTTTTTGGCAGGGAACGGTTGGCCGAATGAGCCGGTTCGATGGGTCGGGGAAACAGGATACCTATGCATTGCAGGGACCGGCATCCAACAATTGTTTTTCGCTTTCTTCCACGGGAAAGGGCATTACCATGGCCGGTGGCGGATACAATGTTTTTTTTGCACCGGAGAGATTTGAGTTTGCCGCCAGCTTGTTTGAAAATGAAGCATGGAAGGCTTATACAACAAACAGTGTCGAAACTCTCGGGTGGAATACCAGCACGGTGCGTTCCATTACCCAAGTGGTGGAAGATCCTTTTCAGGCAGGGCATCTGTTTGCCGCCAGCAGTATTTCGGGGCTGATAGAGATAAGTGCTGACGGAAGGTGGTCGATTTACGATGAAACAAATTCGGCTTTGCAGAAAGAATATATTTATAATGGTTCTTGTCGGGTATATAGTCTGGCGTTCGATGCGGAGGGCAATCTTTGGATGTTGAATGCTCTAGCCTCGCAGAGCGGTTTGTTATGCCGCAAACGCAACGGCGATTGGCTGTCGTATGATTTCAGGGTGTCGGGCAACGCTGTGGACGGGCGGCCCAAAGGGCTTTTGGTGGATTATTGGCAACAGAAGTGGGTGATATTCGGCAACTTGCATCTGGCTGTGTTTAAAACGGAAGGCAATACCATACAGGGTTTGCAAGTAAATCTGAACAAAGGCAATACCTTGCAAACCAGCAATGTGTTCTGTTTGGTTGAAGATGAGTTGGGGCATGTGTGGATGGGTACAGACCGCGGGGTCAAGGTAATTGATCAGCATGCGAAGATGTTTGACAGTCCGGTGGGCA
>CAYTCD010000067.1:0-10227 GCA_964436335.1 uncultured Bacteroidaceae bacterium
AGAATGTTTAATGAAAAAATACATAGGCAACCAGAATAGCGGCGATAACGCCTATCAGATCGGCAATCAGCCCCGCTTGCACCGCATAACGGGTCTTCCGTATGCCTACCGAACCGAAATACAGCGCGATGATATAGAAAGTGGTGTCGGCCGAACCTTGGAACAGGCAGGCGAGCCGTCCTACAAAACTGTCGGGGCCGTAGTTGCTCATGGCTTCTATCATCATGGCCTTGGCACCGCTACCGCTGAGGGGTTTCATAAAGGCGGTGGGCAGGGCGCCTACAAAATCGGTGTTCAGTCCGGCCGCATCCGCACACCATGCCAGAGCTTCTATCAGATAGCCCATGGCTCCCGAAGCGCGGAATACGCCGATACCTACCAGCATGGCAATCAGATAGGGAATGATTTTAATGGTAGTGGAGAAACCTTCTTTCGCACCGTCGATAAAAGCTTCATATACGTTGATGCGCTTGTAAAGCCCACCCCCGATAAAGGCGGTTATGACCAATAGAAGGATGCCGTTGCCGGCGATGTTCGAAAACCGGGCCAGTTGTGCCGGTTCAAGCGTGAGGCAATAGGCCAGTAACCCGCCGATAAAGGCGGTGATGCCGCCGAGCCAGCCCAATACGGTTTTGTTGAAAAGATTGATTTTTTGTTTTAAGGCCACGTAGATAATGCCGCCGAGAGTGGAGCAATAGGTGGCGATGAGCAGCGGCACGAACACATCGGTGGGATTGGCCGCACCCAAAATGGCGCGTTGCGCCAGCACCGCGATGGGTATGATGGTGAGCCCCGAAGTGTTGATGGCCAGAAACATGATTTGTGCGTTGCTTGCCGTGTCTTTGTTCGAGTTGAGTTGTTGCATGCTTTCCATGGCCTTCAGTCCGAGCGGAGTGGCGGCGTTGTCCAAACCCAGCATGTTGGCCGAGAAGTTGAGCAGCAACTGCCCCGTGGCAGGATGGTTCGCCGGAATTTCGGGAAAGAGTTTGCTGAAGAAAGGTCCTACGATTTTAGATAGGAAGCGTATCGCACCGGCCTTCTCGCCCACGTTCATCAGTCCTAACCAAAGGGTCATCACCCCCGCCAAGGGGAGGGCGATATCTAAAACCGCCATCTTGGCCGCCGAAAAAGTGGCGTCTATGATGTTCTTAAAGACCACTGCGTCGCCGGTGAGCAGAAAAGAGGCCAGGGCCACCACGAAGGCTACCAGAAAAAAGCCGATCCAGATATAATTGAGCAGCATTCGCTTATTTGCTTTGGAAAGTCAAATGTAACGAAATTTTCAGACAACTATGGTTGTACCGGATTTCATCCATGTGTCGGGTATCTTAATATTCGGCATGAATCAGTTCCGAAGCAGGTCTTTTGGGAACATGGTGGATGCCATCGGGTGTGCGCCAATAACGAACCTCTCCGTTCTGCATATCTTCGATCCGCACGGTTTCTTTGGGTTTTCCCAAAGCGAGCACATAGTTTATCTTTAAATGGTCGGGCAACCGGAGGGTTTGCCTCAATTCGGCATTCTTAAAGGCCTTGATGATACAGCCACCGTAACCGGCTTCCGTTGCCGAGAGCAATAGGGTCTGGAGTTGGATGCCGTCGTCGCAGAGGCAGTTTTCGGCAATCGTACAATCTATAAGTTGAATCAGATAGGCCGAAGGCTGTTCTCCTGCTTCGGGACCGTTCCAGTCCTTGAGGTAACCGGCCCAGGCCAAAGAGGGAAACACGGCCGCGCAGGCTTGGGGAGAGGAAACCAATGCGTATTTGAGAGGCTGGCAGTTGCGGCCCGAGGCGCAATAACGCAAATCGGCCACCCAGGTTTTGAGCAGGGCGGCGGGGATGCGTTCGTTTTGGTTGAAACGCCTGAACGAGCGTGTGTTTTTTAAAAGATCCCTCAGCATGTCTGTTGTGGATTTACAGCGGATTTTGTTTCCGTGTGGCCAGTGCATTGAAAGAACCGACAATCTCTTGCATGATGACGGCTACGGGTTGCAGGGTCTTGAATTGGGAAACGTTTTGTCCTATTTCCAGTTCCCCGTTCTCAAGGTCGCCTAGAAATATCCCTTTTTTTGCGCGCCCTTTCCCTAAGATTCCGGCGATTTCGGCTTTGTCCGCCCCCCTTTCTTCGGCCTCCCGTATCAGGTTCGAAAACGGGTTTCGGGCCAGACGGGTGGGGGATATCTTTTTGAGCATCAGTTGGGTGTCTCCTTCGTTGAGGTTCAGGCAGAAACGCTTGAAATCCCCGTGTGCCGAACTTTCTTCGGACAAAGCGAACCGGGTACCGATTTGAACCCCGTCAGCCCCCAGGCACATGGCGGCAAACATCGTTTCACCGCTGCCGATTCCGCCGGCGGCCAGCAGAGGCAGTGATGTGGCTTTGCGAACGGCGGGCAGGAGACAGAGGGTGGTGGTTTCTTCCCTGCCGTTGTGGCCGCCGGCTTCAAAACCTTCGGCCACGATGGCATCCACGCCGGCTTCCTCGCATTTGCGGGCAGACTTTACCGAGGCTACCACATGCGCCACCTTGATGCCATTTCCGTGCAGAAAGTTTGTCCATAATAGCGGGTTCCCCGCTGAGGTGAACACGATATTTACTTTTTCTTCCGCCATTATGTTCATAACCGTTTCCAGTTCGGGATATTGCAAGGGAATGTTTACTCCGAAAGGCTTATCGGTGGCGTCTTTGCATTTACGGATATGTTCGCGCAGTGTATCGGGGTGCATGGAACCGGCACCCAGCAACCCCAGTCCGCCGCATTGGCTTACCGCTGCGGCCAACCTCCAGCCGCTGCACCATACCATGCCGCCTTGTACAATCGGGTAGCGTATGCCGAAGAGTGAACAGATTTTATTGGAACTTGTCATGTCCGGTCTGGAACTTAATCGTTATGGCCGATGTCCTGCATGGCCTGGGTAACATTGATGGCGTAGTCGCCCGCTTTTTCGCATTCGGAAACGATATCGTTGAGTAAGATACCGACAGAGTAGTCGTAACGCTGTTCTTCGATGGCGGTCATGTGTTCCTGCTTGAGCGTGGTGCGGTAAGTGTTGATAGTGTTTTCCACCTCGTAGGCTTTCTTGGGCATCACCGCCTTGTAGTCGCCGCTCAGGTTAACGCACATCACCCGGATGGATTCTTCGGCCAAGGCAAACATCTTTTTTATCTTTTCCGAGAGATCATCGGCAAAGACTATCTTTTGTTCGTTCCGGCGCAGAATCGTTCCTGCGTTTTGCAGCGTGGTGTCGGCGATGCTTTCTATTTCGGATACGATTTTGAACATGGCGCGGATCCGCTGGGTGTTTTCGGTTGACATGCGCGATTCGGACACCTTGGTGAGGAAGTTTGCGATTTCCACTTCCACCAGATCGCTTTCGTCCTCCATCTTGCGCAACTTTTCCATTTCTTTTTCAAACTCGTCTAAAGGCAGGTTGTAGGCGGCCTCCATACGCTGAAACATCTTGAGTGTGTTCTGCCCGTAAAGCAATATTTCCTGATGTGCCTGAAACAAAGACGCTTCGGGCGTGGAGAGAAGACCGATCTTGATGTGTTTGAGCGTAAAGCCTTCTTCGCTCTCTTTAATCGGCAGGATTTGGCTTACTATCTTGCAGAGCGGGTTGATGAACCATACCAGCACGAACACGTTGATGCATTAGAACACGGTGTTGAACAAGGCAAGGGTGAGCGGCAGCGACATCAAGACACTGGCACGCACCGTTTCCTGCATATCGCTCGGAATCTCGGCCTGCAACAAGGCGGGATTGCTGTACATGGGGTTGTAGTCGGCAATGCGCAGGAACATGCTTAAATCTCCCACCATCTTGAGGAAGTAGGGAAACACGATAAAGATCCACAATGCTCCGAACATATTGATGAGCATATGTGAAAACGCCGCCCGACGGGCCGGTACGTTGGCCACGGAGGCTGCCAAGACGGCCGTGATCGTAGTACCGATATTTTCACCCACAATCATGGCGGCCGCTTCCTCGAACCCGATCAGGCCGCTGGCGCAGATACCCAGGGTGAGGGCGATCGTGGCGCTCGAACTCTGAAAGAGCCCCGTCATCAATGCCCCGATAAGCACGAAGATAAGGCGCGAAAGCACACCGTGCGAGTTGATGGCCATGATAAAGTTCTGCACCGTCGGATAGTCTTGAATGTTGGCCGGCATACAGTCTTGCAGCAACCGCAGAGACAGGAACAAGGTGCCGAAGCCGATAATCATTTCACCCACGTTCTTGCGCGAACGTTTTTGCGAGAAGAGCAACGGCAGGGCAAATGCAATGATGGGCAGGGCGAGGTTGCTGATGCTGAATTTTCCGAAACCCAGTACGGAAACAATCCAACTGGTAATCGTAGTGCCGATATTGGCCCCTAGAATAATGCTGATGGAGCCTGCAAGATCTAAAAGGCCGGCATTGACAAAACTCACCACCATCACCGTAACGGCCGAAGAACTTTGTATGAGGGCGGTGATGCAGACACCTGTCAAGAGGCCTTTGAAATGGTTTGAGGTCATGGAAGAGAGAATGCCCCGCAGTTTGCTCCCTGCCAGTTTCTGGAGTGATTCACTCATCATCTTCATCCCGTATAAGAAAAGGGTGAGAGAACCGATAAGTTGCAGAATTGTAAGTATTTCTGAGTTCATCGAAAAGGTGTTGATACTGATTTCGGAATGTGAAAGTAAGAAAGATGTGTAAAAGATGTTAGCCTTGTTAAAAAATATCGGTCGATTGTTAAAAAGATTACCCGATCCCATCGCGTCAAATTTTCAAGCAATATGGTATGGTTACGTCCTAAATAACGCTTATAGGGTATTATCACCCGCGCCATCGGAGTTGAAAAAACGCTGCCCGCAAGGTAAAAATATCGTAACTTCGCCTTCGTGTATAAACCAAACGTTATGGAGCAATTATTGGTTATCGTGTTCTTAGGCCTGTTGGTCGGATTTGGAACGGCAAGAAAGAGGAAAAGCACCGGGCGAACCACGGCCAAACCTCATCCGCACCCCCATATTCCGGTAGAAGATATTTTTCCGTCGGCGCAGGCGTTGGTAGAAGAACCTGAAGATCCCCGATATTCCGCAACCATTTCGGATTCTGTACAAAGCTTGGAAGAACCGGACTATGTGTTTGCGGAAGTGGAGGCATCTCAAGAAGAGACAGAAAAAACGAAACCGGAATTTTCTTTGCGGGATGCGGTTGTCAATCAAACGATTTTGGAACGAAAATATCATTAAGGACATTGCAAAGGTTCGGCAGAATGGAAAAAATGCCTACCTTTGCCCACGTTGTTTGAGACACGGGAATGACATACGACCCTTATGGCTAAGGGTCTTTTTGTTTATTTAGCCAAGGCCTTTTGTCCGATTGAGAACGGATAAGCCAAAAACCAAAAACCATGGGAGAAATTAAATACTACAGCAAGGAAGGCTTGCAAAAGTTAAAAGACGAACTGGAGTACCTCACCAAGATAGAGCGTCCCAAGATTTCGCAGCAGATAGCCGAGGCCCGCGACAAGGGCGATTTGTCGGAAAATGCCGAATATGATGCGGCCAAAGAGGCGCAGGGGCTCTGTGAACTCAAGATCTCCAAGTTGCAGATGGAGTTGGCCAACGCCCGTGTATTGGACGAATCAAAGATGGACACCTCCAAGGTGCTGTTGCTCTCTACGGTAACCATCCGCAACGTAAAGACCAAAGCTCAGATGAAATACACCCTGGTTTCCGAAAACGAAGCCGACTTGAAATCGGGCAAGATCTCCATCAGTTCCCCCATCGCACAAGGTTTGCTGGGCAAGAAAGTGGGCGACAAGGTTGAAGTGAAAGTTCCGGCAGGCATTATTGAATTTGAAATCACCGAAATAACCCGATAGTTATGGCAAGTGTCTTTTCTAAAATCGTGGCCGGCGAGATTCCCTGCTACAAGGTGGCCGAAGATGACAGCCATTTGGCTTTTCTCGATATCGCACCGGTGGCGATGGGGCATACGTTGGTGATACCTAAAAAGGAAACCGACTATATTTTCGATATGGAAGACGGCGAACTGGCTGCATTGACGCTCTTTGCCAAAAAAGTAGCCAAGGCGCTTATCAAGGTTTGTCCCGCTCCCAAAATCGGCATGTCGGTAATCGGTCTGGATGTACCGCATGCTCATATCCATTTGGTGCCTATCCACGGTGTGGCCGATATCGATTTCGGAAAAGAAAAACTTAAACCCGAAACCGCCGAGATGGAAAGAATTGCAACGGCTGTTTTAGCTGAGTTCCGTAAACTGTAGTTATCGCACCCGATCCGGGTGTTGGTCGAGGAAAGAGGCCCAGTCGGTCTTTTTCCTCGATTTTTTTTTGATACCGGCTATCGGTGCGGTTTTGGCCAATCCGTCGAATTTGGAATGAATTCCGTGGCAGATGGCGGCAGCCATGGCATCGGTGGCATCCAGAAAGCGCGGTTGGTCGGCCTGTATGCCCAATACACGGAACACCATGGCGCAGACCTGCTCTTTGGATGCGCTTCCGTTTCCGGTAAGCGATTGCTTTATTTTCAAGGGTGCATATTCATATACCTGAACACCTTTCGACATGGCTGCGGCAATGGCCACGCCTTGCGCCCGTCCCAATTTAATGAGCGATTGCACGTTTTTGCCGAAAAAAGGCGTTTCGACAGACATGCAATGCGGCGAAAAGACTTCGATAAGCCGGATTACCTCTTCGTGGATCTTCTCAAGCCGTAAAAGCGGATCTTCGGTTTTGATAAGATTGAGCACCCCCATTTCGATAGAGGAAAATTTCTGCCCTTGGGCACGGACTACTCCGTAACCCATGATGCGGGTGCCGGGGTCTATACCCAAAATAATCTTTTCATCGGAAGGCCTATCCATAAAGGATTAGAGAATAAGCATGGCATCACCGAAGGTAAGGAACCGGTATTTTTTTTCGATAGCCTCCTGATAGGCTTTCATGATGAGGTCGTAGCCTCCGAAAGCGCAAACCGACATGAAAAGTGAGGAAAGGGGAGCGTGGAAATTGCTTATCATGCAATTGGCAATGGTAAATTCGTAAGGGGGGAATATGAATTTGTTGGTCCAGCCATCATACGGCTTGAGCGTTCCGGCAAAAGAAACGGAACTTTCAATGCCTTTCATTACCGAAGTGCCCACGGCACATACCTTTTTCTTGGCCTCGATGGCACGGTTCACCGTGGCGGCCGTGGTTTCGGGTATGATGAGTTTTTCGGAATCCACACGGTGTTTGGTAAGGTCTTCCACATCGATTTCCCTTACATTGCCAAGACCGCAGTGCAGGGTAAGAAAAGCGGTATTGATGCCTTTGATTTCCATTCGCTTGAGCAAGGAACGGCTAAAATGAAGTCCGGCGGTAGGAGCCATCACAGCCCCTTCATTGGCGGCAAAAACGGTTTGATAACGTTCTTCGTCTTCGTCTTCGACATTGCGTACCTGAAGGATATGGTCGGGAACAGGGGTCTGGCCGAGTTTGTAAATCAAGGCCTTGAAATTTTCGTAAGTTCCGTCATAGAGAAAACGGAGCGTACGGCCGCGCGAAGTTGTGTTGTCGATTACTTCGGCCACCAATTCATCGTTGTCGCCGAAATATAACTTGTTACCGATACGGATTTTGCGGGCAGGATCCACATAAACATCCCATAAAAGAGATTCACGGTTGAGTTCACGCAACAGGAAAACGGTAATCATGGCGCCCGTTTTTTCCTTCTCGCCCGACAGGCGGGCCGGAAACACGCGGGTGTCGTTCATGATGAACACATCGTCTTCGTCAAAATACTTTAGAATGTCTTTGAAAACTTTGTGTTCGATTTTTTGCTTTTTCCGATCCACCACCATCAGCTTGCAATCATCCCGGTTGGGGGTGGGATGCGTGGCGATCAGCTCGGCGGGCAACTGGTAGTTGAATTGAGAAAGTTTCATTGTCAAAGACCAATAAAGTTTGACTAATCCGTTAAAAAGAAAGAAGATATGTTCCGCTTTCTTTTCCTGTAAAGGGGCGCAAAGATATTGAAAAATAATGAGAAAGTCAAGCCTTAGGGGGTAAAAAAGCATCTATGGAGCAGGCCGCCCGCACATCGAAATCCCCGATTTTAGTACGGCGCAGGGCGGAAAGGTAAGCGCCGCAACCCAAAAAATCGCCAAAGTCTCTCGCCATGGCACGGATATAGGTGCCTTTGCTGCATGCAATGCGAAAATCCACTTCGGGAAGGGCGATGCGCGTCAGTGCGAATTCGTAGATATGTACCGGTTTGGCAGCCAGTTCAAGTTCTTTGTCGGCGCGGGCAAACTGATAGGCGCGCTTTCCATTTACCTTGACCGCCGAAAACACCGGTGGAACTTGCATGATTTCGCCTGTAAAATGCCGTGCGGCCTCTTCTATAATGGCGGAAGTGAGATGCCCGTATTCGCCGCGGTATTCCACTTCGCTTTCCAAATCGTAACTTTTGGTAACGGAACCCAGCACAAAGGTGCCGGTGTATTCTTTCCGTTGGCTTTGAAATTCCTCGATGCGTTTGGTAAAACTTCCGGTGCAGACAATCAAAAGACCGCTGGCCAAGGGGTCGAGCGTACCGGCATGACCGGTTTTGACCCGTCTTCCCACTTGACGGTGCGCCCAATTCCGAACGCGGCTCACTACGTTGAAAGAGGTCCATCCGAGGGGCTTGTCTACAAGAATCACTTCCCCTTTTTCCAATGGATGGCGGTCTTCCGGTTTTATTGCATCTTGTGGGGTCAAGGCATTCCTCTTTATTTGCCGGATTTGAGATCCGCCAATTCTTTTTCCACTTGGGCAAGACGTTCCACAATGCTGTCCAAGTTCTTAAAATGAACGCAGGAACGTCTGAATATAGCCGGATCCAAAGGAGGTGCGCCGATAAGTACGGCTTTTTCCTTGCGGATAGAACCGGGAACCCCCGTCTGTGCAGCTAACATCACGCCATTGGCAATGTCGATATGTCCGGCAACGCCTACTTGGCCGCCGAACATGCAGTTCTCTCCGATTTTGGTGGAACCGGCAACGCCCACTTGAGAGGCCATTACCGTGTTCTTGCCCACCACCACGTTGTGGCCGATCTGGATCAGGTTGTCGAGCTTCACGCCTTCCTTGATAACGGTGGAACCCATTGTGGCCTTGTCAACGCAGGTATTGGCGCCGATTTCAACGTTGTCTTCCAAAACCACGTTGCCGATTTGCGGAATTTTTTCGTAACTGCCGTTGTTGGGGGCGAATCCGAAACCGTCCGCTCCGATAACCGCTCCGGCTTGCAGGATACAGGCTTTGCCGATACGGGTGTGGGGATAAATCTTTACACCCGGATAAATCAGGCAGTTTTCTTTTATCTGCACCTGATTGCCCACATAGCACTGCGGGTAAATCTTGCAACCGTCGCCGATTTCAGCACCGGAGGCGATAACGCAGAACTCTCCGATATACACGTCTTTGCCTATTTTGGCATCGGGTGCTACAAAAGCCAGACTCGAAACACCCGGTTTGGGCGTGGTGTATTCGTTATAGAAGGCCAATAGGCGCGCAAAGGCTTCGTAAGAATTCTCTACCCGGATCAAACTCGCCTTTATGGGGTGTTCGGCCGCAAAGTCCTTGCTGACGATTACCGCTGTGGCTTTTGTTTCGTAAATATAAGGCGTGTATTTGGGATTGGCTAAAAAGGTAAGCCCTCCTTCGTGTCCTTCTTCTATTTTGCAGAGCGTGGTGATGACCGCCTCCGCATTGCCTCCCTCAACGGTTCCCCCGATGATTTCGGCGATTTTGGCAATGGAAAAACTCAACATGATTTCTGTCTTTAAGGACAAAGGTACATCTTTCTGAAGAATATTGGGATACAGTCTGCCATCATGTACCTTTCTTTGTGGTTGCCTCCACCTGACATCACGCCTTTTTTCTCTTTCGGCGCCGCCAAGAAAGAGAAAAAAGCCTTGGGTAAAAAAGAGAAAGAAGCGGAAAACACTCCGTTGGAGTGCCCGCCTGCCGGCGGCTTCTCCGATGGAACCTGCTTGCAAAACTTTTCCATTGGAATGTTTTTTCTTGTCTTGGGCAAAGAAAGAAATAAGCGCCATCGCTGCCCCCGCAACGTAGGCGTTGTTTGTACGGAACTGTCCGTGAAGATACATGCACCGGTAATACCTCCAAGAAGGTACAAAAGATGTATCTTTAGCGGACAAAGGAACCGTCCGTGAAGGTACATGAAA
>CAYTCD010000068.1:0-10106 GCA_964436335.1 uncultured Bacteroidaceae bacterium
CAAACCTCAAACTCCTCCTCAAAGGCAAGGCGGGCGCATTCTGGAAAGCCATAAACGGAAATTTCCTCCTCTGCCTGGCAGTCGGAATTGGCCTCAGCGTGTTTTCGTTGGCAAGGCTCATCAACCTGCTTTTGGAAAACCACCCTATTTTGGTCTGGGCATTCTTTTTCGGATTGATTGCGGCCTCCACCCTGCTCGTAGCCAAAGATATCCGCCAATGGGGCTTCAAAACTATCGCCGGCTTTATTCTCGGTTGTGCCGCCGCTTGGTTCATCACCGCCGCCACGCCTGCACAAACACCTGAAAATCTAATTTTCATATTTATCTGCGGGTTTATCGCCATCTGCGCCATGATCCTGCCCGGCATTTCGGGCAGCTTTATCCTGCTTTTGATGGGAAAATACTCCTTTATCATGGAAGCCGTAAAACATCTCGACCCTATGGTGCTCGGTGTTTTCGCCATGGGGGCGGTATGCGGCATCGCCACCTTTTCGAGATTGCTTTCCTATGCCCTGAACCGGTTCCGGAACGTTACCCTTTCGGTACTCACAGGCTTCATGCTCGGCTCGCTCAACAAAGTATGGCCTTGGAAAGAAACGGTTTCCACCTATACCGACAGCCACGGTGTGGAAAAAGCCCTTTCGGAAATCAACGTGGCCCCCGATGCCTTCCTCTGGCAGTCCATACTGCTGGCCGTGGCAGGATTCCTGCTTGTATGGGGCGTAAACCGGCTTTCAAAACGCATTAACATTTGTTAACTATTTTTTAACACACTTTAAGAAACTTCAATAACTGACAACCAACATAATACAAACAAATTTTAAGATTCATTTAGAATATCGGGCAAAAGGGAACGGGGTTTCACCTTGCCCATATGGAAAAATTACCTAAATTTGCTTTTTGCAATCCAAGCATGGGAAACTGCACTCCTTGCGCCTACGGAAGCAAGGGAAGGGTCTTCTGTGTTTGGAATCGCTTTGTTATAATAGAATAGAAAACAAGTAAAAATAAAAATCCAAATCAGCTTTCTATGAAAAAACTAGCGCTCTTCGTGGTGTCCCTTTTCCTTATGGGAGCAGCCAATATGGCTTTGGGGCAGCGCACTGTAACCGGGAAGGTTACGAGTGCGGAGGATCCGAACGGTGTGCCTATGGTCGCCGTTATGGTGGAAGGAACCACCATCGGTACCTCCACTGACATCAACGGGGTTTATACCTTGGCGAATGTTCCTGCCACGGCCAAAAATCTTAAATTCTCCACCATGGGGATGAAAGAGAAAATCGTACCTATCACGGGCGGTGTGGTCAACGTAGTATTGGAATCTCAGGCCATCGCTTTGGAAGCGGTACAGATTTCCGGCTACGGGGTAAAGAAAAAGGTTGACAACGTAGGTGCCGCCGTCGCTGTCGGTGAAGACGTCATCAAACGTCAGACCGAATCGAACGTAATCAACTCCTTGCAAGGTAGTGTTCCCGGTATGCAGGTAAGTTCGGCCTCCGGCCAGCCCGGTTCGTCCACCACGGTGCGTATCCGCGGTAAAAGCTCCTTGAGTTCGGGCAACGACCCGCTTTACGTTATCGACGGGGTGCCTATCATCACGGGAGCCATGGGTTTCTCGGATTATACCGATGGACAGGGTACCGACCCTCTGGCTTCTTTGAATCCTGAAGATATCGAAAGCATCCAGTTGCTCAAAGACGCCAGCGCCACCTCTATCTACGGTTCGCGTGCCTCCAACGGGGTTTTCGTCATCACCACCAAGAAAGGTCAGGAAGGCAAGACCAGTTTCAATGTCAACGCCAAAATCGGTATTGCCACACCGCCGTTCGTAAAGAAACGCTTCCAAAAGGTTAATCTGGCCGATTTCAAGACTTTCCTGTGGGAAGCCCAGTTGAACGTGGCTCCTACCCGTTGGGAACGCGAGTACTATCTCAATAACCCCGATGCGGTGTGGAGGCTCTACAACACGCCCAGCCGTGGTATCAATTTCATGGAAGGAAGCACCCCCACCTACACCAACTGGTGGGATGAAGTTACCCGGAACGGTATCATCCAAGATTACTCCATCACGGCCTCGGGCGGTACTAAAACCGTAAACTACTATGCATCTGTAGGCTATTTCCAGAACAAAGGTATCGTTATCGGTTCCGACTATACCCGCTACAACGCCCGTTTGAACGTGGACGTGAATCCCACCAAGTGGCTGTCTTTCGGAACCAGTCTGGCGGGTTCTTACGGTGAAATCAACACCGTTCCTACCGAATTGGCCTATGCCGCACCTATCTGGGGAGCTTCCATGATGCGTCCTACCGACCCTGTCAAGAACGAAGACGGCACATGGAACACCACCTCCAATCCCTTCTCTTCGGGATACAACCCGGTGGCCATCCGTAAGGATAAATATCATGACAAGGCTTTCCAGCAGCAATACAAAGCTACTTTCGCGCCCTACCTGCGTGTGAAGCTTTACAAGAACCTGTACGTTCAGTCGAAGGTAGGTATCGACTTTGCGATGCTGAAGGAACAGAACGTATGGTCAAAGGTAGTGAACCCGCAAGGTCAGTCCTTGGGCGGTTTGATGCAGATGGTTGATGAAAGCGTCGCTTACATGAACATCACCAACACCATCAACTGGATGCCCTCCATCAAGAAGAACAACTTCAATATTTTGGTAGGTCAGGAAGCCCAGCGGTTCAACAACTACGAATCCTATATCTCGGGTATGGATTACCTGACCCCCGACCTTATGGAAATCACCAACGCCACCGAAACGGAAGGTTCCACCTACCGTGCCGACGCCACCTTGGCTTCTTACTTCGGTAACATTGAATACGACTACGACAACCGCTACTACGTATCGGCCAGTGTTCGTCGCGATGGTTCTTCCCGCTTCGGTGAAGACAAGAAATGGGGTACATTCTACTCCGTAGGGGCCAAGTACCGTATCTCAGGAGAAAAGTTCATGGCTGCCACACAAAACTGGTTGAACAACCTCTCTGTCCGCATCAGCTACGGTACCTCCGGTAACCAGAACGTAGGTTACTATCAGGCCCGCGGGGTTTACAGTTCAACCCGTTACGGCGGTCTCTCCGGTTTTGTACCTTCGCAATTGGAAAACCCCGATTTGTGCTGGGAATCGAGAAACAAGTTCGATGTAGGTTTGGAATTCACGATTTTCAACGCCTTGACGATTGAATTCGACTACTACAACGACTTGACCAAAGACATGATCTTCGCCCGCCCGCTTTCCTACGCCACCGGTTTCGGCGCCATCGCCACCAACATCGGTAAGATGCGTAACCAAGGGGTGGAAATTCAGTTGAACGCCATGATCTTTAACCGCAAGAACTTCAAATGGAGTTTCGGAGTCAACCTTACCACCAACCAAAACAGGATTCTCTACTTGCCCGATCACAACGATATCCGTAACGGAACCATCGGTTTGATGAGAGAAGGCTATGCTTCCTCACAGTTATATACGCCCGAATGGGCCGGTGTGGATCCTGCCACGGGTCGTCCCAGATGGTATGGGGCCGACGGCCAGTATGTATTCAACTACAACGAAGCCGTAAGCCGTTTTGTAGGAACTTCCGATCCTAAATTCTATGGCGGTATCCAAACCCGCTTTGATTTCTACAACTTCGACATCGGTTTGCAGTTCAACTACAACTATGGTAACTACATTTTCTCCAACGACTTGACGTATCTGGAAAATGAAGGCCATCAGATTGCCCACACCACCACCTACTATGTGATGGAAAACCGTTGGAGACGTCCCGGCGACAAGGCTGATATTCCCCAGTTGATGAATGGTGGTAACAATGGTGCCCACAACTTAAGTACCCGTTACCGCACCGACGGTTCTTACTTCCGTATCAAATCCATCATGGTGGGTTACACCTTGCCAAAAAAACACGCCGAAAAGATTTTTGTAAACAGCCTGCGTGTCTATGTCAGCATCGACAATCTCTTTACGGCTTGCAGCAAGAACTTCCGCGGTTACGACCCTGAATCAGGTTTGAGCGCTATCCAGACGTCCAACTATCCGGTGCCTGTAAACTACACGCTCGGTCTTAGCGTTGGATTCTAAAAATGTCGGTTGAACAATAATAAAGATTTAAAAACATGAAAAGAATACAATATATAGGAGTCCTCGCATGTGCGGCTGCCACCCTTCTGTTTTCATCGTGTTCAAACGAGTTTTTGGACAGAAAGCCCACATCGGCCTTGGACACGCAACTTATCTTGGGAAACCCCGACTATGTACAGGCTTCTGTGGTAGGCACCATGCGAACGATGTACGGCTCCGGTTTCGGCGGCCGTGACGCCACCGTTATCGGAGATATGATGACGGATATGGTTACATCCGCTATCCGTGGCTCCAACGGTACCCTGAAGACCATGGAAGAATGGAACATCAATTCCCGTACCACGGAAGTTGCCAGTTTCTGGGCTAATGGCTATGCCATCGCAGCCTCTGCGGCAAGAACCATCCAAGCCGCCAATACCGTGATAAACGAAGGCAAGGATGTTGCCAAACTTCAAAACACCAAGGCTGTTTCTCTGGTGGCCAAAGTGTATGCCGAATACTTCCTCACGCAATATTTCTGCGTTGATGTAAATCTTGCAAAGAACGATTATCAATTGAACGCAGGAAAAACTTTTGAAAAACCGGGAAACAACAGTTATTATGTTGGCATTATTCTTCTTAGAGACAGGGCTTTGAGAAACGATGAGGCAGCGAATATGTCCACGTTGGAAGCCACCTATGCCTTTATGGAAGAAGAAATCAACACGGCCATCGAGCTCTTTGAAGAATCAAAGACCAACACCTTCTCGATGGCTACAGGCGAAACCCGTTATTTTCCGACGCTTTGCGCGGCCTATGTAATGAAAGCCCGTTTGGCCTTGGCGCAACACAAATATCAGGAAGCCGCTGAAGCTGCCGATAATGCCTTGGCCAACCTTCCTGCCGGTGCGAACGCCAATCTGATTGACAATGGTCCGGCCTTGCTGAAGGCTTATGGAGAAAACCCGTCTTCCGAAGATATCTGGTTGCTGAACTATACCTCTAGCGACAATCTTTCGGCCAACTCCTTGCAGAACCTGTTCTCCTCCTATGGTTCCAATCCCAGCGATGACGCAATCAGTCTGTTCCAGTCGAATGACATTCGCCGGGCTCTTTACTATAAGGGCGAAGAACGGAATGTAGCGACCTATTGCTTGAAATACCCCAATCCCAATTCGGTCTTCAACGTGCCTCTCTTGCGTGTACCTGAAATTTATCTGATTCAGGCCGAAGCCAAAGCGGCAACCGGCGACTTGACGGGAGCAAATGATGCCTTGGTGAAAGTACTCGGCGTCCGGGATACTTCTATCAAGGGTGATGTTGATGAAATGGTAAGCAAGTACAAGATCACGGATCAAAACATCATGAAAGTGGTTCTGGATGAAAACGCCAGGGAGTTCCTCTGCGAAGGCCACAGATGGTCTGACCTGCGTCGCAACGGTATGCGTCTTACCCGCAATGGCAGTCTCGAAAAACCGCAATACCAACTCCATTTCCAGAACTATCCTTTGTCAACATTCGCTTTCCCGGTTCCTTACGATGAAACCACAACGGAAGCTTGGAAGAAAGGGAAAGGTCTCATCAGCGACAACAACAAGGATACCAAAAACTGGAACAACAACGCTTGGGATGACGGTCCTAAGGGGGATGTTTACAACGCCCGCGTTACGTTGCCTGCAGAAGGACTCGATTACAAGAACAACGCTTTTTAGTTTGTCTTGCTAAACGCATAAGTTTACTGCGCAAAAAAAAACGGACGACCGTAAGGTCGTCCGTTTTTTTTTGCGCCATTTCAAAATTTAATTGACCATTAATTTGTAACTTCGCGTTGACGATTTTTTATAGAAGATTGAGACCATGCCGTTTTTGACAGGAAACAAGTTTTTGCAACGACTTGCCGGTGTTCCTTACGTGAACCGTTGGGTTGTGTTTGCTTTCGACTTGGTTATGTCTTGCTTCTGCACAGGTTTCGCCTACCTGATAGTCTGCTATTTTTTTAAGCATTCCGTTCAGCCCCAAACCTTGTTGTGGCTTGAATGCTTTTGTTTGCCAACGAGCATCATCGGTTTCTTACTTTTCAAGACCTATAAGAACATTATACGCCACACCTCTTTCCATTCCATCTGGCGTATAACGGCGGCCTTGTTCTTCAAAATGGCCGTTATCACGGTAACCCTGTACAGTTATCATTTCTTCTCCCAGATTCGCTATCTGATAGCCTATCTTCTGTCAGACTATTTCCTTTCCTTTTTGATTCTGGTATTCTCCCGCCTTGTGGTGGTGCTATTCTATCAATACTCCATCAACGGATTTTCCAAATCACAGCACAAGGTGCTTATCTACGGCACCAATCCCGGCGATATCACGCTTTCGGGCGTGCTTAACCTTGATATGCAATCAAGCTATACCATTGTAGGGTATCTTCACTTTGCCAAACGCAAAGACACCTACCCTATCGGCAATCTGCCGGTTCATATACTCACAAAGGTTTCCGATTTACATACCTTGATCGAAAAGGAAGATATAGAGGGTATTCTCTTTACCCGTCAGGCGGATATCCTGGCCGAAAGAAACCGGCTTATAACCTACTGCCTTTCCCAGAAACTCAAATTATTCACCGTCCCACCCATCGAGAAGTGGAAACGTACCGCATCAACCCTCCGAAAACTCGATATTTCAGACCTTTTGGGCCGGGAAGAGATTCAAATCGATACCCAGCAGATAGAAAACAATCTGAGCGGGAAAACCGTATTGGTAACCGGGGCGGCCGGTTCCATCGGCAGCGAACTTTGCCGGCAGATTGCCGTGTTCAACCCTAAATGCCTCGTGCTCTTCGACAATTGTGAAACCGGCATTCACAACCTGCGGCTGGAACTTGAAGGTAAGTTTCCCGCATTGCCTCTGGTGGCGGTGGTGGGAGATGTACGTTCCCTGCCGCGCCTGCACTATCTTTTTGAAAGCCATCACCCACAAATCGTTTTCCATGCGGCTGCCTACAAACACGTGCCGCTCATGGAGCAGAACCCTAACGAAGCCTTTATGGTAAATACGGTGGGAACGCGCAACATCGCCCATATCGCGCTTGAATATGAAGTGGAGAAGTTCGTGATGGTTTCTACCGACAAGGCCGTGAATCCCACCAATGTGATGGGAGCATCCAAACGTCTGGCGGAAATTTACGTGCAAAGCCTTGACCACAGCATCAAAGCCGGTAAACTTGCCGGCAAGACGCAATATATCACCACCCGTTTCGGCAATGTATTGGGCAGTCAGGGTTCGGTGGTGCCGCTTTTTGAGAAGCAGATCGCCGCAGGCGGTCCTGTTACGGTAACCCATCCCGATATCACCCGTTATTTCATGACGATTCACGAAGCCTGTCTGTTGGTTCTGGAAGCCTCCACCATTGGACAAGGAGGCGATATCATGGTGTTCGACATGGGGGTTCCGGTAAAGATTGCCGATCTGGCAAAGAAAATGATTCAACTCTCCGGCTATACCACAAACGACATCCGGATAGAATATACGGGCCTGCGCCCCGGTGAAAAACTTTACGAGGAGGTGCTCAGTTCGGTGGAACACACCCAACCTACCTCGCACAAGAAAATCCGTATCGCCGATGCCCGGACGTATGATCTCAATGAACTCATGCCGCTTTACGATGCTTTGAAAGAAGCGGCCTTAGCCTGCCGTACCGAAGAAACGGTGAAAATGGCGAAAGACATCCTGCCCGAATATATCAGCAAGAACTCTGTTTTTTCGAAATTCGACCGCAAATAAGCCTTTTTGCGGGATTTTCTTCCGTGTTCCTACTCGTTGTCCGTTTCCGGATTTTCGGAGGCTGAAAGCCGCGCTTCGTCGAATTTGGCTTTCATTGTGGGATTGCCCCGGGTAAGTTTCTTGATGGAGAGGTCTTCCACCTTGTCGTTGGCCAACCGCAGGTTGTTTTCCGAACCGATCAGCGCGTCCTTTATCTTTTGCAGGTGGTCTATCGACTTGTCGATTTCCTCGATGGCTTTGGCAAACTTTTCGGAGGCCAGGCGGTAGTTGCGCCCGAACTTGTCTTTGAAATCCGACAGCTGGCTTTCGAAATTGGTTACGTCGATGCTCTGCTGCCGCGCCAAGGCCAACTGCCGCTTGTATTCGATGCTCTTTTTGGAAGCCTGCGCCAAAAGCGAAATGATGGGCATGAAGAACTGCGGGCGCACCACGTACATTTTGGGATAACGGTAGGATACATCCACGATGCCCTCGTTGTACAGTTCGCTGTCGGGTTCGAGCAAGGATACCAGCACGGCGTATTCGCAGCCCTTTTCGTTGCGGTCTTTGTCTAATTTGGCAAAGAAATCCTCGTTCTTGTGCTTGGTGGCGGTCGTATCCATCTCGTTCTTCATCTCGAACATGATGGAAACGTATTCCACGCCGTCGGCGTAGTCCTTAAAGATAAAATCGCCCTTGCTGCCGCCACGGGCGTCGTTGTCTTTCTCGAAATAGGCCTCGGGATACATGGAGGCGCGCACCTTGTTGAACTCGGTGCTGCAATGCACTTCCAGACTCTCTCCTACCATCTTGGTGGAAAGTTTGGCTTTCATATCCTTGTAGAAATCCACCAAGCCTTGCTTTTCTTTCAGTTGCAGTTCGTAGCGTTCCTTAAGTTCGCTTTCGCGCAGCTTGGCGGCATCCACGGCCGATTTCACCTGGTTTTCCAGTTCGGCGATGCGCCGCTGGTGTTCATGCAGTTCGTCTTTGGCCTTGTTGCGTTCTTCCATCAAGGCTAAATCGCGGCGGCTGTCGTTCTGGGCAACCGCATTCTTCAAATCGGCAATCTCCCGGTCTTTCTTGGCCAGCACCACATCCATCTGCAGGCGGGTATTCTCGGCCACTTCCTGAATCTGCTTGTTGAGGCTTTCGATTTGGCCGTCTTTTTGGGTAAGCAAAAGCTTGTTCTCGCCCAAACGCTGTATGTAGAGCTGTTTCAGTTTTTCTTCGGCCGCCGTCTGTTCGGCTTTCTGCTGCTTTTTGAGTTCTTCGGTGCGGCGTTCTATCTCGGCCTGGAACTCGGCGTTCTTTACCTGGTTCATGATCAGGGCGTAATCGGCCTCATCCACACTGAAAACGCTGCCGCATTTGGGGCACTTCAATTCTTTCATACCGTAAGTTCTCCTTTATTGCAAAGAGAGCCGCCCGCAGCGATACACGGGCGGCTCTCGACGTATAAACCGGAATCCGGTTCAAAAATTATTTCTTGATGTTGGGCAGTTCCAGACCGTAGCCTTTCACCACGTCTTCGCGCTTGAGCCAGATGCCCAGCAGGAAGGCCACCACGCCGAAAGAGGCGAAGATAATCATAGGCACGGTGTAGTCGTAGGGAGGAAGCGCCATATCCATTTCCATCGCTTCGACACGTTGTTCGGCCACGCCGGGGTTGGTGGCGTTGAGCACATTGCCGATAATCTTGGGAACGAAACAAAGGCCTATGTTCTGAATCCAGAAGATAAGCGCGTAGGCACTCCCCAGAATCTTGCCGTCGATTACCTTGGGAACACTGGGCCAAAGGGCGGCGGGCACAAGGCTGAACGAAACGCCGAGCACCACCGTGATGAGCAGTGCCAGGAACTTGGAGGGGAACATGGGCAGCACAAAGGCAAAGGCCAGGTGGCAGGCAATCATGATAAGGGCACCGTACATCAGCATCGAAGCACCTTTTCCCTTATAGTCGATGAACGAACCAAGCACCGGCGTAAGAATCATGGCCAGGATGGGGAACCAGCGGAAAATGTTGGCGGCTTCTACCGAAGGAATGCTCAAGGTAGATTCGAGGAAGTTGGTGGCGTAACGCTGGAACGGGAAGATGGCCGAATAATACAGCACGCAGAGCAGGGCGATAAGCCAGAACATCTTGCTGCCGAAGATGTATTTGATGTCGCTGAACTTGAACTGGTCTTCCTCGCAGTTGGCCTCGGCGCAAGCGCCCATCTGACGGTCGAGCTTGCGGTCCATAAAGGTGAACACGATAAAGTTGATCAGACCGATAAGCAAC
>CAYTCD010000069.1:0-10002 GCA_964436335.1 uncultured Bacteroidaceae bacterium
CCACCGGACACCTTATCTATTCCCGTTTCTGGAACAAGTTTTTGTTCGACCTCGGATTGGTGTGCGAGGACGAACCCTACAAAAAACTCATCAACCAAGGCATGATACAGGGGCGGAGCAACTTCGCCTACCGCGTCAACTGGGCCAACTACCGCAACTTCATCGCCGCCCATCCCGAAGCGGCGCTGCCCGGCATCACCGAAGAAACGGCCAAGGAAGGAAACAAACTGCTGTTTGTGTCGAAGAACATCGCCCACCGCGAGGCGTTCTGCGACCCTGTTCACGTGGATATTCACCTCACCGACAACGATGTGCTGGATTTGGAGGGCTTCAAGAAATGGATGCCCGACTTGGCGAAGGCCGAATTCGTGCTCGAGGAGGGCAAGTATGTGTGCGGGGCGGAAGTGGAGAAGATGTCCAAGTCGATGTACAACGTGGAGAACCCCGACCAGATTGTGGAACGCTACGGGGCGGACACGCTGCGTATGTATGAAATGTTCCTCGGGCCTATCGAACAGTCCAAGCCTTGGGACACCAAGGGTATCGAAGGAGTGTTCCGCTTCCTCAAGAAGTTTTGGCGCAGTTGTTTTGACGAGGAAAGCGATGCCTGTATGTTGGAGGCGGGCGAACCTTCGGCCGACGAAATGCGCATTCTGCACAAGACCATCAAGCGCATCACGGACGACACCGAAAGGTTCTCGTTCAACACGGCGGTGAGCGGTTTCATGATTGCGCTCAACGAGCTTTCCGACCTCAAATGCCGCAAAAAGGCTGTGTTCGAACCGCTGGCCGTTCTGCTGTCGCCCTACGCGCCGCATATCGCCGAAGAGATATGGCACAAACTGGGGCATCGGGAGAGCATCGCCTATGCCGCCTTGCCGGTCTATGAAGAGAAATATACGGTGGAGAACAGTTTCAACTACCCGGTTTCGTTCAACGGCAAGATGCGTTTCAATATGGAACTGCCTTTGAATCTGCCGCCGGCCGAGATTGAGAAGCGGGTGTTGGAAAGCGAATTGGCCGCCAAGTGGCTGGAGGGCAAGACGCCCAAGAAGGTGATTGTGGTGCCCAAGCGCATTGTGAATGTGGTGTTGTAAAAAATGCCTCGGTCGCACAAGTACGCAATAAAAAAGCCGGTAAACATTGTTTACCGGCTTTTTCTTTACCAAAAATCTGAAATTATTCAGCAGCTTCGGCTTTTTCTTCGCAAGCTTTCTTGCATTCCACCGTGCCTTCTTCAAGCTTTGCTTTTTCGCACTGCATTGTATCGCAAGCGGGTGCTTCGGCTACTACTTCGATTTCTTCAGCCTCAACAACGGTTTCGGCAGGTTTGTTCGATTTGCAGGCAACAAAGGCAAAAGCAGCAGCCAAGGTGCATGCGAAAACCAACTTCTTCATGGCTTTTTTTTTAGGTTGTATTAATCCGTTTGTTTATAGTTCTCTTTTACGAGGGCGCAAAGATATACATTTATTTTGAACCTTGCATAGAAAACAATAATTTTATAAATTTGCTCCCTCTTTTTGTGGGGCGGTCTGTTACAAGAACAGTCTGCCCTGTTTCAAAAAGAGAAAACGGTTTAGTAATTTTTATTTATCCAAAAAACATAGGAAATGGCTATTATCGGCAAAATTAGGAAACACGCCGGCCTTGCGGTGGCTTTGATTGGGATCGCCATCATCGGATTCGTGGTACAAGACGCTTTCGGAAGAAGAGGACAGAGCGCGCCTCCCGTGGCGGTCATCAATGGGGAAACGGTTTCATACGACCGCTTTTCTTACGATGTTGACCAACTCACCGAACAATACAGACGGGCTCAGGGTTCGGATATCAAGATTACAGACGAAGACATGAACCAGATCCGTAATATGGCTTGGCAACGTCTGCTTACCAATATGCTTGCCGAAGAAGCCTGCCGGAATGCCGGTCTTCAGGTAACAACGGCCGAAATGAACGATATGTATTACGGCAAGTTCATCAGCCCCTACCTCTACCAATACTTCACCAATCCGCAGACAGGCTTGTATGACCGTCAGCAGGTAATGAACATCATCAGCAATTTCGACCAGCTTTCGGCTCAAGACAAAGCCGCCCTTACCGAATTGGAAAGCATCATCAAGAACGAACGCCTCAAGGAGAAATACTATAACCTCGCCGCCCAGTCGTTCTATGTGCCCAGAGCTTTCGCCGCTTTTATGAGCGGCACCCTGGCCGCCACGATGGATGCCCGCTATGTGGTGCTGCCCTACGAATCGATTCCCGACTCCACCATCAAATTGAGCCGTGCCGATTTTCAGCGGTTCTACAGCGACAACAAATACATGTTCCGTCAGAATAAGAGCCGTAGCATCGACTATGTGGTGTTTGACGTAACACCTACGGCACAGGATATGGCCGAAATAGAAAAGAACGTGAACGAACTTTACACAGAGTTCGTCAACGAAACCGATATCCCCGACTTTGTAAACGCCGTTACTTCGGGCGAACGTTTCGACAGCCTCTACCGCACCCAATCTGAAATTTTTCCCGGTTGGGATACCCTTTTCCGTGCCCAGACCGGTTCCATTATCGGACCGCGCCGCATGGGCAAGTCTTTCCAGATGGCCAAGCTGATGGACGTTCAGATGCGTCCCGACTCAATACGTCTGCAACACATCTTCCTCTCTTTTACCGAAGCCGGTAGCCAGAGCGGCCGAAACAAGGAACAATCCCGTCTGTTGGCCGACTCTTTGCTGGGTCTCATCAACGCCAACACCTCCGCTTTGGCGCAGTTGGCGGTAACCTATTCGGAAGATCCCACCGCAGCCCAGAATATGGGCGATCTGGGTTGGATCAAGGACGGCGGTTTCGTGGGATATCTGCAACGGGCCATTCTCCGCACCCCTGCCGGTCAAGCCACGGTAGTGGAAGCCCCCAATGGATTCCATGTGCTGTATATCGCCGAAAAGACCAAACCGGTAAAGAAAGTGTTGGCCGCCCTTATCAATGTACCTATCGAACCCAGTGTCGCCACCACTAAAAACGTTTACACCCGCGCCAATCAACTGTTGGGCCAATGCAATGGCAAACTAAGCCGTTTGGATTCTGTTGCCCGCAACATGGGGATTCAGGTCCGTCAGGCTTCGGTTACAGAACTCGAAACCAACCTGCCCGGTGCCATCCGTTCCAGAGATGTTATCCGTTGGGCGTTCAACAAGGATTCCAAAGAAGGTTCGGTGGCCAATCAGGTGTTTGAATCCGAAAACCGCTACATGATTGCCGGCTTGAGGGCCATCAATGAAAAAGAATATATGTCGCTCGATCGCGTCATGGAAATCCCGCAGGTGGAACAGATGGTGATATTGGATAAGAAATACCGTGAATCGGTTAAGAAGATGAACGCCGCTTCCTCTCTTGAAGAGTTGGCGCAGTCTCTCAACCTTGACATCGACACCGCCACCAATCTCCGCATGAACGCCTACCCGATGCTGGGCGGTGCGTACGAACCCAAGGTGCTCGGTCAAATCTGCGGTCTCGAAAAAGGTGTTCTTTCCCAACCCATCCAAGGCAATGCAGGTATCTATCGGGCAATGGTTTATGGCCTGCTTTCAGCACCCGCTTCGGCCGACCAAATAGACCGTCTTATCCAAACTTCTACGGCCCAATACAGACAGAATGCCTCCAATACCGTAAACTCGGCTTTGGAAAAGGCGGCAAAGATAGAAGACAACAGGCAGTTCTATTTCTAAAAGAACCTTCCCCGCTTATTAAAGGCGATCCTATTCGGGTCGCCTTTTTTTACAACTGGATTTCAAGCGTTTTTTTGTAGATTTGCCTCCGTTTAATCCGATTAAGCACCATGGCCGAATCCTATCCGTCTTCCTACAGGCTTTTTGACGACAACCTGCAATTTTTTACCGGGCTGGCGCAAGACATACGACAGGCCAAAAAGTACATCTATTTGGAAACCTATCGCTTTAATGACGATGCTATCGGACACCGCATAAAAGACGCCCTTTTGGAAAAAGCCAAGGAAGGATTGGAGATAAAGTTATTGGTGGATGCCTATGGTACAAAACCGGCCGAATTTTTAAAGGATCTGGCTGCCGCCGGCGTACAGTTGCGGTTTTTCAAAAAAATGAAATTCTTCATATCCAATTCATTTGCAAAAAACAATACTCGCAACCACCGCAAGTTGGTGCTTATCGATGACCATATCACCTATATCGGTTCCTCCAACATCACCGCCTATTCGCTCAATTGGCGCGATCTGAATCTACGGATGGAAAATCCCATCACCCGTAAATTCAAAGGCTGTTTTCTAAACAGTTACGCCAAGCATAAACTCTATGAACTTACGCCTTTCGAAAAAATCAAACTCGTGCGCTACCACGGTTTCGGCATCGTACAGGATACACCTACCGCCTATTTTCAGACTGTGCGCAACTATATGCTCAAATTGATTGAGAATGCAAAAGAGGAAATCCTGCTCGAAACGCCTTATTTCCTGCCGGGTATCAAAATCAGAAAAGCGTTGATCAATGCCGCCCGACGGGGGGTGAAGGTGGTGGCGCACATTCCTCTGCACTCGGATGTCTCAATGGTGGATATCTTGCGCAACAAATATCTGGGACCGCTCCATAAGGCGGGCGTTCAATGGAAATTCTACACACCCGACCTACTTCACGCCAAATGCATACTGATTGATAAAAAGCGTTTTTTTCTCGGTTCGGCCAATATGGACTACCGCAGTTTCCGCTACCAATACGAAATCATGCTCTACGGCGAAAATCCCGAAATCATCAGTCTTTTGCAAACGCACATAGACGGAACCGCGGCCAACTCCATCGGCTTCGACTATGAAAAATGGCAGAACACTCCCAAGATAACACGGTTTATGGAATGGCTGCTTACCCCCTTCCGGCATCTTTTTTAGTGCTTAATTAAAAAAACACACCGATATGAATGAAATTCTCAACACCTTGGAACCCCAATTGCTTTGGCAGTACTTCGGAGAGATCCTCCGCATTCCCCGGCCTTCTAAAAAAGAAGAGAAAATCAGGGAATATCTTGTGGATTTCGCAAAAAAACATCAGTTGGAAGTACATACCGACCCCACCGGAAACGTTTTGATCCGCAAACCGGCCACCCCCGGACGTGAAAACCGGGCCACGGTGATTCTGCAAAGCCACATCGATATGGTTTGCGAAAAAAACGGCACTTCCACCCATAACTTTGATACCGATCCCATCCAAGTGCATATAGAAGATGGCTGGCTAAAGGCCAAAGACACCACCTTGGGCGCCGACAACGGCATAGGCGTGGCCACCGAACTGGCCGTACTGGCTTCCGACAACCTTGAACACGGGCCTATCGAATGTCTTTTTACCGTAGATGAAGAAACAGGACTTACCGGTGCTTTCGGTCTGCAGAAGGGCTTTTTGAATGGAAAGATCCTGCTCAACCTTGATTCGGAAGACGACGGACTATTCTTTATCGGTTGTGCAGGGGGGATCGATACCGTTATCGAATATCCTTGCGTAAAGGAAAAGGCCGACACCTCGATGGCGTATTTCGATATCTGTGTAAAAGGATTGCTGGGCGGACACTCGGGCGATGATATCAATAAAGGCAGGGGAAATGCCAACCGATTGCTGGCTCGTTTCCTCTATCAGCTGGAATGCTTTATGCCCTATCGGCTCGCATGTTTTAATGGCGGCAACCTGCGCAACGCCATCGCCCGCGAAGCCTCGGCCTGTATCGGTATCTCCAAAGACAAGGAAGCCGCACTGATGCAGGAAGTGGAAAAATTCCATCAGATTTTTAAAAACGAATACCACGTTACCGAACCCAACATCTCTCTGTCGGCAGCCTCAGCCACTTGTCCCCAAACGGTATTGGCCGAAGAAAACCGCCAAAAATTGATCCGGTCGATTTTCGCCTGCCCACACGGAGTGTTGCGCATGAGCGATGAAATTGAAAACTTTGTGGAAACCTCCACTAATCTTGCGGCCGTAAAAACACTTGAAAACCATATTCTTATCACTACAAGCCAACGATCTTCGGTTGAAAGCGCCAAATACGAAGCCGCCCAACGGGTCGCCGCCTGCTTTCAGGCCATCGGTGCCCGTACCTCGCACAGCGAAGGCTACCCTGGTTGGAAACCCAATCCCGCCTCACCTATCCTCAAAACCGTGTTGACCGCCTTCAAGGACCTCTTTGGCGAAGAAGGACAGGCTTTGGCAATTCATGCCGGATTGGAATGCGGTCTTTTCAGCGAAAAATACCCCGATATGGACATGGTTTCATACGGTCCCACCATGCGCGGAGTTCATTCGCCCGATGAAAGGATTGAGATATCCACCGTTACCCGTTTTTGTGAATTTACCAAGGAAATCCTGAAACGAATCTAAAAAACTGTTTTTGGGGCGGAGCGTATCCCACATCGCTTCGCCCCTCTTTTTTATCCTATGGAACAACTCTTTATCGAAAACCGGACCTTAGTGTTCGCCGCAGATGGAGAAACTGCCTACAACCCTGTTTCCTGCCTATTGCCGTCTGATATCACAGAGGCTTCCGTATCGGAGATAAAGGAAAGGCTCAACCGTTTTCCCCTCCATGCCATTCTCTACATCAACTGTAAAGAAAGCGCACAAGCCGTATTCAACCGTTTTATAGCCCGCTTTCCCGTTATCGAGGCTGCCGGCGGTATCGTTTGCGCACTGACACCCGAAGGAGAATCCCGCTACCTCTACATTTATCGCAATCAAATGTGGGATCTACCAAAAGGAAAAAAAGAAGCGGGCGAAACCGACCAAGAAAATGCCCTGCGCGAAGTGGCAGAAGAAACCGGTATGCAAAACCTCCATATTAAAGACTACATCTGTACCACCTATCATATCTTCTCCAACTTCGAGAAACAGATTTGTATCAAAAAATCGAATTGGTTCGGCATGGAAACCGATACCTTGCAGAATCCCGTACCGCAAACCGAAGAAGGCATCACACAGGCACGTTGGCTCTCTTATGCCGAAATACAGGAACGCCTGCCCCTTATGTACGCCTCTATCGCGTATCTTTCGAATCGCTTTTTTGCCGATCACGCCGCCCTTTGAGTTTGGCCATCCGCTTAAAAACTTCTTCTATGTTCTGACTGGGTGCATTGAAGCCCGCGTTGAGTACGCTCCCCTTGTCATCTACCAATATATAGGCGGGAAAGCGGGCGGCATCGATGGTGCGGATCCAATCAATATGGCCGTTGAAATGCAGATAGAGCCACGGATAGCGATTTTTTTTCGCATCGTGGTAATAACGCGGATAGGCATAATCGCAATTCACATAGATGATTTTCACCGCCGCCCTTTCTTCTGCCGAAAGTTTTTCCCATACCGTGGCCAAACGCTTGGATTCCTCACCGCAGGTAGGACAACGCGCATAATCGGCCCGTACAAAAACAAAATAATGAAACTTTCCTTCCTCCAACAGACTGTCTATCGGCATACAGTCTTGCAGGGTATCGCAAAGACTGATCCCCGTAAAATAATTCCGTCTGTCCGATTTGTCCTTCCAATCCAAAAAGTTCCTTATCGCCCGGGCATGAGGAACGAATTTTGTGTTCCGAGCCAAATATTCCAGCATGGAACGCAGGTTAGCTCCATTCCACGAAGCATCATTCCATATTTCCGTACAAGCATAAATCAACACCCATTCCCGCAAGACCTCGCTTCGTAGCGAATAATCCAAGCCCATGCTGTCGGAAAGCATTTCCAAACGGACCTTGTCCGAGATATCGTTCCGGTTCAGCATGCGCCTTGTCTGCGCAAGAGGTAAAAAGCGGTTGGAGGCGAAATAATCCAGATAATAGTTCTTAAGAAACTCCACTTGGGCCGGATTATATGCATCCACCGGTCGGTTCTCAATATAATCCCGATATAGTTCCTTACGGGAGGCCATGCCCGAAAAATCTTTCAGACCTGCTTCTGTATAGGCGCGGTAAGCATTGAAAAAAGTATCCCGCACATCGGAAAACAAAGAATCGGCCATCTTGATAAAGTTCGCCACCGGCCGAATGTCTTTTTTTATGTTGATGCGCTCGAAATCACGTTGCAGCATACGGCCATACAGCAAAGAATAGCGGCTCAGAAGCGAATTGCGGTCTGCCGTATCCCGTTCGCCCGTCTTGTCAAGCAAAAGATATTGCAAGGAAGGCAATTGGTCAGAAACGATAAAGGCATTGATTTTTTCATCCATGTAATAGTCGAAGCCGGCCATCTGTAGGATATATTCGTGACCGGCCTCCACAAACAGCGCCGTGGAATAGTAATCAATGACCAGATAGGTAGGCATGATACCCGTCACAAGATCGGTGGTAAGCGTAAAATAACCGCTGTCATCGATTTTGGCCCGCCCCAATTCCACATACATCGGTGTAAAGGCATCGGCATCGGAACGCCATACAATTTCTCTGCCTTCCGCACCTTGGGCCCTACCGCTTATCTTTACCGTATAATCAGCTACCGGCAAGGTATCGGACATGACACCCGCCGCCGCATGGTAAAAGAAAGCACTTTCCAATAAGAAGCAAAGCAGTACCCAGAACTTCCCCCCGTACGTTTTCATTACAGGTTTTTAAGAATAAAATCGGTGAGTTTGTGATACAGATGCCGGCGAGCCGAACCGTCTTTCCCCGTCATGCCGTGGTTTTTATTGGGATACATCACAAAATCAAACTGTTTTCCAGCATTCTGAAGAGCCGTAACCAAATCGGCCGCATTCTGGAAATGCACATTGTCATCGGCCGTTCCATGTACCAGCAGATAGGCTCCGTTCAGTTTACCCGCATAGTGGATGGGCGAATTAAGCAGGTAGCCATCGGGATTTTCCTGTGGTGTGCGCATAAAGCGCTCGGTATAAACATTGTCGTAATACTTCCAGTTGGTTACCGGTGCCACGGCCATAGCCGCCTTAAACACACCGTTGCCTTGAAAAAGACAGTTGGAAGACATGAATCCGCCATAACTCCATCCCCAGATGCCGATACGGTTTGCATCCACATAAGGCAGTCCGGCCAAAAAGCGGGCGGCGGCAATCTGGTCCTGCGTTTCGTATTTACCGAGTTCAAGGTAGGTGCACTTTTTAAATGCCTCTCCCCTGCCGCCGGTTCCCCGGTTGTCCACACACACCACGATATAGCCCTGTTGCACCAACATCTGATACCAAGCATAATCCTTAATTTGGTGCGGCCTCATTTCATTCATCACCTGTTGGGAACCCGGTCCGCCATACAGGAACATCAGTACCGGATAACGCTTTCCTTGCGCCTGCGGCGTACCTATCTCGTTGGGTTTCATCATCCATGCCTGCAACATCACTTGTCTTTCATGTTTTTCATGGCGTACATCTCCTTTGCTTCCTTTCTGTTCCATCCTATGGATACCGAAGAACTTGTCTGCCATAAATCCATTATCCTCCACGCCTGTAAGCGGCACCGGAATCCTGAAAAATTCTTTTTCCACAAAATCGTATTTCTTGGCCGTTTCCTCCACATGGCTGTTTGATTCCAGACAATTCACCAATTGTTCGTCGGTCGGTCCTACATAATAAAGGTAATATGCCACCGGATGATTGGCATCTGAATGTTCCAGAATCATGTAGGTAAAATCTGCATTGAACAGCGCATAGGTACAACCACCCTTGCGTTGCATGTCGAGAGCGGGCCGGCGCAGATTCTGTCCGTCCAGATCCACGCACATCAGGTCTCGGTCGGCCGGCGAAGTGTAGGCAGCCTGGAAAAACACCCGGCCGTTGACCTCGTCCACCCCATATACTTCCGTAACATCGTAAGCACCGGGGGTCAGCAACAATCCCTTGTCGTGCTTTTTATCCATATCGAAAAGCCAGATATGGTTATATCCGTCTTTTTCGGAAGTAAGCAACATCCGTTTTCCATCTTGCAGAAAATGCAGGTTGAGTCCTTTGGAATAACCGCAGACAGCCCTTTTGTGTTTTTCACTAAGTTTTCCTGC
>CAYTCD010000070.1:0-9438 GCA_964436335.1 uncultured Bacteroidaceae bacterium
CGCCAAGTGGGCCACGCCGGCCAGGTCCATACATTCCTGCACCGAGCTGGAGGCCAGGAAGGCGAAACCGGTCTGACGGGTGGCGTAGATATCCTGATGGTCGCCGAAGATAGACAAGGCGTGCGAGGCCAGGGCGCGGGCGGAAACGTGGAAAACGCCCGGCAACAGCTCGCCGGCAATCTTGTACATATTGGGAATCATCAGCAGCAAGCCCTGCGAAGCGGTATAGGTGGTAGTGAGCGCACCGGCCTGCAAAGAGCCGTGAACCGCACCGGCCGCGCCGGCTTCCGACTGCATTTCGATAACGCGGACCTTTTCGCCGAACATATTGGTTCTGCCTTGCGATGCCCATTCGTCGATGTGTTCGGCCATGGGTGAAGACGGCGTGATGGGGTAAATGGCGGCTACTTCGCTGAACATAGAGGCAACGTGAGCCGTGGCTTCATTCCCGTCACAGGTCATGAATTTCTTTTGTTTTGCCATGATTTATAGGGTTTTTGTTTTTTGCCAATAAACAAGGTTGCAAAGTTAGTTTTTTGCACGCGAAAAAAAAACAGGTCAAATCCGTACCTTTGCGGGTTCAACGATATATGATGAACTGGATAGACACCCATACCCACACCTACGACCCGGCGGAGGGTCAGCCCGCCGCACGGGAGCTGGTTGAAAAAGCCCTTGCCGCCGGCGTCTATAAGCAGATTTTGGGCGGCGTGGACCTGCATTCGGTAGCGCCCATCATGGAACTCTGCCGCGCCTTTCCCGGTACGGTTTACCCCACCGTCGGGCTGCATCCCACCGAAGTGCGGCAAGACTACATGCAATCGCTCGACGTACTCTACAAACACCTTTCCGCCGACGCCGGACAGAACGGAAACACCCCTTATGTGGCGGTGGGCGAAATCGGCATCGACCTTTACCAGGACAAGACGTTTTTCAGGCAGCAGCAAGACGCTTTCCGCACCCAGCTGCGGTGGGCCAAGGAACGCCGGTTGCCGGTGGTGCTGCATGTAAGGAACGCCTTTGAGGAAGCCTGGCATATCCTCAAGGAAGAACAGGACGGTTCGCTCCACGGGGTTTTCCATTGCTACAGCGGCAGCGTGGAACAGTCCGCACGCGTACTCGACCTGGGTTTCCTTTTCGGGATCGGCGGCGTGCTCACCTTCAAGAACGCCGGTCTGCCGGAAGTGGTCAGAAACGTGCCCTTGGATTCGCTCGTGCTGGAGACCGACGCCCCCTGGCTCTCGCCCGTGCCTTTCCGGGGCAAGCCCAACGACAGCTCCACAATTCCGATTATCGGACACAAACTGGCCGAAATCCTCGGCATCACGCCTCAGCAAGCCGCTCAGGCCACTACCGCCAACGCCCTCCGTCTGTTCGGGCTGTAGTTTGCGGCAGAGCGCAAAATAATGTATTTTCGTGGCCATTAACCGCCCTAAAAGAGAAGAGATGAAGAAGATTGTCGTCAGCGGCATCCGCCCCACGGGGAACCTGCATTTGGGAAACTATTTCGGCGCGTTGCGCAACTTTATCCGCATGCAGGACGAATACAACTGCTATTTTTTCATTGCCGACTACCATAGCCTCACCACGCATCCGCATCCGGAACACCTGCGGCAGAACGTCAAGGATATCCTGGCCACTTATATCGCCTGCGGCATCGACCCCGAGAAAGTGGCCATCTACGCCCAGAGCGACGTGCCGGAAACCGCCGAACTCTACCTGTTCCTGAACATGAACGCCTATCTGGGCGAGTTGGAACGCTGCACGTCTTTCAAGGACAAGGCGCGGCAGAACCCCGACAATGTGAATGCGGGGCTGTTGACCTATCCTTCGCTCATGGCGGCCGACATCCTGATCCACAAGGCCGATTTCGTGCCGGTGGGCAAAGACCAGGAACAGCATCTGGAGATGACCCGCGTGTTTGCCCAGCGGTTCAACCACATGTACGGCACGGAGTATTTCGGGCAGCCGCAGGCGTTTAATTTCGGCAACAACCTCGTTAAGATTCCCGGTCTGGACGGCAGCGGCAAGATGGGCAAGAGCGAGAGCGGCAACAACGCCGTTTTCCTGACCGACGAAGACGAGGTGATCCGCAAGAAAATCATGCGCGCCACCACCGATTCGGGCCCGGTGGAAAAGAACCAGGAGAAGCCGGAGGTAATCGCCAACCTGTTCCAGTTGGTGAGCGTGCTCTGCGCGCCGGAGGTTTACGATGCCTTTAACGAGGCCTACAACAACTGTTCGATCCGTTACGGCGACCTCAAGAAACAGTTGGCCGAAGACACGATCCGTTTCGTGGCGCCGTACCGCGAGAAGATCAAGGAAATCCTTGCCGACGACGCCTATCTGGAAAAGGTGCGCAAGATAGGCGAGGAAAAGGCGCGGGAAAGCGCGCGCAAGACGGTTTCGGAAGTACGGAAGATTATCGGTTTCTAATGGCTTACATCGAAACGAAGAAAATACAGGAACGCGCCGTTCTGGTGGGTATCGCCACGGGGGGCACCACGGTGGAGAAAGAGACCGAATACCTCAAGGAACTTTCTTTCTTGGTGGATACCGCCGGGGCGAAGACCGAGAAGGTGTTCATGCAGCGGTTGGATCTGCCCAACGGCAAATTCTATATCGGTTCGGGCAAACTTGCGGAGGTGAAGACCTACGTGGAGGCGGAGAAGATAGACATGGTGGTGTTCGACGATGAGTTGAGCCCCGCCCAGTCGCGCAACCTCGAGAAGGAACTCAAATGCAAGGTGCTTGACCGCACCACGCTTATCCTCGACATTTTTGCCAAACACGCCCGCACCGCCCATGCCCGCACGCAGGTGGAGCTGGCGCAGTACCAGTATCTGTTGCCGCGCCTTACGGGCATGTGGACGCACTTGAGCAAACAGCGCGGCGGGGTGGGTATGCGTGGTCCGGGCGAAAAGGAAATCGAGACCGACCGAAGGGTCATCCACGACAAGATAACGCTGCTCAAGGGCAAGCTCGCCGAAATCGACAAACAGAAGGTGCTGCAACGCAAGAACCGTGTGAGCATGGTGCGTGTGGCGCTGGTGGGCTATACCAACGTGGGCAAGTCCACCATCATGAATCTGGTGGGCAAATCGGAGGTGCTGGCGGAAAACAAGCTGTTCGCCACCCTCGACACCACGGTGCGCAAGGTGGTGATCGGCAACCTGCCGTTCCTGCTCTCTGACACGGTGGGTTTTATCCGCAAACTGCCCCACAGCCTCGTGGAATCGTTCAAATCCACGCTCGACGAGGTTCGGGAAAGCGATATTCTGCTCCATGTGGTGGATGTTTCGCACCCCGAATTCGAGGAACAGATGGAGATTGTGCGGCAGACCCTGGCCGAAATCGGCGCGGCGGACAAGAAGACTATTGTGGTCTTCAACAAGGTGGATGCCTATACGTACGAAGAAAAAGACCCCGACGACCTGAGCCCCGTCACCCGGCGCAACTACAGCCTGGATGATTTGCAAAAGATGTGGTACGCCAAGGAGAACGCGCCCTGCATCTTTGTCTCGGCGGTTCAGAAAAAGAACGTGGAGGCTTTCAAGGAGATGCTTTACGAGGAGGTGAAGCGGGTGCATCTTACGCGGTACCCCTACGACAAGCTGCTCTACGACGACTATAATGCCGAAATATAAAGAGGCATCTGCGTTTATCGGGCAGGAGAGGAGTGTAGTAAAAAAAATACCCCGTCTGGATTTCAGACGGGGTATTTTTTTTAGGAAGCGTACCGCTTACCGGACTTCTTTCCCTTTTGCAGTGGAGTAGTTGATCTTTAAAGCATTCACTTTTCTTAGTTCCTGCTTCACATCGGTAAGGATACCCATCTTTACCGATTTGTCGGCTTTGATGGATGTGGTCATCAAAGGACGATCCACTTCATCGCGCGATTGGCGTTCGGCTTCGATAAATTGGGCGATATCGCGAACAGCAGACATTTGGTCGTTGAGTTGGATTCGGGGTTCCGTACCGAACTTCTGCGCATCCATGGGAGGTCCGATATAAATGAAACTTACCAACGACTTCTTTTCCAATTTCTGCACTTCCGTTGCCACCGGAGGATTGATCCTTACAAAGAGGGTGCTTTCGCGCATCGTGGTAATCACCATAAAGAAGAACAACAGCATGAAGATGATATCACTCATACTTCCGGTGTTGATTTCCGGTGTACCTTTTTTAGCGTTCTTATTAAACTTTCCCATTGTTTACCTCCTGTATTTACTGCGTTACGCCTGCACTGGTGGGCTCGGCTTCCGAAATGGTAAGGGGAATGGCTTTCTGAATCGCGGTAATCTGACTTTCTTTCTTAAGATCATCGAATTTCATACCGAACTTTTCTTGCGAGAGTTCGTTTCTCAATTCATGAAAAGCCGCCGTCAGTTCATTCTGAACTTTGACATACATTTCGTAAGAAGTACCCCGGTCGTTACGCAACGACACAACGCCTTCGGAAACAGGAACCGCACCCAATAGTTCGATATCCTTTACTTTCTTTTCCGATTTCTTGGGGTCGTTTCCGGGATTTGCGAGAAATTCCTTCGCCATATCCCGCAAATCGGCAACATTGGCCAATTTGCCTTGAACCTGCAACTCATCCCTGAAATTGACGGCAACCTTGAATACGTTGCGGTCATGAATTTCAGGCTTCGGAGCATCAGGTGGTAGCGGGGGCGGCAACTTTCTGGCAATCCCCAAGTCCGTATCGATCGAAGATGTCAACAAGAAGAATGTCAACAACAGGAACGATATGTCGGACATGGACCCTCCGTTGATGGTGGGTGATTTTTTAGCCATTGGTTTTACTTTTTAAGCGGTCTGGCGATTTCGGTAACGATAAGGGTTACCAAGGTGATACCGAAAAGGATATAGAACATGTACATCCCGGCACCGATCAGCTTGGAAGAGCCATAGTTTCCACCCACTTTTTCAAACACGGCCTCATTGATGTCGGAGCCGGAAGAAAGCAAGTAAGAGATGAGGAAAATGACTACCAAACCGATAATCCCTTACAAAGCGGTTTTGCTTTGATTTAAATTGCCAGCGAACTGGTAGATGGAGAAGCCTACGGCTGCCACTATTCCGAGGATAAGCAACGCATAGACCAGGAACATCCCGATATTGATAAGTGTATCCATGATTGATAACCCCCTTCTTATTTCTGACGGTTATACTTCACGATCAGATCCATGAAGGAAATCGAAGCGTCTTCCATCTTGTTCACGATGGCATCGATTTTCGAACTCAGGTAGTTGTAGAATGTTTGGATAACAATGGCCACGATAAGACCGAATACGGTGGTCAACAAAGCCACTTTCATACCACCGGCAACAACGGTCGGGGAGATATCACCGGCGGCTTCGATATCGTCGAACGCCTGAACCATCCCTACTACTGTACCCAAGAACCCCAACATAGGAGCCACGGCGATAACGAAAGCGATCCAGGAAAGGTTCTTTTCCAGACGGCCTACCTGAACGCCACCATAGGAGGTAACCGATTTTTCGATCATATCGATGCCGTCATCGGCACGTTCCAAACCTTGATAGAAAATGCTGGCCACAGGACCGCGGGTGTTGCGGCAAACTTCCTTGGCGGCAACCAGACCACCCTTTTCAAGTGCGGCTTCCACTTCGGTCAACAATTTTTCGGTGTTGGTGGTGGCAAGGTTCAAATAAATGATACGTTCAAAAACCAAAGCCAGACCGAGAATGAACACCAAGAGAACCGGCGTCATCCAGCCCGCGCCACCTTCGATGAACTTTTGCTTCAAGGCTTGATGGAAAGATCTCTGTTTTGTTTTTTCTTCGGCGGGGGCAAGGGTTACGTCTTCCGCAACAGTAACGTCTTCTTCCACAATGGTTTCGTCAACCACGGTTTCGGTTTGAGCGGCTTGGGTATCAACGTCGGCGGCTTCCTGAGCCATCAGCGCGGAACCCAAAACAAGTGAAGCTCCTACGAAAAGGGATGCAATCAGTTTTTTCATGATGATAGAACGTTTTTACTTTTTTTTATCCTTTTGTTTTATTTTGAACCTCACGAACCGCTCCGATTCGCTGCGTTCCTTGCGGAGAGACAGGGATTCGAACCCTGGAAGCGCTTTTGACGCTTACACACTTTCCAGGCGTGCGCCTTCGACCACTCGGCCACCTCTCCTAAATAACTTTTTTTCAAAACCTTGCAGATTCACAACGGAAGCCGTTGCTTTTGCAAAGAGGCCGCTAATTTACGAATGATTTTTTAAAATGCAAACCTATGCTTTTTGCTTGTACAGATTAAAGTTTTCGGGGTATCGGCCGCAAGCGTCGCCGTAGATGTGTTTAATGTCATCGTACAAGGTATCCCAGGAGCGGTCCGTGTCGATCGGTTCGGGCAATACCGTACACGTTTTTTTTCGATAATCAACAATGCCGGCGTATAGCGGCACACCGGCACGTCGGGCAATGTAATAGAAGCCTTTTTTCCAATGTTCAGTGCGTTTGCGTGTGCCTTCGGGGGTGATGATCAGTGCCAATCGCTTATGCGATGAAAGCAGGTTCACGGCATGTTCCACTACATGCTGCGCCTGCTTGCGGTCTATCGGCATACCGCCCAATGCCTTGAGCAGAAAGCCGAAGGGAAAGATGAAAAACTCCTTTTTGATAAAAAAACGTGCCGGAAGCCGTTTGGTCCAGAACGCCAGCCTTCCGATAAGGGCGTCTGTCCAAGAGGTGTGCGGGGCCACGATAAGCACATACTTGTCTTCAGGAGGGATGAAGTTATTTACGCGCCAACCGAATAACCGTAATATGAATGCGGCGGTTTTTTCCATTGTTCTTTCTTTAGAATGGGTATCCGATACCGAAGTTGAAAATAAGGTTTTTCCATTTGAGCCTTTCGATAATCCAACCTTGTCCGTCGGCCATCCGGGAGGGATCGAATACGGGTATGCCCATATCTACACGGAGCAGGAAGAATTTAAAATCATAGCGCAGGCCGACTCCTGTGCCGAAGGCGAATTCTTTGTAGAAACGGTTAAACTTGAATTCTCCGTCGGGATAGGCATCGTTGGGACGGCACAGCCAGATGTTGCCGGCATCGGCGAATACCGCACCGCGCAACCCGCCTATGATGGGAAACCTTTGCTCAAGATTGAACACAAAGCGGATGTCCCCAAGTCGTTCAAAGTCGCTCCTACCTTCGGGTAAGCGATACGAACCAGGGCCGAGTTGATACAACGGCCATGCGCGGATTGTATTGTTTCCTCCGATAAAGAAACTCTTTTCGTAGGGCATGGTGTGGGCATTGTAGTAACTGTAGCCAAGACCGAAACCGGCCCTGAACACCAATTCGGTTTTTGTTCCCATCACAAAATGATGGCTGTAGTCTATCTCGGCCCGTACATATTGGGAAAAGGGCAGTTTGGCGATCCGGTAACTGGCCTCGGCCGGTTTGGGCCCGTTGATGGCGCGGGCAAAACCGGAAAGCAGATTACCGGCTGTTTCTAATTCAATCCGGAGCCGGTTGTAATCTTTTTTCTCTCCCGTCTGTTGGTCGTTTAAAATAAATTGGTAGCGGGGGGTGAGGATAAAGTGATCGCTGTATTGGTAGAGAAGCCGGTGGTTTCCGTTCTGCCGATATTCATTCAAGCGGTTTTGGAAACTTTCCGAAGGGTTGATCATCTGAATCGTACTCACTTCGATGGGATTGAGCGTGTGTTCGGAAAACCTCTGTTTCCAATGGTAACCGAAAGTGGCGTTGAAGATGCCGCGTGAATAGTCTCGCTTGTGTTGGTAACTGTAACTGATGGCGATGATGCTGGAGGGGCGGAAATTCTGCGAAAAACGGTCGATGCTTACCGGCAGCAGGAAACGGGGAAATTCAAGGCTTGCTTCCGCCTTCACTTCAAAGGTATTGAGAAAAGTTTTGTTCTTCTGCTGATCGACCGTTACTTGGAATTCGTAAAGCCCTCTCAGTCTGATATTGAATATCTCGCCTCCCCCAAAGGTGTTCTTGTGCTGAAAACCAAGTGTGGCGGAGATACCTTCGATACCCGCACTGGTGGTGATTTGGCCTTCTACGCTGAAACTGAACCGGCTGCCTTGCATCATGTGGATATTGCAGTCGAGCAAGTTGTTCTTGTAATAGGATTTGGCTGTGTCGTAAGGCTTTTCGGCAAGTGTGATATTGGTGTATTGGAAAACGCGCAGGTCGCTCAGATTGTCGTAGGATTGGGTTACCTGCCGTAATGTGTATAGATTACCGCTTTTCAGGAAAATCTTTTGCAGTATGGGTTTGTATTTGATAATGGGCTTTCCTTGATTGACGATATGGTAAACGGGGCCTGAAAGCCCTTTCCTTTTTTCGTGGCGGGAGATGTTCTCAAAATCAACGGTATCCAGTTCCATTTTTTCTGAGATCCGGGAACGGGATTGGGGAAAGATATAAATGTTGTCGATGTGGTATTTTTTGTGATGCAGCATTACTTGCGAACCATCGATGCTGTCTGTGCGGTTAGACGGCATTTGCCGTACAATCAGCCTTACATCCATCTGCTTGGAGTTGAGTGCGCTGTCGATGGTGTAGGCGATAAAGTCTTTGGAGAAGGCCCAATAGCCTTCGTTTTGCAGTTGTTCGGAGATTCGGGTGCGTTCGGCATCCAAAGTATTGACCCGATATTGCATGCCGGAAGCAAGCAGGGTCTCATTTTCCCAATTCCGGAACTGGTCTTGGAGGCTGTCGTCTAAAACGGAAATATCGATATTGCGTAGCCGGTAGGGTTCGTCTAGCTCCAGTTTATAGGAAACCACCACTTTTCTGTGGTCTTTGCCCTTTCTCTTTACATGGGAACAGAGCCTGGGATAGAAATATCCTTTGCTGGCCGCGTGTAGCAGAATGCTCTCATGGGAGGATGCGATGGCGCTGGAATCAAAAATGGCCGGTTCTTCTCCGATTTCACGGAGTTTGTTGTTCCACCAGTTCTTTTTGTTGGGCTTTGACCAATTGTATAGGCTCAGTTTTACGCGGAATCCCAGAATCTTGCTGTTGGGCTCTTGGGTAAGCAGGTTCATCATGTCCGATTTGCTTACGGTTCCGCCCTTGGAAACCTTTACGCTGTTTCTGACCAACAGGCTTTCGTTTTCAGGTACTTTCTTCATGCTGTTGCAACTGCAAACCAATGCGGCAAGCAACAGTACAGGCGAAATCCGCCTTGCAACACGAAAAAAAACAGAAAATAGCACCGGCATCCGGATAAAACGAGAAAGGTTGGTAAAAGAAAAGAAAGGATCTAACGTAAAAAGGTGACCGTAACGGAAAGCGCGGTATTCTGCACGCGAGCCGTTGACGGCCACCTCTCGAAGCGGGGAATGCCGCCGGTTTAGCCGAGTCTTTCGAGCTGAACGGTGAAGTGACGCATCAGTTCGGCTTCCCAAACAATCTTGACACCGCGTT
>CAYTCD010000071.1:0-9179 GCA_964436335.1 uncultured Bacteroidaceae bacterium
TAACAGCTACGCAGGAGTTAGTGGTTCCCAGGTCGATTCCAATTATCTTTCCCATGATTCATTTAGTTTTTCTATTTAACATTCGGAGTCCGTTCTCTCGTGGAACGCTTTGCTTGTTCAGCAAAGCCTATGCCAAAAAAAAAACGCTGACAAAATGACAGAATTGGTGATGGGAACGGAAAAAACAAAGGAGATGTTGGCTGAAAATTACGACAGAGCGGCAGGCCGGTCCCTTATTCCGCCGCATTTTTCGTAAATTTGCAAATCTGCAGGCTTTGGCAGAGCGAGGGCCAAACTTGTTTATGCTTATGCCGAGGCAATAGAATGAAGCAAATAAACGATAATACCATGTTGAGCGCAAAAAAGGTCAACAATATGTACAGCCTCTTGAAGAAAGAGGTGGTTCCCGCCCTGGGCTGCACCGAACCCATCGCGGTGGCGTTGGCGGTGGCCAAGGCATCCGAAACCCTGCGGCAGACAACGGGGCAGAAGAACCTGCTGCCCGAAAAAATCAAGGTCATCACAAGTCTTAATATCTACAAGAACGGCATGGGTGTGGGCATCCCCGGCACCGATATGACCGGTCTGTATATCGCCATCGCCTTGGGCGCCATTGTGGGCGATTCCAAAAAAGAACTGGAAGTGCTCTCGGGCGTGAAGCCCACTCACGTGGAAACGGCAAAACGCTTTGTGGAAAAGGGCGGGGTGGAGATAGAAGTTTCGGGCAAGGTAAACAAGGTCTATGCCGAAGCCGTCTGTATGGCGCAGGGACATTCGGCCCGCGCCGTGATTGAGGAAACGCATCAGAACATTGTGCTGGTGGAAGCCGACGGCAAGAAGCTCTTTGCCAAGAAAGCCGCCAAGGGGGGCGCAGATTCGGAAGAAGCCTTCTACGACATCACGATGGACGAAATTTACGAATTCGCCACCAAGCAACCCTTTAAGAAGATAGAATTCATCATCGGCGAGGCGGGGCTCAACAAAAAACTCTCCGACTACGGGCTCAAGCACCAAAGCGGCATGGGCATCGGCGCCACGCTCCTGCATTGGATGAAGGAACGCAAACTGTCGGGCACGAACTGTCTGGTGGAATACGCCATGGCCTTGACCGCCGCCGCTTCCGACGCGCGTATGTCGGGAGCATTGTTGCCGGCCATGAGCAATTCGGGCAGCGGAAACCAAGGCATCACGGCCATGATGCCCGTGCTTGCCGTAGCCGAAAAAACCAAGGCGAGCCCCGAAAAATTAGCGCGCGCCTTGATACTGAGCAATCTCACGGCCATCCATATCAAACATGGCTTCGGCAGGCTCAGTGCGGCCTGCGGTTGCGTGGTGGCCTCCACCGGCGCGGCCTGTGGCGTGTGCTATCTGTTGGACGGCAACGGCGAGCAAGTAAAATACGCCATCAAGAACATGATAGGCAACCTTACCGGTATGGTGTGCGACGGCGCCAAATTAGGCTGCGCGCTCAAGGTGGCTTCGGGCACGAGCGCGGCCATGCAGGCGGCCATCTTGGCCAAAGAAAACGTTTATGTGCCCGGCTCCAACGGCATTATCGAAGACGATGTGGAACGCACCATCGCCAATATCGGCAGAATCGCTTCCGATGCCATGAACCAGGCCGATGAGGTGATACTCGACATCATGGTGAACAAACAAGCCGGTAAAGGCAAAAAGAAAGCCGCTCCCCGAAAAGCGGCATCGAGAAGAAAGTAAAAACCCAAAAACAAACCGCTATGACAAGTTACAAGGAACTGGGGTTGGTGAACACCCGCGAACTCTTCCGCAAGGCGATGGAAGGCCGGTATGCCATTCCGGCGTTCAACTTTAACAATATGGAACAGTTGCAGGCCATCGTGCAGGCTTGCGCCGAAACCAAATCTCCCGTGATACTGCAGGTTTCCAAGGGAGCGCGGCAATACGCCAACCAGACCATGCTGCGCTATATGGCGCAAGGCGCGGTGGAATACGCCAAAGAACTGGGCGTAAACGTGCCCATCGTGCTGCACCTCGACCACGGCGATAGTTTTGAACTCTGCCGCGACTGCATCGAAACCGGCTTCTCGTCGGTGATGATAGACGGCTCGCACCTGCCTTACGAAGAAAACATAGCCCTCACCAAAAAAGTGGTGGAATACGCCCATCAGTACGATGTTACCGTAGAAGGCGAACTGGGCGTGCTGGCGGGCATCGAAGACGAAGTGCAGGCCGAACACCACACCTACACCCGTCCCGAAGAAGTGGAAGACTTTTTGAAGCATACCGGCGTGGATTCGCTGGCTATCTCGATTGGAACCTCGCACGGGGCCAACAAGTTCAAGCCCGACCAATGCACGCGCAACGCCGACGGCCTGTTGGTTCCGCCGCCCCTGCGCTTTGATATTCTCGAAGAAGTGGAAAAACGCATTCCGGGATTCCCCATCGTGTTGCACGGCGCCAGCAGTGTGCCGCAGAACCTGGTGTCGGTCATCAACCGCTATGGCGGCGATTTGAAAGACGCCATCGGTATTCCGGAAGACCAGTTGCGCCAAGCCGCTTCTTCGGCGGTATGCAAGATCAATATCGACAGCGACGGCCGTCTTGCCATGACCGCCGCCGTGCGCGAAGTGCTGGTGAACAAGCCCTCCGAATTCGACCCTCGGAAATATCTCGGCCCGGCGCGCGAAAGCCTCAAGAAGTTGTATATGCACAAGATTGTAAACGTATTGGGAAGCAACAACCGGATCTAAAAAGTCCGCCCCGCTGCGAAAGCCCCTGTTCCGTTTTTCGGAACAGGGGCTTTTATTTTCGGATAGACGAGGTGAAGAATATTCATACCGCTGACTTTTAGAAATTGGCGTGGCCGGCATAAAAAAAGGCTCCCGTCGGGAGCCTTTTTTTATTGGATGGCTTTTGTTGTATTAGAGTTCCAAATCGCCGTTGATGATTTCTTCCCACGGCAGGCCTTCGGGGCCGAGTTCCTTGAGGAAGGGATCGGGGTCGAATTGTTCCACGTTGAAGACCCCGGGTTGTTTCCAGAGCCCTTTGAGGTGCATCATCGCGCCCACGGTGGCGGGAACGCCGGTGGTGTAGCTTACGCCCTGCGTGCCGGTTTCCTTGTAGGCCACTTCGTGGCTGCAGTTGTTAAAGATATAGTAGGTCTTTTCCTTGCCGTCCTTGATGCCTCGGATACGGCAGCCGATAGACGTCCAGCCGGTGTAGTTGGCGCCCAGGTCGCCGGGATTGGGCAGCACGGCCTTGAGGAACTGGATGGGCACAATCTGGTGGCCTTCGTATTCGATGGGGTCGATGCGGTCCATGCCGATATTCTGAATCACGCGCAGGTGGGTCAGGTATTCCTGTCCGAAAGTCATCCAGAAGCGGGCGCGTTTGAGCGTGGGATAGTGCTTTACGAGCGATTCGAGTTCTTCGTGGTACATCAGGTACGATTCCTTGGCGCCCACGCGCGGATAGTTGAGAGCCTTGTGCACGCTTAAGGGGTCGGTTTCGTGCCAGTCGCCGTTTTCCCAGTATTTGCCGCGTTGGGTAATCTCGCGGATATTGATTTCGGGGTTGAAGTTGGTGGCAAAGGCCTTGCCGTGGTTGCCGGCGTTGCAATCGACGATATCGAGGTATTGGATTTCGTCGAAATGGTGCTTGGCGGCGTAGGCGGTAAAGATGCTCGTTACACCGGGGTCGAAGCCGCAGCCGAGAATGGCCGTCAGACCGGCTTCCTTGAAACGGTCGTGGTAGGCCCACTGCCAGCTGTATTGGTACTTGGCTTCGTCCAGGGGTTCGTAGTTGGCGGTGTCCATATAGTTTACGCCTGCGGCCAGACAGGCATCCATGATATGCAGGTCTTGGTAGGGGAGCGCCACGTTGATGACCAGTTCGGGCTTGAATTGCTGCATCAGGGCGGTCAGTTCGGGCACGTTGTCGGCATCCACCCGCGCGGTCTGCCATTGGGCTTTTTTCAAGCCGCGGCTTTCCAACGATTTAACGATGTTGTCGCATTTGGATTGGGTGCGGGATGCCAGCAATACATCCGAAAACACTTCGGGATGCGCCGCCACTTTGTGTGCCACCACCGTAGCCACGCCGCCGGCGCCGATAATCAAAACTCTGCTCATTTTTTTCTTGTTGTTTTAAGGTTCAAACCTGTTTACCGCCCGCATCGGGCGTACCAACTGCAAAGGTAATCGAATTAAGGGAAACACACAGCGGCGTTGAGGAGGTTTAGGCGGCTTTTTGGGTACAAAAACTTGCCGATATCGGCAAGTTTTTGTACCTTTACCTAACAAATTACTCGAAAATCTTGCCGATAGATGGAGTTCATTTCAGTAACAGAATGGGCGGAGATGCATGGTGTTGCGGTGCGCACGGCCCGCAATTATTGCGCGCAGGGTAAAATCGAGGGGGCTTATCTTGTGGGCAAGACCTGGAATATCCCTGCCGATGCCGGGTTGCCGGAACGTAAGAAAAAACGCCCGGAACCGCCCTTGCTCAAAGTGCTGCGGGAACAAAAGGAGGGGAAGGTAAAAGGCGGGATATATCATCGTGTTCAGATAGACCTTACCTACAACTCCAACCATATCGAAGGCAGCCGCCTAACCCACGACCAGACACGCTATATTTTTGAAACGAACACCATCGGTATCGAGGCCGAAGCGGTCAATGTGGATGATATTATCGAAACCACCAATCATTTCCGCGCCATCGACCGTATCCTTGCCGATACGGAAAAGCCTCTCACCGAAGCCTATATCAAGCAGCTGCACCGGATATTGAAATCCGGAACTTCGGACGAGCGCAAGGATTGGTTCATGGTGGGAGATTACAAGAAGTTGCCGAATGAGGTGGGGGGCAACGATACGGTAAGTCCGGAAGACGTGCATCGGGAAATGAAAGCGTTGTTGAAGGATTATAACGCCAAGAAACATCCTGCCTTTGAGGACATCATCGACTTTCATTACCGTTTTGAGCGTGTCCACCCGTTTCAGGACGGCAACGGACGTGTGGGGCGTTTGATAATGTTCCGTGAATGTCTCCGCTACGGCTATGTGCCTTTCATTATCACGGATGCCCTGAAGATGTTTTACTACCGTGGCCTGCAACATTGGCCAAGGGTGAAGGGCTATCTGCTGGATACCTGTCTGACGGCGCAGGATAACTTTAAATCCGTACTCGATAAATTCAGGATAAAGTATGAGCCTTGAATCCTTTTTTCCAGACGATTTTGCTTTCTGTTTCTTGTTTTGGCAGAAAGACGGGATTTTTCTCTGTGGGCAATTTGCACTATCTTCACATTTTTAAAACCGACAACGATGAGAATTTTAGTGGTCAACGACGACGGGATTTTCGCTCCCGGTATAAAACATCTGGCATCCATCGCCGCCAAGTTCGGCGAAGTGGTGGTGGTGGCGCCCGACAGCCCGCGCTCGGGGCAGTCGCATGCGGTAACCTTGGTGCAGCCACTCCGCCTCAACGAAGCGGGGCAGGAGGGCAACATCCGCTATTTCAGCTGTAGCGGAACGCCTGCCGATTGTGTAAAGCTGGCCATCAAGGTGGTGTATGGCGGCCAACTTCCCGATTATATCTTTTCGGGCATCAACCACGGCAGCAATGCTTCTTCCAATGCCGTGTATTCGGGCACGGTGGCGGGCATGATGGAAGCCGCCCTGACCGGCGTTCCCTCCGTGGCGTTCTCGCTTACCGACCACTCGCTCAAGGCCGATTTTTCGCCCTTTCTGCCCTATGTGGAAAAAATCATGGCGACCTGCATCCGGTCGGGTCAGAAGAATATCTGCTGGAACGTGAACTGCCCCGACCGGGCGGATCTCAAAGGCATCAAGGTATGTCGCCAGGCCAAGGCGTTCTGGGACGAAGACGCCGTGGAACGCACTGACCCGGCACGCCGCAAGTACTATTGGCTTATGGGCGATTTCATCAACCAAGACAAGGGAACGGATCACGATCTGTTTTATCTCGATGAAGGGTACATCACCCTGACGCCCTTTCATTTCGACTGGACGGATTATCCCGAACTGGAACGCCTGCGGAATTGCCGTTTCGAATAGTCCAAGTAAACTTGGCCTCTGCGCTCGGCTTGACGCAAAGGTTGGTTTTCAACCGACCTTTGCTCGCCTCGGCATAGTCCAAGTAAACTTGGCCTCTGCGCTCGGCTTGACGCAAAGGTTGGATTTTCTGGCAAATAGAAAATGTCTATCTTTGTGGTTTTGTTGCATCTTTAAAGCAAAAACATGAAAAAAGCGGGCAAATTATTGCTATGTGCGCTAAGCATCCTGTTCGGGTATTCGTGCATGGACCCCGATGATTTTAACAAAGATCGCTTTGCGGACAGCAGTATGAGTTATGATATTGCCATGCCCTTGGCTTATACCCGGCTTACGATAGACAACCTGATTGACCTCAAAGGAGGTCTGTTTATACCCGATGACACGGGCTTGGTGCATATCTTCTATTCTATGGAGCCCATAAAGACCCGTCTGATTGGTGATGTCAGGATTGCCAGCACCGATCCTTTCCGCATAAACATTCCGCAAACCCCTTATTATTGCATAGACACTGTCTATACCGTTCCATTTATCGACACGCTCCAGTTGTCGTTAGACGGCGTACCCGCCGAAGATATAAAAACGGCCTATCTATCTTCCGTCCGGATCTCACTCGCCTCATCCAACACTTTCGTCTTTCCGGCCGATATCCGTCTCAACACAGACAATATGACGGATACCTACGGTAATCTCTGTTCCATCAACTCGGCTGTATCATCGTCTCACGATACGAGTGTGGTGTTTGAGAATGTGAAGGTGGAAATGCAGGAAGGTCGAAAGCCCTACATTGCACTTTCTGGTTCGGCCACGATAAAGACCAAACTTATTCCGGGTGATACTTTACTGCGTTATGGCATGTTCAATATGAATTTCCAGATATCCGACATGCGTTTCCAGCGAATTGACGGACACCTTAACACCATTCCCTTTTCTATTGCCGGAGAACTTCCCATTGCCGGTTTCGGTCTGGAACGTATGACCAACCTCAATTTTGAAAGGGTCCATATATTGGCCGATCTGCGGCTGAAAGGCATCAGCGCTCCCTTGCGTCTTGAAGAAACTTCCTTTCTGTTGCACAACCAGCACCAACAAACCGCACTCGCTTTGTTTCCGGATAATTTCGATGTTCCCTATCCCGCCATCGACAGCGATTCCCTTGTAATGGAAAGTCAGGAATCGACCGATGTAAGCAATTTTCTGATAGACCGTCCCACGGCTGTAAGTTACCGTGTGAACGGAAAAGTGAATCCTGAGTTGGACCGTTCTTCCTTGCAGGCTATCGAAAAAGATGGCAATATTTCCATGAAACTCACCTGCGATGTTCCGCTCCATTTTTCGGCAGACCGCTACGCGCTGATCGACACGATAAATTTCGCGGTGGACGATCTGGATGAATCCACCCGCTTTACTTTTTTTGAACTCAAAACCATCATCAATAATGCCTTTCCGATGGAAATTCTGGTAGGCTTGCATTTTCTCGATGCCCATTACAACGAATTGTTCACACTCTTCGACAGCACTTTTGTAAGAGGCGGTCGGGTAGGGCCCGCCCCCGGCTATCATGTGGAGGAACCTACCGTTTCCACTTTCGATGATATGCTGAACGCATCGCAACTGGAATTGGCGAAGGACTTACGGTATATTGTTGTGAATGCTGTCTTAAGTACTACCGATAGCCAGAAGGTAAACATCTATACGTATAATGAAAACGAAAGTTATCTCGATGTCAAGGTAGGCACACGCATCAAGATAATCCGCAAAGGGTTGTTGGAAGGAGGCTTGAAAGATGAAGAATAAAACGCTTCTTATCCTGCTGGCCATATTGATGCTGTTTCTCTCTGCCGGTCTTCGCGCACAAAACGGCGTGGGGATGTATTTTACCGATATCCTGCCGCAACGCAATCTTGCCAATCCTTCTTTTTCCGAACCCTATAGCCTTTCGGTGGGATTTCCCGGTCTGTCGGGGCTTCATGTTTCGGTTGACAACAACTTTTTTTCCTGGAACGCACTGGTAAGACGGGGGGGAGATGACAGTCTGCGCCTGGACCTGACGCATCTGTTGGGCAAAGCGGGCAACCTTTCCCGTATCAAGGCCAACATAGATGAAGAAATATTCCATATTGGCTGGCGGAAAAAACAGAACAATTTTCAAATCGGTTTGTCTTTGCATGCCGACATGCAGCTTGTCTTAAGTAAGGAAACCCTCTCTTTTCTTCTGCAGGGTCCCGGTTCGCATGTAGGAGAGAACACGTTGGCCAAAAACAGGCTCGACCTGAACAGTTATGCCTATCTTTATTTCGGATATTCCCGAACCCTCAACAAACATCTTTCCGTGGGGGGGCGTCTTAAGCTGATTCACGGGATTGTGAATTTCCACACCCAAAAACTCAACGTTAAGTTCGATATACAAAACAGCGATATGAGTAACCCGGAGCTGGTTCCATATCAATATCGTCTGCAAGTGGATGGAGTTTTTCAAACCAATCTGCCGATTACCGACGACTTTAAACTCGGTGATTTCGATTTCTCGCCTTTCCGCAACCTGGGTGCGGCCCTGGATGTGGGTATGAACTATAATTTCGGAAAAAACTGGAACGTATCAGTTTCTGTATCGGACCTTGGTTTTATCGTATGGGGTGATCAGAACGCCACTCGGATAGAAAGTCGGAAAGATGTGGAAAATTTCACTTACAGGGGGGTGGATATCCAGAAATTACAAGATAATTCGGCCGGTGAAATTTTCAAAGACTTGGTTCAGTCCGTCAAAGATACCTTGGGCTTTGCAAAATCCGACGATACAAAGGGTTACGTCCGGGCATTACCTGCCACCATCAATGTGGGGCTTTCCTACACACTTTTTGAGATGCATCGCTTCGGCCTTCTGTTTAAGGGGCAGTTCTATAACAAATATTTTGCGCCCGAAATCGGTGTCTCCTACACGCTTATGCCTTGCAGGTGGTTTGCCCTGAACGTGGGAAACACCTTTTGTAGCGGCAATATACTGAATCTTGGCCTTTCCTTCGTACTGAACCTCGGTCCGCTTCAACTCTATGCCGGTGTGGATAGAATCAATGCGTTCAATGTAGCCAAGATGCGTACGGCAAGCGCCGTTTTCGGCATCAATTT
>CAYTCD010000072.1:0-9070 GCA_964436335.1 uncultured Bacteroidaceae bacterium
AACGTCTGAGCAGATGTCTCGTACCGTATCCTGAACATGAAAGGGGAGGGTGTCTATCGGAAAGGCCCTATTGAAGCCGGCAAACAGACAATGGTGAATGATACGGTTGTATTGGACAACAACGGTATCTATTGTCTGGAATTTTTAGATGAGTGGCACGATGGCTGGCAGGTGGCTCCCAAAGGTTCCTATAAAGTAAGGGACGGGAAAGGAAAACTTATCGGACAGAATTATTCGGTAACGGGCAGCGGATCATACCTTTTTCTTGATCTACAAGAGGATGTTTCCACGGATAATGTCCGGAATACACCTCTCCAATATCTTGGAGTAAAGAGTGTTGAAGGCGGCTTCAGTGTATCCAATCCATCTTCGCTTTGTATAGAAGGCGTGGAAGTGTATGCCGTGGACGGGAAATGTCTGTATAAAGAAAGCATGCATACGGTAACGGATGTAAGGATTCGCTTCATACCGGCTACCACACAGATATGCATTGTAGGAGTCAGGACCGATTATGGTATCCGCTATTTTAAATTATTGAAAAATAAAAGATAAATAAGAGTTAACTAAAAACAGGAAACAATGAAAAAGTTATTCTTGCAGGTGCTTCTGAGCATTTTTTGCGTTGGCTGGGTGTCGGCGCAGAGCAGCGTTGCGTACTATGATTTCAAAGCGGTACAAGGTGACACTTATACGGCTTTGGGAGATGATGCCACGGCATTGACCCGGACCACAGAGGTGGGTGATGCGGTGTATCCGCTTACGCTCTTCAATGAAAATGAAAGTGATTTTGCAGCGCAACAGGTAACTACGATGGCCGGTAGTCCCATCGGATTTTATTTTAATTTCGATGGCAAGGTATATGACAAATTCGTGGTTGTGGGAGCCGGTTTCATCTACTTGGGTCTAAAAACCGAAACACAGGTGAATGTGGATTTGAGAAAAGGGATACCGAATGTAAGCAATATTTATACAGGTGCCTATCCCAGTATCGGGGTTTCTGCGAGCGACAGTGTCCGTTGTGTCGCTCCTCTCAAATACCAGCTTACCGGAGACGAAGGCAGTCGGGTCCTGACGGTGGAGTTTTCGGTAAACTATAAAGACATGGATTTGGATTGGCATTATCAGATACGGTTGTATGAAGCAGACAGCAAAATTGAGATGTTGTTTGATGAACTTACGATGAACTTCTGGGCAGAAAGACTTGCCGTAGGGCTGGCGGGTGAAACATCCATGCATTACAGGTCTGTAGCTGACGATGATTTTGTGCAGACCAATTTGAATACAACTACAGGTGTACCTATGATTTCAAACAAAAAGTTTGTAAAAGGACTGCAGTACATCTTTTCCAGGCCGGCCGAATGTGCCAACCCGACGGCTACGGTTCAATTTACCTCGACCGCGGTAACTTCCACCTCCGTTTATTTGAAAGGCGTTCTTTCAGCAACGGATGCCGATGCCTATATGGTTGTGGCATCAACGGGTTCCATTACGGGAGATCCCGTTGACGGTACAACCTACAAGGTGGGCGATGCGTTGGCGGGAGGAACCGTGCTTGCCATCAAAGACCTTGCTGCCGGTACAACGGAATTCGGTGAACAGCACGGCAGTGAATATGAAGATGGTCTGGAACCGAATACTTCTTACTACTATGCCGTATGGCTTTATAAGTACAAATGTTCAGGTGATGTAAGATACGGAGACAGATTCTCCTTGCAAGCCACTACCCGGACCACTGCGCCGGCATCGCTCGGTTTTATATCGGTTTCCGACACCGAAATAAAACTCAAGGCAACGGCCAACAGCCTTGGACAGGATATTCTGGTGGCTGTTACGAACGTGAATGGAAAAGACCAAAACAATAACACCCGCAACAAGGGAGATTTCGGTATTCCCGCCGCCGGTGCTAAAGTAGGCGATACCATTTTTAAGACGGACGGATCTTTCGGCGGCAAGGTTATATATAAAGGTGCGGCAACCGGTGAAATCACCTGTGCGGATGTAACCGATAACCGTTTGTATCACTTTGGCGCCTTCAGCAAGGATGCGGAAGGAAACTATTCGTCTGTCTTTGCCCAGGCTGATACCCTTTCTTCCGCCAAGCTTCCATTTTATGAAGATTTTGCCAACTTGATTGCTATCGAGGAAATAGGTTGGGCAGGCAGCACGAATTTTTCGAAAGCCCAAAGCGGCATACAGTGTGATCTTCTCGAAGTAACCACCGATACTGTGCGTCGTGTAGATTTGGGTTTTCCTGTAATGGATTACCCTGAAAAACCGGTACGGGTGGTGCTTTCTTATCTGATGACAGCTTATGAAGGAAGGGTTAATGCGGGGTACAAGGCGGCCAAATGGAGCGAAACAGACTCTTTGGTATTTGAAGTGAGCACCGATGGCGGTCTTACATATAAACCGGCTTATGCCATTACTAAGTTGAACGCGGATGATTTTCCTTCCACTTCCGAATTTCTTTCACGGGAAATCACGATAAAGGGTTTTGGCAATGCCAAACAGGCTAAATTGCGTATGCGCTGGATGAGTTCCCAAAAATCGAGACATCTCCTTCGCATTGCCTCTGTTCGTTTGTTTGAAATGCCTGAATGTGATTATCCGACAACACCTCTTGTTGATTCTATAGTGGGGAGTGAGGCTTTGGTTAGCTGGATGGCGGGCCAAAGCGAAGAAAAAACCTGGAATCTGGGTTATGCGTCCAAAAATGGGGAAGATTACGGTGAATGGACAACCATAGAGAGTGTTTCCGCAACTTCGTATCTTTTGAACGATTTGCAGAGCAATACCGTTTATAAAGTGCGTGTACAGGCGGTTTGCGGTGTGGGTTCGGTAAGCACATGGGTGGAATCTTCCGAATTCACTTCCGGATGGTCCGCTCCGTTTATCGAAGATTTCAACAATCTTTCGCTCGTTAATCGGCGGATTGTCTTGCCTAACGGTTGGGATATAAAGCAACAGTCCGGGAATATTCCCGACACCCTGAGTGTCGAAACAATGTCAACGGGTAATGGTTATTTTTATACGTGGAAGAAAACACAGCAAGCCATTCCCGGAACAGACAACGGTACCATTACTTTCCCCGTGGGAACAATGGCTTCGGCTACTTCCGTTATGTGTTTACCTATAATCCGGCTCGATGCAGACGAAACTGCAAATTTTGTTTTCGATGCAGCTTACGGTAGCTTTTCATCCAATACTTTTGAGGCGGTAGGGACCGCAGCGAACGAAAACTACCGGATGTATCTGTGGGTATCGACCGACGGAGGCAAGACTTTTGTGAACAAAGACACTTTGAGGTCATGGACGGCCAACGAAATGGCGGCTTTTGGCGATTCCACGCATATTCAAGTGGATTTGTCGGCCTATGCCGGGAAAGACATCGTATTAGCCATCGGCGTTACGGGTGTTTTGCGTTCCAGCGCCGAAATGCTTTGGTTGGACAATATGGGTATTGTGTATGCTTGTCCGCTTGCTAAAAAACTTACGGTAAAAGATATTACCCGTACTACGGCAACCGTTGTCTGGAATGCGGATCCTACCGTAAGCGCATGGATTGTGAAACTCAACCAAGGAGAAACGGAAATCACAGAAGAAACCGTTACGGGAAACACGTTCCAGTTCACCGAATTGGAAGAAGCCACGGACTATACCGTTTCGGTGGGACATATCTGTGGCGAGGAAGAAGATCCTTCCCGTTGGGCTACGCTCAGTTTTACCACGGGTGGTGTGCAATGCGATGCAATCACGGATCTTACCGTATCGGAAATCACGCGCAATTCGGCCCGACTTGCATGGAATGGCGAAGCCTTGCGTTACCGTATCCGTATCCGCGCCGTTTCGCAGGAACAATACGCCTACTATACCACAGACATTGCCGAATATGAATTTGAAAATCTTTTGTCTGACCGGGAATATGAGGGCGGTGTTCAGTCGATATGCGGTGAAGCGATAACCGATACAAGCGCGTATGTGTCTTTTGAAAATTTCACAACCACCGGCATCACTTGTTTCGCACCTACCGAAATCAGCGTTGAACCTGCTTACGCCACGGCGGTTGTTTCTTGGACGGGCGATGCAGATGATTATCAGCTTGCCTATCGGAAAGATGGAACAACCCAGATTTTGGGAATCTATTTTGCTGTGGGAACCAAAACCTATACGCTTGCCGGTTTGACCGAAAAGACACCGTACGAAGTGCGTGTGCGCAGTATCTGTGCGGCAGGCGATACGAGTGTGTGGAGCGATTGGGAAGGTTTCACCACTGTCGAAACGCCGGTCTGTCCCGCTCCCGCCGATTTGAAAGTCGAATCGATTACCGAAACTTCGGCCCGCCTTGCATGGACATGCACCGATGAAAATGCCGGCTTCATTTTGCGTTATCGCGAAAGTTCGGTTACTGTTTGGGACAGTGTGAAGGATCTGGAAGAAAACAGTTACGAACTCACCGACTTGAAACAGAATACGGCCTATTCGTGGGCGGTGCTTACCGCATGTACGGGCAATCGTTACAGCGGTTGGACAAGCAGTACTTTTACCACACTCGAAGAAACTGCCAATGAGGCCGGGTTTTCCGCCGCTTTTAAGGTGTATGCCACCAAGGGGCAGATTCATGTGCTCAATCCGGGTGCCTTGTGGATCGACGGCGTACGTGTAGTCGGCACCGATGGCGTTTTATTGGATCAATACAAGGTAAAGAGCAATGAAAACCTTCTCCTTACTACCGGAAAAACCGCGAAGGTTGCTGTGGTGATTGTTGAACATAACGGCAAGACGGCGCAGTACAAGGTTTTCCTGCCGTAAACACGATGTTCGGTAGCTCTGTTGAGGTGAAGAAAACGCCGTGCAGTATTGACTGCACGGCGTTTTTATTTATGGAGAAAATGTCTGATTATTTGAACCGCAGCCTTTCTCCCCGATAGTAGGGCAGGAATATTTCACCGTTTTGATGCACAAGATTGCCGTTTACAAAGGTCATCAGGACTTTGCCGTGTAAACTTTGGCCCTCAAGCGGCGACCATGCGCATTTATAGGCAATGTTTTCTTTTTCTACCGTCCATACTGCCTGCGGATCCACAATTGCAAGATCGGCGGCGTAACCGGATCGCAGGAAACCTCTTTTCTCAATGCCGAAAAGTTTTGCCGGGCGGTGGCTCATGGCCTCTACCACTTCGGGTAGTGTAAAAATTTCCCGATGAACCAATTCCAGCATCATGGGGAGACTATGCTGTACACCGGGGGTACCGGAGGGACAGGAAAAGTAGGGTTTCCGTTTTTCATCCAAGGTATGGGGTGCATGGTCTGTAGATACAGTCAGTTTTCCTGTTTTTACCGCTTGGCGCAACGCGTTGCGGTCTTGCGGCGTTTTGATGGCCGGATTGCACTTTATCCGCCAGGCCTTGGAAGGGTAATCCTCTTGGCTAAACCATAGGTAGTTGGTGCATATTTCACCCGAAACCAATTTGTGATCAAGCAATTCAAGTTCTTTGGCCGTAGAGATGTGAAGTAGATGAAAACGGGAGTGATGCTTGTGGGCTAACCCGACAGCAAAGGCCGATGAGCGAAAACAAGCCTCTTCGTTGCGGATTCGGGAATGCACCTCAAAAGGCGCATCCTCTCCGTAACCGGCCTTGAAGGCCACCATGTTCCGGTTTATTGTTTCCTCATCCTCACAGTGAGCCGCAATCAGGGCGGGTGTATGCTTGAAGAGCGTTTCCAGATATTCGGGATTCCGCACCAGCATGTTGCCTGTGGAAGAACCCAAAAACAGTTTGATGCCGCATACTGAACGCGGATCTGTTTTCAACACTTCGTCTAAGTTGTCTTCACTGCATCCCATGTAGAAAGAGTAGTTGACAAGGCTCGCTTGCGCGGCCATCGCGTATTTCTCTTCCAACAGGCTTTGGGTGAGGGTTTGCGGCAAGGTGTTGGGCATATCCATAAAAGAGGTTATGCCTCCCTTGAGCGCGGCGGTAGATTCGGTGGTTATATCGCCTTTATGGGTAAGCCCGGGTTGGCGGAAATGCACATGGCTGTCGATAGCGCCCGGCAGAATATAGTTCCCATGCAGGTCAATAGCCTGACACTCGGCCTGACATCGCATGGCCATATCCTGTATTTCATCCTTTTCCTCAAAAACCGATTCGATGAGCCCGTCTTTCAGTCGCAGTCCACCCTTGAAACATTTACCCTCGTTTACCACAAAGGCATTGTAGAGGAGGTAGTTCATAAAGCAAGTTTTTTACCGCATTCTTTTCTAGACAAAGAAACAAGAAAAGGTGCAAATAAAAAAACCGCCCGACCAGGATTTTTTAGAACGCCCGCACAGCCACCACTACAGCAGTTTCGTTTTTATCTTCGGTATCGATACTTCCCCCGCTTGACACGTTAAAAGCCTCTTTCTTATCATGTTCATTGCTACTCCAAAACCAACGCCCGTCCAAAGGAGCTCCCCCGTTAGTCATACGCGCCTTGGAGATAATTCCATTGCCGCGTTTCTTCTCATTCGCCACCGTCAATAGGTAATACAATTCTCCGGCTGAAGGCAAATACCAACCATAACCATGATTCATACACCAACTGGCGGCTGGAGCCATCATTCCTATCTGATTCACAATAGAACGCGTTTGTTCCAATCCTTTCCCTTTGATAAAATAATTGGAAGCCGAAATGAGGCATATCGGCATATAAAAAGTTATCAACAGGAATCTTATATGTTCTTTGGTGAAAAGAAGAAATGGGGAAATTCAACCTAAAAACGGGCAACAAGTCCATAGAACCTGTTACCCGTTTTTATTCAATACAGGAATGTTATTTCTGAACCAAGAAGAGTTTTTTGAAGAGAGGCACGAGATCTGTTTTTTCCCAGCCGAAGAAAGTGACGGTTTTGAAGAACCTTTCTTGTTTCCCCGATTTTTTCACTTTTGTATCCTTGTCGCGGTAAAAAACTTCCACCTCTTCTGTGTAGGGTTTGCGTCCGAAATGTCCATAGCTGGCGGTAGGTTTGAAGATAGGATTACGCAATCCGAAACGTTGCACGATGGCGAATGGGCGCAGGTCAACGTTCCGGCGCAGAATTTCGGCAATTTGTCCATCGCTCGCCTTTATGTGCGAAGTTCCGAAAGTGTTTACATAAAGTCCTACCGGTTGTGCCACTCCGATGGCGTATGCCACCTGCACCATGGCCTCATCGCAAATACCGGCGGCCACCATATTCTTGGCTATATGGCGCATGGCATAGGCCGCCGAACGGTCCACCTTTGAAGAATCCTTGCCCGAAAACGCACCGCCGCCGTGTGCCGATTTTCCACCATAGGTGTCCACGATAATCTTTCTGCCTGTCAGGCCGGTGTCGCCGTGCGGCCCGCCGATAACGAATTTTCCGGTGGGGTTCACAAAGAGTTTGTATTTCTTGGAGAACAAATCCTTGATGCATGCGGGCATCTTTTTCAGCATGTCCGGAATGGCGATGTTCTTTATATCATCGGTGATTTTTTCCAGCATTTCATTCTCGGGCGCAAAGTCATCGTGTTGGCAGGAAACCACCAATGTGTCGATGGTTTCGGGCTTTCCGTCATCGCTGTACTTAACGGTTACCTGACTTTTGGCATCGGGGCGGAGGTATTTCATTTGTTTCCCTTGGCGTCGAATGGCATCCAATTCCTTGAGAACGGCATGTGCCAGATAGATAGGCAATGGCATAAACTCTTCGGTGTCGCGGCAGGCATAACCGAACATCATGCCTTGATCTCCTGCGCCTTGTTCCTCGTCTTTTTTACGTTCCACACCTTGGTTTATGTCGGGCGACTGGCTGTGAATCGTTGAAATTACCCCGCAGGAATCACCTTCAAAGCGATATTCACCTTTTGTATAGCCTATTTCCTTAATGGTGTCGCGTGCCGTTTGCTGTATATCTACATAGCCTTCGGTTTTTACTTCTCCGGCACAAACCACCAGGCCGGTGGTTACAAGTGTTTCGCATGCCACTTTGGAAAACGGATCCTGACGAAGGAATTCATCGAGCAGAGAATCGGAAATCATGTCGGCCACCTTGTCGGGATGACCTGCCGAAACGGATTCGGAAGTGAATAAATACGACATAACGATAAGTGTTTAAAGTTAAACAATGCAAACATCCGCATGGCGGAATACCAGAGAGGAAAGTAAGGGTGCGGGGAACGGAAAAAGATAAGATACAACGTTGACGAAAACGGACACTGAAAATTCCAGATACGCTTAAAATAGTATTTAAGTACGTCAAACGTGCATTTTAGCTTTTTTTAACGTGGTAGCAAGCAGCCAAATCCTTCCACCTGAAAGCCTCGTTTCGCAGAACAAAGCGGTGCAAAGATAAAGGAAAAGCGGAAAACGGCAAATTTTGTTATCTTCGCCATTCAAAACAATAAAGAGATGTTACGTAGCAAAATAAGTATCTGGGCAAGCGTGTGTGTGATATGTGTGTGCATGGTTCTGACCGCCTGTAAGGGCGATAGGCCGCAACCTTTTCTCAATGAGGCCAAGATGTGCGACTTGCTCACAGAAATACGTCTGATAGAAGCGCATCTCTACGATACAAAGGAGAGGCATTCTGCCGAGGCAAACCGTGTGATGCTTGACCGATCGCTCGATGTATATGTGCCTGTTTTTAAAAAATACGGTATCAACTATGCACAGTACGAAGCCCTGATGCATTATTACATGGCCCGTCCTGACCGTATGGAAAAGATTTTACGTCAATCGGCAGATAGATTGCGGGAGATGAAAGAAAAAGCGGAAAGCAGCGAGATGAAAGAATAACAAACAACATTTATTTATTCGGAAAATTTATTTATTTTATAGAACAATGAGTTGATTCCTCTTGAAGGGTGTAATATATAACAAATTTCCATACCTTTGTATTTTGGAAAAAACACGGTGGAATGGAGATTCATGCAAAATTGTCGCTTGATGAATTCGAGCGTGTATTATATGGGTCTGAATTAATTGATTTTAAGGATAAATCAAGTGTCGCCGCCTGTCATGAATTTCTCAAGGAATTTTCGAAAGACAAGGTGATTTACGGTAT
>CAYTCD010000073.1:0-9035 GCA_964436335.1 uncultured Bacteroidaceae bacterium
GGTAGTTTCATTATCAAGACCCGTGCGCAGAAAACGGCCCGGAACATCACCAAAGGAAAATCCATGATTGTTCCCGCTCACAAGATTCCCGCTTTCAAACCGGCAAAACCGTTTATGACGGCTGTTAGAACGGAATTGAAATAGTTTCGTTCGCGGGTTCTTATCCGCAGTAAACGGGGTTTGCTTCCGCAATAGGGGCAAACCCTGTGTTTTTTTTACCGTTTGCCCATTGGCAAGCGTAGCGAATACATAGATACGTGAATAAAGAACTTATAGTGGACTCGACCTCGCAAGAGGTGGTGATAGCTTTGTTGGAAGATAAAGTTCTGGTTGAGCTCCACAGAGAAAAAAACAACACCCAACATTCGGTAGGCGATGTGTTTTTAGGTCGGGTCAAGAAGATTATGCCCGGTCTGAACGCCGCTTTTGTTGATGTAGGTGCCCAGAAAGAAGGGTTCTTGCATTTTCTGGATTTGGGACCGCAGGTGCAGTTGATGCACAAGTTTACCAATTGCGCTTTAAACGGCGATGCCGCGCAACTGGATATTTCCACTTATAAACTTAAGGAAGAGTTATCCAAAACCGAAAAGATATCTTCGGTCCTCAAGCAAAACCAACATATACTGGTTCAAGTAACCAAAGAACCTATCTCTACCAAAGGTCCCCGGCTCAGTTCCGAAATATCGTTCGCCGGCCGTTACGTAGTCTTGATTCCGTTTTCCAACAGGATTTCGATATCGCAAAAGATAAAAAGTCCCGAGGAAAGGCTTCGGCTCCGCAATCTGGTGCAGAGCGTAAGGCCCAAGAATTTCGGAGTCATCATCCGTACCGTTGCCGAAGGAAAGACAGCGGCAGAACTGCATGGCGATCTGGACGCTCTTTTCCGTAAGTGGGAACATATCAAGAACCATCTGCATACGGCCACTCCGCCTGTAAAGGTATGCAGCGAGATGGACAAGACTGTAAGCATACTGCGGGATTTTCTTACCAACGATTTTGACCAGATTGTTACCAACAACGAAGACCTGTTCGACGAAATAAAGGCCTATGTGGGTACGATTGCCCCCCAGAAAAAGAATATTGTAAAATTCTATAAGGATAGAGAACCGATTTTTGATCGTTACGGTATTTCCAAACAAATAAAGGCTTCTTTTGGAAAAGTGGTGAATATCCGCCGCGGTGGTGCTTATCTGGTGGTGGAACATACCGAAGCCATGCATGTTATCGATGTCAACAGCGGGCATCGGGTCAATGCCGAACAAAGTCAGGAATCCAATGCCTTGGAAGTGAATCTTGAAGCGGCCGCTGAAGTGGCCCGTCAGGTGCGTCTGCGCGATATGGGAGGTATCGTGATCGTGGATTTCATCGACCAAAGGGATCCCCAGAACCGCAAGACGCTTTTCGATAAGATGGTGGAGTTCATGAAGAACGACCCGGCCCGGCATACTGTGCTTCCGCCTACAAAATTCGGTCTGATACAGATTACCCGTCAAAGGGTCCGTCCCCAAACGCAGGTGGATGTGTTGGAAACCTGTCCGGCTTGTGGCGGAACGGGGCAGATACGTCCAAGTGTCTGCATTGTGGACGATATCGAAAGGGATGTGGAATATCTTATCAAAGATACCAACGCCAAGGGCTTTTCGATAATCCTAAGCCCCTATGTGCATGCCTATATGCGCCGCTGCCTACGGCTTTATCAGCGCAGAAGGTGGCGAAAATACCGCCGTTGGGTCAGGCTGAAGGAAGGCAACGCCTACGGTTTTCTGGAGTATCGTTTTTTAGACAACAGCGGCGAGGAGATAAAGTTATCGTAGCATGATTATCGACGTAAAACAAGACGCCTCCTTGATGGATGTGCTGATGCAGGCTTTTCCCCAAAGCAACCGGACACATCTCAAAAAAGCCGTGCGTTTTGGTTGCGTAAGTCTGCGGGGTGCCGTGTTGCGGCATCCGGGATTCATGCTCCGTGCCGGTTGGCAGATAACCTTCAAACAATACGGCCAAAGGGATACTTACCGTGAAAAACCTCCGTTCAGAGTGTTGTTCGAAGACGATGAGGTGATTGCTGTTTTCAAACCGGCCGGTATTCTTTCTTCGGGTCGTACTACCGAGAAGACACGTTCCATGTTCGGCATGGTTAACAAATACGTGCTTGAGAAGAGTCGTGGCCGTTGCCGTGCCTACACCGTTCACCGGCTCGACCGTGAGGTGAGCGGTATCCTGCTGTTTGCCAAAAGTCCCGAAACGCAAGAATTTCTGAAGGGAAACTGGACGGAAGTGGATAAATACTATTATGCTTTGGTACATGGTGTTCCACCCCGTAAGGAAGACACCCTTTCCTCCTGGCTCAAGGAAAACGCCCGTCAGGTGGTGTATTCCTTGCCTCGGGAAGAAGAAGGCGCCAAATGGTCTATAACCCGTTACCGCCACATGGAATCCTTTACATGGGAAGGCAAGACCGCTTCCGAAAAAGAAGCTTTGTTCTCGCTTTTGCATATAAAGATCGAGACGGGGCGTAAGAACCAGATCCGCGTTCATCTTTCGGATATGGGATGCCCCATTGTGGGCGACCGTAAATATGGCGGTGATGCCAGTGTAAAGCGTATGGTGCGGCTTTTTGCCGCCTCCATCTCCTTTCCGCATCCGAGTCAGAACCGTCGGGTGCAGTTGGAACTGCCGTTACCTTCGATGTTTACGATAGTGGGCCGCGAAAACGATGGGTCGAAAAACACGCGATATGCAGTCAGCCAAGTCTGATGAATTTCAGAAAAAGGAAAAGAGCCGTTTCGTCGCTTGTGTAAAAAAATGCGGCGTGGGACGGTTTTGCCTGCGGCTTTTTGACATCAAGATGATCCGTTTCTTTTTGGTGGCGGGGCTCAACACCGCTTTCGGTTACGCGGTTTTCGCTTTCTTTATATTTATCGGTTTGCATTATACGTTGGCGGCTTTGTTTGGGCAGGTTATCGGAATCCTTTTCAATTTCAGAACCTACGGGGTTTTGGTGTTCCACAACAAACGATTCAACCTGTTGCCCCGTTTCATCCTGATTTATGTCATCACGTATCTTTGCAACATAGGCAGCATGTATCTGCTCAAGTACTATTTAGACCTGAACGATTACGGAGCCTCTGCCATCATGTGTGTTCCGATAGGCCTCTTAGGTTTTGTCCTGAATAAAATTTTCGTTTTTGAGGCCGATCGAATCGGGCGTCAATCAAAATAGAATCACCATGAAAACAAGAATCTTTGTCCTCCTTGCCTTGGTAAGTTTAGGTTTGATGGTGTTTGGCAGTTTTGGAGCGGGCATGTCCGGCGATGAAGAAATTCATAACACCCAGGCCGAACATATCTACGATTTTTACCGCACTTTCGGCAAGGACAAGACAGCGGCGGTGGTCACCGACCAATACAACCTGCCGTTGTACGGACAGGCGGTGGATAATTTTGCTTACGCCTTTGCCCGTTGGTTCGGCATTTCCGACATCATGCAGGTACGCCATACCGTCAACACGCTGTGCGGCTGGCTGGCGATACTGTTCACTTCCTTGATCGCTTTCCGCATTTCCGGACGTAAATATCTTCCGGCCATCCTCACCTTTCTGCTGTTTGTGTTTTCGCCTCGTTTCATCGGCCATTCGTTCAACGACCTCAAGGATGTGAACCTCGTTACCTTTATGGCGATGGGATTGTTCTATATGGTGGTTTTCCTACAGGACTTCCCCAAAGTAAAGACTTCCACCATGGTGATGCTGGCAATCAGCATCGGCTTGGCGATGGCCGTGCGTGTGGGCGGTCTGATTCTGATTGCCTATTTCGGGCTTTTCGGTTTGTTGCGCTGGTTGCTTCTGTGCTGTAAGTCCAATGCGGAACAACTTGGCGGTCTTTCCAAGGGAGCGGCTTTCGGACGGTTGGTCAAATACGGTTTGCTTACGGCGGTTGGCGGTTATTTGCTGTGCGTTTTGTTGTGGCCCTACGCCATGCAAAAACCGATAGATAACGTTTTGGGTTCGCTCTCTTCCATGAACGCCTTTTCCATCAGCATCCGTCAGCTGTTCGAGGGCAAATTGGCCATGAGCAACACCTTGCCTTGGTATTACACGCCCAAGTTCATCTTTATGACCATTCCCGTGGCGGTGATAGTGGGCGCGTTGGTGTATCTGGTTACCGGCTGGGACAAGAACCGTCGGTTCTTTACCGTTTTTCTGCTTTTCTGTTTTGTTTTTCCTGTTAGTTGGATTATTTACACCAAAGCCAATGTGTATGGCGGTTGGCGGCATAGTATGTTCTGTTATCCCACCTTGGTGGCGATGGCGGGCTTGGGCTTTTACTCGCTTTACGAAAGGTTCCGCCACCCGGTTCTCCGCTGGGGATTGGGCGTGGCCCTTCCGGTGGTGCTGTTGATTGCTCCCGCCACGCATATCTTCGCCAACCATCCCTACGAATATGTTTATTTCAACGAACTCGCTGGCGGTGTCAAGAACGCCTACGGCAAGTACGAATTAGACTACTACTACCATTCCACGCGCAGAGCCACCGAATGGGTCATGCAAAACGCCGACGTCTCGGCGCTCAAACCCGGCGAAAAAATCAAGGTGGCCACTTGGCATCTTCCTTCGGTGAGCTATTACCTCAAGAAAGACACGGCGCATTTCCGTCCCGTTTTCTCGCGCATCTACCAGATGGGCAACAACGATTGGGATTATGCGGTATTTACCATTACGGGCATGAATCCGGATTGGATTACGAACAAGGAGATGTTTCCGCCCGTCAATACGGTGCATGTGGAGGAAGTGAACGGCGTGCCGATCTGCATTGTACTGCAACGTACCGACAAATCGGACCATTATGGCTATTCCGCTCTGCAAAGGGGGGATATCGAAATCGCCAAGCAGTTTTTTTATCAAGCTTTGCAAACCAATCCGTATAATGAGCAGGCGATAGAGAACCTTGCCGAAATATATCTGCGGGAAAACAATGCAGACAGTGTCTTTATACTGGCCTCTTTCTGGTCGCAGAATATTCCCTCCAGCCTTACCGCACTGTCGATGCTTACAAACGCCTGTATAGTCAAGGGCGACTACCAAGGGGCGTTGGCGGCGGCCGTCCGTCTAAAGCAAATCTCACCCGACGATATTTCCGGCTACTGGTATGCGGCGCAATGTTATCTGCGTTTACAGAACATGCAGATGGCCTTAAACGAACTGCAAGCTCTCGTGAACATACATCCCTATGCGCCGGCTTACCAACAAATGGCGCAGATTTATCAGGCCGCCGGACAGACGCAGGCCGCTCAATATTGCATGCAGATTGCCGCCCAGTTGAGATAGTCTTTTTCCTTACTTGTGGGGAAAACGGATATCCTGCACATTGAGCTGGATGGCCGTGTTGCCGTTAAAGGTGTTTTCTTCGAGGTGGTAACAGATATCGAACGATTTTCCTGCCTTGATTTCCTCCAAGGCCTCCCCTTGTTGAAAAGCGATTCCGTTGATGGAGTAGGAACGCGACTTGGTTTGGAAGAGCGAGAGTTTGAGGTGGTTCTTGCCGCTGCCCACGTGCTTGGTGTCGCCTGCGTCCTTGATGTGTGTGCTTACGAAAAGAGGGTTGGGATTGTGCGGGCCGAAAGGTGCGAATTCTTTCAAGGTCGCCACCAGTTCGGCTGTGATGTCTTCAAAAAGCAGTTCGTCTTCTATTTCTATTTCCTGTTGCGCATCTTCTCCGTTAAAGGAAGTTTTTACCGTTTCCTCAAAAGCGGCCTTGAACTTTTCGAGGTTCTCGAGCCTTATGGTAAGTCCGGCGGCATACTTGTGTCCGCCGTAGTGTTCCAACAGATGTCCGCAGGCTGCAATGGCATCGTGTATATTGAATCCTTTTACCGAACGGGCCGAACCCACCAACATGTTTTTATCGCCGTTGGCCGTGGTGGTGAAAACGATAGTGGGGCGGTAATAGGTTTCTATCAGACGTGAGGCCACAATGCCGATGATGCCTTGGTTCCATGAATCCTTGAACACAATGGTGGAAGCCGCATCAGGATGGTCTTTGATAAGTTCGAGCGCTTCTTCGGTGGCCTGGTGGTCGAGGTCTTTGCGGGTAGCGTTGTTTTCGTTGATCAGTTTTGCCATTTTTTCGGCAGAAGCGAAATCCTTGCAAAGGAGCAGCCTTACGGCGTTTTTTCCGTCTTGTACGCGGCCGGCGGCATTGAGTCTTGGGCCAAGCGAGAAAACGAGGTCATTGTTGGTTATTTCTTTGTCGAAGAAACGGGGTTTGTGGCTACCCTTTGCCGCAGGTGCCGGTAAATGGCGGTTGTTGGCCGGGTCATAGGGATGTATGTTGGCGTATTGCAACAACATTTTCACCCCCGGCCGGGGCATGGTGTTGAGCAATATCAGTCCGTAATATGAAAGCACGCGGTTTTCGCCGAGGATGGGCACGATATCGGAGGCGATGCTCATGGCCGTGAGGTCAAGCAACGGGTAGGCGTACTGACGCAAATTCATGCCGTTGCGCATACAGTAGGCACATACCAGTTTGAAACCTACTCCGCAACCTGAAAGTTCCTTGCAAGGGTATCCGCAGTCTTCCCGTTTGGGGTCGAGTACGGCGTAGGCTTGCGGAATCTCCCCTTCGGCCAGATGGTGGTCGCACACAATCACATCAATGCCCTTTTCTTTGGCATAAAGCACTTCTTGATTGGCTTTGATGCCGCAGTCGAGCACGATCATAAGCGAGACATGGTTGTCGTAGGCATAGTCGATGCCCCGTTTGGAAAGCCCGTAACCGTCTAAATAGCGGTCGGGAACGAAGAATCCCAAATCTTCGGGATCCTGCATGATTTTTTCCAAGAAAGTATAAACCAAAGCGACAGCCGTTATGCCGTCCACATCATAATCGCCATATACGCAGATTTTCTCTTTGTCGGCGATGGCGCGCCCTATCCTTTCCACCGCCTTGTCCATGTCTTTCATCAGGAAAGGATCGTAAAGATGCTCTAGTTCGGGGTGGAAGAATCTTTCAGCTTCTTCCGGCGTCTTGATGCCCCGCCTGTGAAGGAGTTTGGCGATATGCGGATTAGGGTGGAGCCCCTCAGGTATGGTTTCGTTTACTTGCTTGGTAACCCATATCTTATTCATATTAAGCGTTTAATCTATGCCTGTGCGCCGCTTGGCGGCGAGTGCCGCTTCAAAAACAAACTACGGCAATCAACAAAGATAGTTTTTTTTTCGCTCTGGAGCAAATGTGGAAAAACAGTTCCGGAGACTGTCTCCGTGCGCATAGGAAAGGGAGTAAATAACTGATTTTTTTTGTTTTGATTCTATGGTGAAGGGGTTTCCCCGCTTGACAGTCTGGTAATTTTTTTGTAACTTTGCGTGTTTTGCGCTGTCTGTGCAAGCAAGGTTGTACCGAAAGGGCCAAAACGCAAAAACAGTTTCCCATGGAGAAGCCGAAAATATTATTTGTCAGTCAGGAGATTTATCCCTACACCCGAATGACGCCGATGTCGAAGACGGGCCGGTATCTGCCGCAAGGCATTCAGGAGAAGGGTAATGAGATACGGACCTTCATGCCCCGTTACGGTACTATCAACGAAAGGCGCAACCAGTTGCACGAAGTGATAAGGTTGTCGGGTATCAATATGATAATCAACGATACAGATTATCCCCTGATTATCAAGGTGGCTTCCATCCAGGCGGCACGGATGCAGATCTATTTCATCGACAACGAGGAGTTTTTCCACAAAAAGAACATGTTTCTCGACAATGCGGGCAAGTTTTATGCCGACAATGATGAAAAGTGCATCTTCTTTGCCCGTGGTGTGCTCGAAACCGTCAAGAAACTGGCCTGGGCACCGGATATCATTTATTGCAGCGGCTGGTTCACCTCCCTTTTGCCGTTCTATGTAAGGAAAATTTACAAAGACAGTCCTGTTTTCGCCAATGCGAAAATCATCACAGGCCTGTATAAGGACGGATTTGAAGGGCATTTCCCCGTTTCTTTCTCCGACAAGCTGTTGTTCGACAATTTCACGCCCGAAGACATAAAGGGTTACGGCAAATTTTCGTTTGAAGACCTTACCCGTCTGGCTGTGGATTATTCCGATGGTGTGGTGTATGCCGAAAAAGAAGCGGCGGATCAGGCTTGGCTCAAGAAAATCGTAAAGGATTCCAAAAAACCGGCGCTTTCCTTTCCCGGCGAAGAAAATTACGTGGACAAGGTAAACGAATATTTCGGCAAGTTCCTCAAAAACAAAAAATAAAACCATGTTTCGTGCAATAAGGCAGGTAATCGCGTTTGTTTTTGTTTTGTCGGTGTGTTTTTCATGCAAGCGTGATCCGAATGCCATTTTGGGGAATAATCTTTACGAGAAGGACGATTTGGTTGCGAAGTACGATACGGCCTTCCGGATAGAAGCTTTCAGTGTCAACGATGATTCTCTGATTGTTCAGAATTCGAGTTCGGTACTGTTGGGAGCTTCTTTCAGTCCGGTATTCGGTTCTGCCGAATATAATCTGATTGTGCAGCTGCTTACGCTTCGTATAGAGGAAGACGACAGTTATGCCTACTATTCAGGAAGACTGGAGAGGAACAGTCCCGATAACGTGGATTCAGTGGTGCTTAGTTTGCCCTATGCAGGCATTTTTCCTTTGCACAGCCACATGGATGGGCGCGAACTCAGATTCAGGATTTACGAAGTGGAGGAAGAACTGATAGACGGGCAGGGCTACGACAGCGCCTATTCGGTGAATAGGGAAATCGCATACGGCACACCGCTAAGCGACTGGATAACGGCCTATCCCAAACCTTTCGATACCGTTTACGATTCCTTGCTGGGCATGAAAACGGTTCCACCCTTGCGGGTGTCTCTGGGAGAAGTGGGAAAACAATTCGGCAAGCGTCTTTTGCAGGCCGTATCAGAAATGAACGAAGAGGAGCGGGCGGACTTGGGAGCCTTGACTTCCCGCCTCAAGGGAATCTACATCAAGGTGGAACCTTGTAGGGAAGAAGACAAGAGCATTGTTTTTTCAGTAACCAACCTT
>CAYTCD010000074.1:0-1615 GCA_964436335.1 uncultured Bacteroidaceae bacterium
CGCCACACTGGCCAAGGCAGTGAGCCTCTCGGGAAAAATACCCACCATCGGTATCGGAGCCGGCAACCAAACCGATGGTCAGGTACTGGTTCTGCACGATATGCTGGGAATAACCCAGGGGTTCTCGCCCCGTTACCTACGCCGTTACCATAACCTAGGTACAGAGATAACAGAGGCTATTTCGCGCTATATCGAAGACGTGAAAACAAGCGCGTTCCCCAACGACAAAGAACAATATTAACCCTTGATATGACCGAACCGGCTCCCATTCTCTACGAAGACAATCATCTGCTGATTGTCAACAAACAGGCTGGGCAGATCGTGCAGGGCGACAGAACCGGCGACCGTCCGCTCGTAGAGTGCTTCAAAGATTTTATCAAAGAGCGGGATCAAAAGCCCGGCAACGTTTTTTTGGGTGTGGCGCACCGTCTCGACCGTCCGGTAAGCGGCGCTTTGCTGTTTGCCAAAACCGGCAAGGCCTTGGAACGAGCCAACGAACTTATCCGCAAACGGGAACTGTCTAAGGTTTATTGGGCCTTGACACGGAACTGCCCTGAGATTCCCCAAGGAAAATTGACACACTGTCTGTACAAGAACGAAAAACAGAATAAATCCTATCCCTGCGAGCCCACCCGGCCAGGTGCTCAGAAAGCCGAACTTTTTTACCATGTACTGGGGTGTTCGGAACACTACACCCTGCTGGAAGTGGAACTTCTTACCGGACGGCATCATCAGATAAGGGCCCAACTGGCCGCCATCGGCTGTCCGATTCAAGGCGACCTCAAATACGGCGACAAGCGCAGCAATTCCGACGGTAGCATCGGTCTGCATGCCCGCTACCTGAAGTTGGTTCATCCCGTGCGTAAAACCGAATTGGAAATCATTGCCCCCACGCCCGATCTTCCCCTATGGCGTTATTTTGAAGAAAAATTCCGGAATCAGTCTTTATCGGTTGCAATGTAGCCCTTGCCGTGCTCCCGCACCCATTTTCTTCCCCATACGATAAACCACAGGCATAAGGCAACCGTGCAAAACATCCCCGCCACATAGGAAAGCGTATGCTGATAGAATGCGTTGCCGGCAAACAAGCCTCCCAAACATTCGGGTGCCCGGAAAAAATAGGTGAATATGACGGCGGTCATAAAGACAGCCGGCACCAAGGCCACTACATACTTGAACCCACTCCGGCATTGAAAGAGATATACCGTAAGAACCCACTGCGTACACATAGCCATGAGTTGATTGATAAAGGCGAAATAACGCCAAAGCACCCCGAACTGATTGCTGAACACCGTCAACAGCAACAAGGATATGGCAAACAAGGGCAAGGCCAGAAAAAGACGGTGCGAAAGTTTTTTCTGTTCAAATCCAAACATCTCGGCCACCATAAGCCTGGCAGCCCGCATGGCCGTATCTCCCGATGTAATGGGACAGGCCACCACCCCCACCACCGCCAACACTGCGCCTACCGTACCCAACCATGCACGCGAAAGTCCGTTGACCACCATAGGTCCACCCTGAGCCTCCACATCGGCATAAGCGATTCCGATACGCATCATCAAATCCGTGTTATGAAACACATATGTGGCCGCCGCCGCCCAAATCAACCCCACGA
>CAYTCD010000074.1:1625-8986 GCA_964436335.1 uncultured Bacteroidaceae bacterium
AAGATACCTTCGGTTATCATGGAACCATAGAAAATAGGACGGCCTTGTTTTTCTGAAGAGAAGCAACGCGCCATAAGCGGCTATTGCGTGGCATGGAAACCCGAAACGGCCCCACAGGCGATAGAGATGAACATCATCGGGAAAATCGGTTTTTCCGTTCCACCAGCCAGCGGTTGCATGTTCGAAAGACCTTGCCAAAACTCAGGCATGCTTCCCGGTGCCACAAAACAAGCGTTGTACACTAACCCGCCCATAATTCCCAATGCCATAAAAATAAAACAGATACCGAATATCGGATAGATTTTTCCTATCAACGTGTCGATAGGCAGCAATGTTGCCAAAATGAAATAGAGAAAAATCACCACGCTCCAAAACCGGATATCGAGATTTTCGGGCGTGAGCCTGGCCAAAAGCCCCGCCGAACCTGTAACGAAAACCGTGCCGCACATAACCATCAGCACCACACTGATGATACGGCTGAATTGTTTCATGCCGCCGCCAAGGTATTTGCCGGTGAGTTCAGGCACGTTCCGGCCATCGTTACGGACCGAAAGCATCCCTGCCATATAATCGTGCACCGCCCCGCCGAAAATGCAACCGACTACGATCCATATAAAACATCCCGTGCCGTACATCGCCCCCAGAATGGTGCCGAATATCGGCCCCAGACCGGCAATGTCGAGAAACTGGATCATAAACATCTTCCAAGCCGGCAGCGGTACGAAATCAACCCCATCGGGATGCGCCACGGCGGGTGTCGTCCGCTTCGGATCGGGCGCAAAAATCCGTTCCACAATCCTTCCATACACAAAATAACCAGCCACCAACAAAGCCAAGGCGATGAAAAACGAAACCATAAGCGGACATTTTAATTAAGCGTAGCGAAATTACATCAAAATTCAGTTATTTGCGTCTCTTGCCACAAAAACGGCGTTAAACATGCCATTGCAAAAAAAAATTGTATCAAAAAATTTTTTTTAGTACCTTTGCCCTCGCCTTTGTAAAACAAAGCGGCCTTTTTTGCCCTATGGTGTAATTGGCAACACGTCAGATTCTGGATCTGAAGTCTCCAGGTTCGACCCCTGGTAGGGCAACTATCCTTTCTTCGGTTTCTTTTTATATATTTTCTAAATTTTTAGTTAAATTTGCATATCCATTTACTGCCGGACCAAAAGAAAGAAAAATAAAATCTTTTATTCCGGCACTTAAAACATTACAACCTTGAAAAAAAACGTAAAAACCGAAATGCAAACCGGCAAAGCCGGTAAAACAAAGGGAAAGGCTGAAAAGCCCGTTACCATAGGAAGTCATACAAGAAAAAGAGCCCGTAAAATGCGTGGCAATGCTTTCCTACCCGCTTATCTCCAAAATATTGATGAAATATTGAACAGCACCGGATTTGCCGCCGTAACGATTGATTCACAGATTTCTCAAGCCAAGAAAGTATGGGATGGTACAAATATCTGCTGTTTGGTTTGCACGCAAGGTGAAACCAAATTCTTTATGGATGCCAAATCCTATACGCTCAAAGCCGGTCAGGCTATGATTATCGACTCGGTATTTTTTCTCGGAAACAAAACCGTAAGCCGCGATTTCAAAGCCTACGCCATTATTTCTACAAAATTCTTCCTCTTCTCCCCTACTTTCACCCTTCCGCTCGACCTGCATTTCCATATTTTCCAAAACCCTGTCATCTCGTTAAACAAAGCTTCAACTGAACAATTGGCCAAGTCGTTTGAAGGTCTGTTGGAAAAAATGGCAACAAACGACGGAACGCCTTTCTTGAGCCAAGATATTTTCGATACCTATATCTTGAACAATGCGGCCAAGATTTTCTGCTACGAACTCTATAACCATTACAGCAAGAAAGTGCCTTTGCGCAAGAAAGGGGGCAAAGTGGCCAACCGCGAACTGATTGTACTGCGTTTCCTTTACCTGCTCCACCAGAACGTTCACAAAGAACGTTATCTAACTTATTATTCGGACCGTTTGGAAATCACCCCGCAATATCTTACCACGATTCTTAAACTGATTACCGGCTATTCGGCCAACCAATGGATGCATATCATGGTGGTTGAACGCGCCAAATATCAATTGCTGATCCCGCACAAAAACATTCAGGAAGTTGCGAAAGATTTGAACTATCCCGATCAATCCACTTTCGGTAAGATGTTCAAGACCCAGACGGGCATGTCTCCGATTCAATTTAAAAAAGAGGTCATTTTACGGTAGCGTTCCCCTTCTCTAAAAAAGTGCCGCCCTTTGAGCGGCACTTTTTTTTCGCTGTTTCCTATTTAAGAAACCTGCCGCCGCCCCAAACCGCCACCAAAGATTTAACGGCTTTGAGCAAGATAAGTCGCCTGCACCTTCCGCCTTGCATCTCGCCATTCAAAACACTTTTTTATCCCGGCTTCGAATCTTGAACGGCGATCTGCCATCTGCCGCCCAAAATTACTTTTTACAGACGAAAGGATTCGCCGTATAGCTCATTAATCCAAAGCGAAAACAACTTATCGGTAACGGCATATACCTTGTTGATTTCCGTTACGATGTCTTTTTCCAACAGTTTGCCTATGGCCGACTGCACAGAGCTGGCCGAAGTGAGCCGATGCCGCTTGACAAATGCGGACGATGTAATCCGTTCCGCCTCTCCATCGCGTGCAATGGCATACAACAAGGATTTCTGTTTTTCGGGAATGTTCGACAGGATTTCGCGGAACAGCGTGTCGTTGGCCGCCAAGATATTGTCGATAGAGCTCCGGATGATGTCTATCGTGCAGCTTTCCCCCTCCGGCGTGTCTGCAAAAGCCTCGTTGAAAGTCCTTTGCATATAGTAAGTATGACCTTTGAACAAGTCGTAAACCTTTTGAACATCTTCGGCCTGAATGCTGCGGTTACGGTTTTTAAAATGACGGATTACAAACGGAACATAGGCTTCCGGCACAATGGCCCTCAGTTCCAGCATATCGGCACTGTGATAAAAAGGACGGGCCGCCGAAAGAAACATGGCCTGCATCATGTGCCGTTCGCTACCGGCAAAGATAAAGCGGCTGTTGGCGCATTGCTGGATATGGGTGCGCAACAAGGCCTCGATGTTCTTTTCCGGATATTTGGCAATCTGCTGAAATTCATCAATGGCAACAATGCACGGCTTGTCGGCTTTTTCCAAATACTTGAAAATCTCTTCCAATGTGTATTCCGGATGGTGAATGTCGCCCAACTCGAGATTGAAAGACGGCATACCCGAAACAGGATCCATGCGAAAACTACCGCTCAACGATTTAAGCATGGCAAGAAAGCCTTGCGCCGCTTTCTGTCCGCGCGACAACAAGGTTTCGTAAATGGCACGGCCAAGCAGAAACGTCAATTCCCGGAGACTCGAGGTATGCAGAATGTCTATAAAAAAGGTATGATAATGCGATTTGACAGCGGGTCTCTCGTAGCAGAAACGGATGAGTCCGGTCTTGCCCATACGGCGAGGCGATATAAGCACAAGGTTATTGCCGTTGGTAACGGTTTTAATCAGACGGGCCGATTCTTCCACACGGTCGCAGAAATAATCCTGCGTCATCCGCCCTGAGATAATAAAAGGATTGAAAGGCATTTTCATGCCACAAAGATAATTATGCGAATCGAATTATGCAAATCGCATAATCTTATTTGGAGAATAGAATCTCGTGGGCTTACATCAATCGGAACTCTATCCAATAACCTTACCGAAACAAGAATCCCTCTCTTTATATATCATCATAATAATCTTGAAAGTCAATCTTATTCTCACGCTCTTCACCATTCAATTTATCTGTATAATAAATCCCAATTTTTGCATCTTCTAATATTGTAACAATAATATTCCCTTCTTCAAACTCCCAATAACTCCAATACCTGCAATTATCCGATCTTACTGCCGACATCTCATAACCATCCCCTTCACAATACGGATAAAGAAAACTTTCATTTTTACTTCGTATTCCTTAGCATCATCCAAAACAAATCCTTTTGTTTCCATTTTGACCGCAAACTTTTTCATCGTTCCTTCTATAGGGGTATTCATAAACCGCAGATGCTCCTGCGCTTTCAACTGCACCAAAGCCATTGCGAGCAACATCAATTCACTTCGCACGAAGAACCAACGGACGAAATGCTCAGCCAAATCATGAAAAAAGTGGCATAGGAAGCCGTTGCCCGAAAAAAGCAGGCTATGCGCCGTTGTCAGGAAGAAATGGAAAGGCAACGTGTTCTGCTACACACCCGCTGGGACGACAGATTAAAGCAATTCTCCGCTACAAACAACCAAGCTTAGTTTTAAGAAATCACCAGCAACCCTCCGCAAAGAAAGAGTGCCACCAGCGATTTTACGGCTTTGAGCAAGATAAATTTGCGACGGGAAGAAGACAGCAGGAGCAAAGACGTATGCCCGTCTTGCACGATGGCGTTGGCAAAGAATACGCCCAAGGGCAGAACGCCCGTAAAGTACAGCTGTATAAAGAGAAAATGCGGCCCAGACTGCGGAATCCAGCCGATGGCGATGGCCGCCAGAAGCAAAAGGAACTGCCGCCCCAAATCGTTCTCGATCCAAGCCTGCAAATCCACCGCCTGCTGAAAGAAAGCCAAGAAATAGAGCGTTCCCAACGTCCAAAGGAATATAGAGGGCATGTGTTTTTTGATGAGATGGTTCCAAAGATGTTCCTCTAAAAAATGCTCGTTAGTCACCAACACCATGCACAAGGCCACCACAGAAAGAACGGCAAAAACAATATGCTCAAAATCGAGCGGACTGAACAAACGCCCGAAAATCACCACTAAAAAACCAAGCAAAATAAACACCAACAAAGTTTTGGCAAAAGACCAATTGCAGAAAAGACAGGCAAACTTCCGCCAACCGACCGCATCTTGATCAAAACAAGTCCAACGTTCATCTTCGCCCTTGAATCCATGCAACTCCACCTTGCAGGGGAACTTGCCGCCATCGGGTTCATGCGAAATAAAGCGGTTGCAGAGCGCACCCACGCCCAAGCCCAAGGCCAACAAACCGCATTCCACCCACACGATGGCCGCCGGGTCGATGGCCAGCATTCGGAAAGCATCGTCGCCCAAGGCGGTAAACGCAGCCGCCATGACCGCCCCGAAACCAATGGCGCGGTGGGCGTAAAGGCTCACCACCATCAGTCCGCCCACGCAACCGGGAATAAAACCGAACAGCGCCGCCACCAAAAGCTGTGCAAAAGACCTCGGCCTGCCCAAAAGCGAAGAGCCTTCAGTCATGCCTTTACACATACGGTACAACTCCACGAACTCCATGAGCATGAGCACGACCATCACAAAGAAAACAATATGTATGGTCTCCCACAGGGGCATCATCCAATCCATCCCGATTCTCTAAAAGTAGGTTATGTTATCCAAGAAAAGCGCATGCGCCGGCATCGAAACCCCGGCGCGGCACCGGTCTTCCGCCCGGATGATTTCGTCCAAATCCGCCAACGAATACCGGCCGCAACCCACGCCGAGCATGGTGCCCACCATGGCGCGCACCATATTGCGCAAGAAGCGGTTCGCCGTAAAGGTAAATTCCCAGGTATATAGTCCCGTCTGCTCAAAATCGGCACGGGTCAAGGTACAGAGGTTGTTCTTGTTGTCGGTATGCAGCTTGGCAAAAGAGGTAAAATCGCGGCATTCGGTAAGCCGCCGCCCGGCCTGGCGCACCAATCCGGCATCAAAGGGAAAGCGGCAATGATAGCTGTAGCGGTTGGCAAAAGGGTCCTTATGCGTGTGCAGACAGTATCGGTAGGTGCGCTGCCGTGCCGAAAAGCGGGCGTGCAGATCCTGGGGCACTTCAAAGACCGAAAAAACGGAGATTTCCTTATCCAGCAAGGCATTGAGCTTATAGACCCAGTCGCGGCGGTTCTCGTAGGGAACCGAATGGTCCGTCAGGTCGAAATGGGCGTAATACGAGGAGGCGTGCACCCCGGCATCCGTCCTGCCGCAGCCCACCACGGATATTTCCCGTTGCAGGAGCACCGACAGGGCTTCCTGCAAACAGGCCTGCACGCTACGCCCGTTGGGTTGTTGTTGCCAGCCGCAATAGGGCGCGCCGTCGTACGCCAAATGGATAAAGAAACGCTGCACTCCAAGTATTATTTGGAGGGTTCAGCCGCAGGCTTGGAAATCGATTCCCGCATCTGGGTATCGGCCTTGATGTTTTCAAGACGGTAATAGTCCATCACCCCCAGATGTCCTTGGCGGAATGCCGCCGCCAGCGCCATGGGCACTTCGGCTTCGGCTTCGATTACCTTGGCGCGGGCATCCTGTGCCTTGGCGCGCATTTCCTGTTCGAGCGCCACCGCCATGGCACGGCGTTCCTCGGCCTTGGCCTGGGCTATGTTCTTGTCGGCGTTGGCCTGGTCCATCTGAAGCTGCGCCCCGATGTTCTTGCCCACGTCGATATCGGCAATGTCGATGGAGAGTATCTCGAAAGCGGTTCCCGAATCCAGGCCTTTTTCGAGCACCACGCGCGAAATCGAGTCGGGATTTTCGAGCACCTGCTTGTGCGTTACCGCCGAACCGATGGAAGTTACGATGCCTTCGCCCACACGTGCCAGAATCGTTTCCTCGCCGGCACCGCCCACCAATTGCTTGATGTTGGTGCGCACCGTTACCCGCGCCTTGGCGATAAGCTGGATGCCGTCTTTGGCCACAGCCGCCACAGGAGGGGTGTTGATTACCTTGGGGTTTACCGACATCTGCACGGCTTCAAACACGTTGCGGCCTGCCAGGTCGATGGCGGTGGCGGTCTTGAAATCGAGGTTCATATTGGCTTTGTCGGCCGAAATCAAGGCCTGCACCACCAAATTCAGATGTCCGCCCGCCAGAAAATGGGCTTCGAGTTCGTTGCGGTTCAACTGCAAACCGGCTTTCTTGGCGGCAATGAGGTTGCGCACGATGATTTGGGGCGGAACCTTGCGCCAACGCATCATGATAAGCTGCAAGAGCGAGATATGCACGCCCGAAACCAAGGCATTGAACCACAGCCCTACCGGAATAAAGTAAAACAACAGCCACAGCAGGAAAATTCCCACGATAACCAAACCTACGATAACACCTACTTCCATTGTATTCTGATTTTTAAGATTTCAACCATTTACAAGCGCCTTATTCGGCATATTCCTTTACCCAAACCTTGCCGCCCTCTATCTTGACCACCGTAACCGGGGTCTTGGGGTTGATGAAAGAAGCCTGCGATGCGGCCTCATAAAGTTCGCCGTCCACTTCAACGGTTCCCATCGGTGCCAGGCGGGATACCGCCACGCCTTTCATGCCCACCTGCAATTGGGAGGCAGATTCGTTGACCCTGCCGTCCACCG
>CAYTCD010000075.1:0-8627 GCA_964436335.1 uncultured Bacteroidaceae bacterium
TAGAGTACACGTCTGGGGGGCGTGTTGTCGCAGGTTCAAATCCTGTCATCCCGACTAACTTATAAGTATCTGCCATGGTAACATCTGATGTTCTCCCATGGCAGTTTTTTTTTAGCGACATTCAACGTCTTATCGGCCAAGACTGCCGGCACGTTCATTTTCCCGAGCGTAAAAAAAATGCCCGACTTCACATTCCTGATGTAAAACCGGGCTTCTTGAGCATACACTGCCTATCAGTGTGTTTTGTGGAGCATATGGGACTCGAACCCACTACCTTTTGATTGCGAACCAAACGCTCTACCAGATGAGCTAATGCCCCAAGCGGGAGCAAAGATACTAAGATTTCACAAAAAGCAAACATCACGATTTTTTTTGCGAAAGTATTTGCGGATAAAAAAAAATGTCGTACCTTTGCAACCTCTTTAGCGGAGACGCTTGAAGAAAAAAGCTTCCTTAGCTCAGCCGGTTAGAGCATCTGACTGTTAATCAGAGGGTCCTAGGTTCAAGTCCTAGAGGGAGCGCAGAAAGCCGCCGCGTTCGGCGCACGGGGTATTAGCTCAGTTGGCTAGAGCGTTTGACTGGCAGTCAAGAGGTCAGGGGTTCGACTCCCCTATACTCCACAGAAAATCAAAAATAGAGGTGCTTTGCGCCTCTATTTTTTTTATCCCTCCCGTTCGCCGTCAAAAAACGGATTCTCATCCTACCACCAACGGATAACGCAAACGTTTATGACGGCCGTTGGAACGCAACAAGTCAATATACACGACATATATTCCGGGACGAAGAATCCGCCCACCCGCATCTGTGGCATCATAACGGATCTCTCCACCCGCGCCCAACAGCAGTTCATGCGCCAGCGTCTTTATTTTCCTCCCTCTCTCATCATACACGCAAATACTGCACATGCACCCCGCCAGAGCGGGATTCCAACGCAGAAACATAAAATCATTACGGGCATCGTTGTTGGGCGTTACCACCGGCGGATCCAATGTAAACCAAACCGGTTCTTGATCGGAGGTGGCCACATACACCTGTGAATTTACGGTACCCGGTGTGGCAAAACCCGCCGTTTCGGCGGCCGAAACCCAGTTCGAGGCCTCCATTCCCGACTTATCCGCCCGAAGACGTTCCAATGAAACGCCCTCCGGATCAGGCAAAAGCCAATGATGCCATTCCGCACTGTAGGCGACCTCATCTATAAACACGGTGTCGCGTACCGTATCGGCCGCCGCCGGAATCCATACCAACCGTAGCCGTCCTGCCTTATCGCCAATGGTTGGAAAAGCGTTTGCCGTAAAGATATTCGCAGGTTCTCCCCTATAGGCCTTCCCAATAGTCTTCGCCTCTTTCGCCACCGCCTTCCATGAATGGGCTTCTATCCGAAGGGTGGTATCTTTCGTGATAAGGGAATACCGCCATTTCTCTCCATCGGGAATGCCTAAGGCCAACTGACGAAGTTCCCAAACGGTATCGGTGGGATTATGGATCTCCACAAAACGGCTCTCGCCGGAACGGGGATTGAACAGAATTTCATTAATAACGAGGGAACCCGCATGCGGCACCGGCATGCAGAACGCTTGATTCACCTTGTCCATCCCCCCTATGTCGGAAATCACAGGCTTTGCCAACGGAAGTCTTCCCACCGAAACATAGTCGAAAGCATACTTGTCAAAGCGGGAAGCGGTTTGGTATATCCCCATGAGGCCCGTATAAAAAGCGCCACGGTCCGCCATCGGAAAAACCGTGGCCCGCACCCTGCCGCCATCGGCCTGCCAAAAAGCCTGTGCAGGATCGCCGGTAGAATGAAATACCTGCAAGTCGCCGCTTTTACCGTCACTTTTCGTCAAACTATCGCGCATACATGGACGATACACCACACGGAGATTGAATTTCATCTGATTCTGCTTGGAATATACCCTTTCTCCCTGCCAAAGCGATACAAGCGTATCTGCCGAAACCTGATACATTTCCCATGTATTGATTCCTCCTTTCTGTCCCAACTGAAGATAGATGGCCGCCGCCGTGTCGCTCAAGGCCGAATCCGTTCCAAACAGATAAAGCCGCAGACGGTTGGTGCTGGAGGGAACGAATCCCAAGTCGATACCGAATTCAAAACAAAGCGTGGAATCGCCCGCCTCAAAAGCCCGGCTCAGACCGATGCGCGATGATTTTTCAGGCCCCTTGCTCCGCAACTGCCCCTCCACTATTTCAAAACAGTCTTTCATTCCCTGCCATTCTTCCAATCCAGCATCGAACGAATCATGCCACTGCGCCCAAAGAGGAAAACCCGGCAATAAACCGGCCACCGTTAATAAAATCCTTGCAAGCCTGCATGTTTTCATACATATCCCTCCTAATTTTGTTTATTGGAATAACGTGCGAAATTCGTTTTATCGGGATTTTGCCCCTAAAATCCACTACATAAAATTGATTACCAACAGATAAAAGAATCTTAAGAAAATGAAAATTGCCGTTGTGGGTGCCACCGGTCTTGTAGGTACCAAAATGCTCCGTCTTTTGGAAGAATATCATCTTACCGATATAGAACTCTTTCCAGCTGCTTCCGAACGTTCGGTGGGCAAAGAAGTGGAATTTGCCGGCAGGAAACACAAGGTGGTTTCGGTTTCCAAGGCCATCGAAGCCGCGCCCGACTATGCCATTTTTTCGGCCGGCGGCGGCACTTCCCTGCAATACGCCCCCCTCTTTGCCCAAAAGGGTTGCACGGTGGTGGATAATTCCTCCGCATGGCGCATGGACAAGAACGTGCCTTTGGTCGTTCCCGAAATCAATATCGATGTTGTAAAAGACACCGACCGCATTATCGCCAACCCCAATTGCAGCACGATTCAGATGGTACTTGCCTTGGCACCCATCCACAAAGCCTACGGAATAGAACGGCTCGTCATTTCCACCTACCAGTCGGTAAGCGGTTCGGGTATCAAAGGCCTGACCCAGCTCGAATACGAAGAAAAAGGCCTGGATAGCCCGCTTAAAGCCTATCCGCATCCCATTCACCACAACATCATCCCGCATGGCGGCGACTTCGACGACAATGGCTATACATCGGAAGAAATGAAGTTGGTGAACGAAACCCGCAAGATTCTCCGCGACAACAATATCCGTATCACGGCAACCGTGGTGCGCGTACCGGTGTACGGCGGACATTCGGAAGCGGTGAATGTGGAAACCCGGAAACCCTTCGAACTCAAAGACGTACGCCGTCTGCTGGAAGAAATGCCGGGGGTAAAGGTAACAGATGATGTAAGCCGCAACCTCTACCCCATGCCCATCGACGCCTATGAAAAAAACGATGTGTTCGTTGGTAGAATCCGCCGCGATGAATCGGTGCCGAACGGATTGAATCTTTGGGTAGTTTCAGACAATATCCGCAAGGGCGCGGCCACCAACGCCGTGCAGATTGTGGCGGAACTGATAAAAAGGAGGGCTTGACGCTATTAGGTTACCGTCTGTTCTGCGGATGGTAACGTTCTATGATCTCCTGCAGGTAACGCCTGTCTATATGCGTGTAGATTTCGGTGGTGGTGATGGATTCGTGGCCCAGCATATCTTGTACCGCCCGCAGGTCGGCCCCTCCTTCGACAAGGTGGGTGGCGAAACTGTGCCGGAAAGTATGCGGGCTGATATTCTTGGTGATACCGGCCACTTCCGCTTGTTTCTTGATAATCTTGAACACCATTACGCGCGATAGTTTCCGCCCTCTCCGGTTCAAGAACACGATATTCTCGTTTCCCACCCTGACAGGGAGATGGCAACGGTCGTTCTGAATATAACTCTCCACCTGCCGCATGGCTGTTTTTCCAATAGGAACCAGCCGCTCTTTATTGCCCTTGCCGATAACCCGCACAAAACCGTCGTTGAAGTAAAGCATCGAAAGTTGCAGGTTCACCAGTTCCGACACCCGAAGTCCGCAGGCATAGAGCATTTCCAACATGGCACGGTTGCGGCGACCTTCGGCCACCGACAAATCTATAGAATCTAAAATACGCACGATTTCCGCATACGAAAGCACATCGGGCAAATGCCGCATCAAACGAGGGCTTTCCATCAATTCTGCCGGAGAACTTTCTATCACTTCCTCCAATACCAGATAATTGAAAAAGTTCTTGAGGCCCGATAGAATACGCGCCTGGGAACGGGCGTTCATGCCGTTTTCGAGCAGGAAAGCGGTGAATCCCTCCACATCCGAAACCTTGATGTCTTTCCATCCAACCGCCTTCTCCTGATCTTCCTCTTCGGCGGCATCCACCCGCATATACTGCAAAAAGAGGCTTATATCATGGATATACGCCTCTATGGTGGCATCAGAAAGTTGCCTTTCCAATTTCAAATAGGCTTTGTAGCCGCGTAAGAACGAGAAGCCGGCCATATGCTACGCCTTGGCAGCGGGGGAGTTCTCCTGCGCCGCCTTCCGCGCATCGTCCTCCTTGATAAAAGTCTGTATCTGGCGGGCGGCGGTGCGCGGATTGGCAATCGAAGCGCAACCGTTCACACAGCCTCCCTGGCAAACCATAAACTCTATCATATTGGGTTGGTCGGGACCGCCGCAGGTCTGTTCCACGGTCTTGAGGCTCTTGATAACCGCCTTGTCCACCCCGTCGATATAGAAAGGCCGGATGGCTTTAGGATCCTTGGAATAATGCAGCACCGCTTCGGTAACCCCTTGGGTATAAGGGAACGCGCGCCCCACATTGTTGATTTCCGCCAACTCGGATTCTTCGCATTTCTGAATGTCGATGCCGTCGGCGGTCAGCATAGCGCCCAATTCTTCGTAGGAGAGCACCCAGTCGATATCCTTTTCCACCATGGCTTCATGGCGTTTGGAAAGACAGGGGGCAAAGAACACCGTAATGCAGTCCGGGTCTTTTTCCTTTACCATTTGCGCCGTGTAATAAACGGGCGTATGGGTATGCGAAACATAAGGTTCGAGATGTTTCAGATGTTTGTGAACCAATTCCGTATAGGAGTGGCAACAAGAAGTGGTCATAAATTTCTGGCCACCTTCCACTACCCTTTCTTCAAATTCGGCTGCCTCGTTGATGGCCGTGGTGTTGGCTCCTTCGGCCACTTCCACCACTTCGTCGAAGCCCAAGGCCTTGATGGCGCTCACCACCTTGCCCGGATGCACGGGGAACTGCCCCATGATAGACGGAGCCACCAGCGCCACCACCTTCTTGTCGGATTTCAAGGCGCGGAATATCTCGGTAAGGTAGGTTTTTTCCATAATCGCCCCGTAAGGGCAGGCTTCGCGGCAACGGCCGCAGTAGATGCACTTCGACTCATCGATGTGCTCCACCCCGTGTTCGTCTTTCGAGATGGCATCCACCGGGCAGGACTGTTCGCAGGGAACGGCCTGGTAAATGATGGCGTTGAACGGGCAGGCCTTCATACAGAGCCCGCAGCTGACGCACTTGTCGGGGTCGATGTACGCCTGATGATGGATGCTGATGGCGTTCTTGCGGCAGGCAAAGGTGCAGGGATGCCCGATACAGCCGTGGCACATGTTGGTAACCACATAGTTCACCTGAACGCATGAGCTGCACGCCAAATCGACCACGGTAAGGATAGCCGTGGTCTGTTCGGTGCGTTCTTCGGCCATGCGCGCATATTCGCTCAAAGGTGTCAGTTCGTCCTTTTCATCGCGGATATCGTAGCCGAGAATCGCCATCAGGCGGTATTTGATAACCGCACGGTCCTTATATACGCAGCAACGGGAAACATCCTTGCTGTAACGAGGTCTCATCACGAGGGGAACCCGGTCTATCTCCGAGCGCAGTTTCCCGCTCCGCATCAGTTTGCACACGCGCGTAAGCAAATCGCGCCGGATCAACATCGATTCGTTATAGGCCATAACCCTTAAAAGTTATCGGTTTACAAAAGTTGACAAAGATAACATATTTTGCCATACCGAATCTTACCGTAGGGCTGTGAGATACGAAACGCCACAACCAAGTGCAAAAAATCCCATATCTTTGTATAGAAAGACACATGCCGGGCTATCGGCAACCGTCTCTTTTTCAAAACTGATAAGCAATGGATCAAAGTTTTCTCCGCATTATGGAAGAAAGCGTGAAGCGCAATTGGGAGCTTCCCGCCCTCACCGACTATAAAGGCACCACCTTTCAATACAAGGAAATAGCCCGTAAAATAGCCAAACTCCACATTCTCTTTGAGGCGGCCGGCATCAAAAAGGGAGACAAAATCGCCCTTATCGGCAAAAACTCCTCCAACTGGGCCGTGGTATTTATCGCCACCTTGAGCTACGGCGCGGTAATCGTGCCTATCCTGCACGAATTCAAGCCCGAAAACGTGCATCACATCGTGAACCATTGCGAGGCGAAACTGCTCTTTACCGGCGAAGTGGTCTGGGAAAATCTCAACCCGGCCAGCATGCTCCACATCAACGCCATCTATTCGATAGATACATTCGACTTGCTCCATACCGTCAACGAAAACAACCGGCAGGTGTTCGAGCACCTCAATCAGAAATTCGGGGAAAAATACCCTAAATCTTTCGGACAGGAAGACCTTGTTTTTCATAAAGACCAGCCCGACGAACTGGCGGTTATCAGTTATACTTCCGGCACCACCAGCCACAGCAAGGGAGTTATGTTACCTTTCCGCTGCCTTTGGTCAAACTGGATGTTTGCCAACGAGGTTTTGCCTTCCATCTCACAAGGCTCCAACGTAGTGAGCCTCCTGCCCATGGCGCATATGTACGGCATGGCCTTTGAGTTCCTCTATGAATTCGGAAAAGGCGCCCATATCCATTTTCTTACCCGCAACCCTTCGCCCAAAGTTATTTTCGAAGCGTTTCAGGAAATCCGCCCCGACATCATCATCGCCGTTCCGCTCATCATCGAAAAGATTTATCGCAAACAGATACAGCCCATCATTGAGCGACCTGCCGTGAAAGCCTTGTTGAAACTGCCGGTTCTTGACACCACGATTACCGACCGTGTCCGCAGTACACTCGTAGATGCTTTCGGAGGACGGTTCGTGGAAGTGATCATCGGTGGAGCGCCTTTCAACCGCGAGACCGAAGATTTCTTCAAACGCATGAAATTTCCCTACACGGTGGGCTACGGCATGACTGAATGCGGTCCTATCATCAGCTACGCGCCCTGGGCTTCGCACGCACTTCATTCTTGCGGTAAAGCCGCGCCCCGTATGGAAATAAAGATAGATTCCAACGCCCCGTCCGAAATTCCGGGAGAAATCCTGGTAAGGGGCACCAACGTAATGTTGGGCTACTACAAGAATGAATCCGCCACCAAAGCCGCCTTTACCGAAGACGGATGGATGAAGACCGGCGATATGGGCATTCTGGACGCCGAAGGCAATCTCTTTATCAAAGGACGTTGCAAAACCATGATTTTGGGGGCAAACGGACAGAACATCTATCCTGAAGATTTCGAAGACCAGATCAATACCCTGAACCTCGTTTCCGAATCGTTGGTTATCGATGCCGGAAACGGCCGGCTCGAAGCCTTGGTTTATCCCGATTTTGAATCCGCCGACCAAAGCGGTATCAATCTGGAAAAATTAGAAGCCATCATGGAGCAGAACCGTGTCGCCATCAACGCGTTCTTACCTGCTTACAGCCAGATAAGCAAGATAAGAATCATGACCGAGGAATTTGAAAAAACGCCCAAGCGCAGCATCAAACGTTTCCTCTACCAAGCCACCAAAGAATAATTTCGGATCATGTTTCGCAAAGACCGAGAGATTACAGACCGCAACACCATTGTGGATATCATGAAACGTTGCCATGTCTGCCGATTGGCTTTTAACGACCGCCAGAGCGGATACCCGTATCTGGTGCCGATGAACTTCGGGCTTGTGGAGAAAAACGGCGCGTTGATTCTATGCTTTCACTGCGCCAAACGCGGCTACAAATTAGATTGCATGGCGCAAGACAACCGAGTGTTCTTTGAAATGGAATGCGATGTGGAATTGGTCTATAATCCCGCCCACAAACATAATACGGACATCTTTAAAAGCGTAACCGGCCGCGGTCGCGCTCAAATCATAGAAAATCCCGAGGAAAAGCGTGTCTTTCTGCAAGCGCTCGTTGACCGCTACCACGACCAACCGATTGCCGTCACCTCCGCCGATGCCGACCGCTGCACCATCTTTACCGTAACCGTTGAAGAATTTTGGGGCAAGGAGAAAAAAGTGTCAGGCTTTTGAATACTTTGAAAAGAAGCCGTCGAAAGACAAATCTTCGTTTATTTCGGGCCAATGAATGCCGAAATACGAAAGATTATAATTTTTCCGTTGTTCTTCGGAAGCAGATTGCAAACGGGGATAATCGGAGAAATATTCCACTGCTTTCCTTCCATCAAGGGTTTCAATCCCAATCTCAGAAGAAGTCAACCAAATATCCGCTATTTCCGTCCTATTCATCCAATTATATAGCCCTTTTCAAGGGTAAAAAACGTTTTGGATGGTGAGATGCGAGGCGCAGCCCGAAGGCGGTGAGGGAGCGTACTTTAGTACGTGACCGAACAAGCCGAGGGATGCAACGAAGCAGCTCGCCGTCCAAAACGTTTTTTTGTGGAACCGGGCGGAATCGAACCGCCGTCCAAACAAGTAGCAAAAAAGGT